>JAHDBR010000002.1:29044-85438 GCA_020630295.1 Sphingomonadaceae bacterium
CTTAAGGTGGGAGCGAGGCTGATGCCCCGCTCTTAATCGGCGATCAGTGCGACTGCGAGATATACCAGCAGCAGCGAGCCAAAACCTATCAATGTTCCGGCAACGAAGCCGATACGCACTAGGGTAGCATCCACGCCGAAGTAGTTGGCGATCCCGCCGCATACGCCCCAAAGTTTGGCGTTGCTTTTATCCAGGCGAAAATCCTTTGACGGCGGTCCGCCTGCTGGGTTTTGATCAATCTGGTTCATGCCATAACTCCGGCGAGAGCAACGCCCTGCTCTGCAGGTACGATTGCATATGCAAACAGTGCAGCAGAGATTGCTACTGAAGAGACAGCAGCGACGAAGCGGCTGCTCATTTCGTTAAGTTCAAACATAATATGTCCTTTCTGTTGGAATGTCGATTGCGAGGCTGGTTTGGATCAGGCGATCAAAACGGTCTGGCTGGCTGGTACAATGGCTGCGGCCATGAACACTGCGGAAATTGCGAGAGCCGAAACAGCTGCGAAAACCCGGTTGGTGAAAAGGTCATAAGTCATAAAATTATCCTCCTAAGTGATGTTTCCAGCGGACCATTCCGCCATGCCAACCACTTTGCAGGGACCGTGCCAGTTTTGGAAAACCCCAGAATTCAGCCATTTTTAAGGTTTGTAACCTGATGTATATGATTAACGCTTCCTGAATGTTGGGATTTTTCACCATCTATTAGGACGCTCTTTTCAAGTAGCGTGTCGGCAAGCCTCCCGTTAGAGCAAATCTGCACATGGCTCTCGACCAGATCACCCTCTCATTTTTCCGCAATCATTCGGAAACCCGCTTGGAAGGAACCCGGCAGTTTAACCTGCTGGTAGGTGAAAACGGTGCTGGCAAAACCAATATTTTGGAGGCTCTGTCTTTGTTTGCGGCAGGACGAGGTTTGCGCCGCGCCGCCTTGAGCGAAATGGCAGATGCCGGTGGCGTAGGCGGTTTTGCTGTCGGCGCGTCCTTGATCGACGATCATGGGCAAGAGCCCGTCAGGCTTGGCACACATACCGAAGCGGCGCGCCCTGGCAGACGCTTGGTGCGGGTCAATGGCAGCGACAGCAGCGCAGTCGCGCTGGGGGAATGGCTGGCCATTGGCTGGCTTACCCCTGCAATGGACCGTCTGTTCACGGACTCCGCTGGCGCAAGGCGGCGCTTTGTCGACCGTATGGCTTTGGCGCTTGATCCTCTCCACGCCCGCCATGCAAGCCGGTATGAGGCGGCCTTGCGTGAACGGAATCGTCTTTTGTCCGATGACCGGCCACCTGAGGCATCTTGGCTGGAGGGTATCGAGGCGCAAATGGCCGAACATGGCAGCGCACTGGCGCAGGGACGGCTAAGCACGATTTCCCAGATTATGGAACAACTCGCGCTTCTGCCCGAAGAACCCTTTGCCCGCCCAGCGCTTACCTATGATGCGGGCGGTCCGATCCCGCATGCAGAGTTTGCCGAAGCCCTGCGTGCCAACCGCCAGCGCGACCGTGCCGCCGGACGTAGCCTGATCGGCCCGCATCGTGATGAACTGCGCGTATATATGACGGGCAAGAACGCACCGGCGGCTTCATGTTCGACCGGGGAGCAGAAGGCGATGTTGATCGCGATCATTCTGGCGCATTCCGACCTAGCGGCAAAGGGGCGCCCAAGTCTGCTACTGCTCGACGAAGTTGCCGCCCATCTCGATCCGCTGCGCCGCGAGGCTCTGTTCAGCCGGTTGCGCAATAGCGGTGCGCAAGTTTGGCTTACCGGAACCGAGCTGGCACCATTTGACAGCATTCGGGCCGAAGCCGCTATCTGGAAGGTAACCGGCGGAAGTCTGGACCGCCTTTAGCAAAGCCTATTCAGCCGGATCGGGCAAGGCTGACTTCACCGCCGCAACTGTTGCGCCGACCAGGTTTTCTATGCCGTCTTCCGTCGGATGGATACGGTCGGGTTGGATCAATTCCGGCTTGTCGTAAATTGTCTCAAGGAAGAACGGCACCAATTCTGCATCATACTTACGTGCAAGTTCCGGATATAGACTGTCAAATTGCGACTGAAATTCCGGCCCCAGATTTGGCGGCGCTCGCATTCCCATCAATAGCACCGGAATATCGCGCTTTTGCAGCTCTTGCAGCATTGCTTCGATATTCTTGCGCGTTTCGGCAGGCTGGATATTACGCAGCAGATCATTGCCGCCCAATTCCAGAATAAACAATTCCGGCTTTTCCTCCTGCGCATCCAGAGTGAATGTCAGCCGTTGCAGCCCTGCCGCAGTTGTATCGCCTGATACCCCTGCATTTGCGACACGCGCATTCACGCCCTGCCCGCGCAATGCAGCCTCCAATTTAGCCGGATAGCTGTCCTCCTGCGCGACATTGTAGCCCGCAAACAAGCTATTCCCGAAGGCCAGAATACGCCTCTCCGGCCCCATGACCGGCAGCGCGTCTGCAGCGGTTTCGGACATAGCCGGTTCCTGCGCAGGCGGTGCTGGTGCCTCTGATCCGCATGATGCGAGTAACAGACCACATGAAACTACGGGAACAATCGACAAACGGCTTAGTTGCATCTGTGAGCCTCCTTGCTCGGCCCCCTTCCCTATGCGATTGGTTTTTGGTGACAAGTCAAAATACGATTTCCGCCCGTAATCTCACTCTGACCTATGATCCGGACAAAAATCCGGTCGAGGTACTGCGCGGGATTGATCTGGACATTGCCACCGGAGAAATTGTGGCTCTGCTTGGCCCCTCGGGTTCCGGCAAGAGCTCGCTCATGGCTGTGCTTTCGGGGCTGGAACGCTCTACCAGCGGCGATTTACACGTGGCTGGACAGAACTTCACCAACATGGATGAAGACGAGCTGGCACAGGCGCGGCGCGGCAATATCGGCATCGTGTTGCAGGCATTCCACCTGCTGCCCACAATGACGGCGTTGGAAAACGTCGCCACGCCTATGGAACTGGCGGGCGATGCAGACGCAGCCAGTAAGGCAGAAGCCGAATTGCGAGCCGTCGGCTTGGGTCACAGGCTGGACCATTACCCGACGCAGCTTTCCGGCGGAGAACAGCAACGCGTGGCCATCGCCCGCGCCATCGCCCCCGGGCCGGACCTAATCTTCGCCGACGAGCCAACGGGTAATCTGGACGTGTCGACCGGCCATGACATTATCGACTTGCTATTTAAGCGGCGCCAGCAAACCGGCGCGACCCTGCTGGTTATTACGCACGATGCGGAATTGGCCGAACGTTGCGACCGCGTGATCACGATTGGCGACGGCCTAATCGCCAAAGACAGTAAGGCGGCGTGAGCACGTCAGTTTCATGGGCCACAGCGTGGCGGATCGCGCGGCGGGATCTCAATGCCCGCTTTAAAGGTCTGCGTCTGCTGTTGGTGTGCCTGTTCCTTGGAACAGGGGCATTGGCTGCAATCGGCACATTGACCGGCGCGATTGAAAGCGAATTGGAAGGCCGCGGACAAGAATTGCTCGGCGGTGATCTGGAAATAGAAGTTTGGCAGCGCGACCTTCTCGAAAACGAGCGCGCTGCATTGGCCGAATTAGGGGAGGTTTCCGGCGGCACCCGCTTGCAAGCCATGGCCACAGCAGGCGAAAATGCAGCACCTATCGAACTGAAAGCGGTTGATAGTAGCTGGCCGCTCTACGGCGATTTGACCGTCGGAGATGGCGAAATTGCCGAGGCGCCCAAGGGCAATGAGGCGTGGCTGGCGCAGGGTGCGATTGACCGGCTTGGCATTGGCGTCGGCGACACGTTCAAAATCGGCACGACCGAATTAATTGCCCGGGGCATCATCGATAACGAACCTGACCGGCTTAGCGAGGGCTTCCAGCTTGGCCCGACTATTCTGGTTGCAGAAGATATTCCCGGCCAGTCGGGACTGCTAGCTCCGGGCGCGATGTATCAAAGTAAATACCGCGTCGCATTTTCCGACAATCGCGACCCGTCGGAAGTTCAGGAATCCCTAGAGGAACAGTTCCCCAATGCCGGTTTCGACTTCCGCACACGCGACCGCGCGTCACCGGGGGCAGACCGGTTCGTGTCACGGATGGGTGAATTTCTCACTCTTGTCGGCCTTGCCGCGCTAGTCATTGCCGGGATCGGCATTGGCGGCGGCGTCTCTTCCTATCTGGAAGCCCGCCGGGCGAGTATCGCCACATTGAAAGTCCTCGGCGCATCAAGCCGGGACATTGCCCGCATCTATGCACTCCAGATCGGCTCCGCTGCGCTGGTGGGTAGCGTTTTCGGGTTGGCGGCAGGCGTACTTATCACGCCGCTTTTGGCGGCCGCGCTGGAAGGGCTTCTTCCGGTGGATAGCGGGTTTGTGTTCGAACCTGCTGCACTGGCGATTGCGGCTGCATACGGAATGCTGGTCGCGTTGGTGTTTGCCGCTACCCCGCTGTTACGGGCACGCAAATTTCCGGCAATGGCTCTCATGCGCGCGCGTATCGTACCACTGTCGCGTGATGGACGCGCCCTTGGCTGGGTGCTTGGCGGGATGGCCGGCATCGTCGCACTGGCACTGCTAACCGCACGTGATCCGCTGCTTTCCGGAGGATTCCTGCTCGGCGCAGTTGTGGTTCTGGGACTGCTCGCATTGCTTGGCTGGTCGATCCGCAAATTGTCCGAAAAATTGCCGCGTCCGCGCAATCCGCTGGTGCGAAACGCGTTGGCTAATTTACACCGCCCCGGAGCCTCGACTGGCGCACTGGTAACTGCCTTGGGTTTCGGCCTGAGCGCGTTTGTCCTGCTCGCCGCCATACAAAGTAGCATCAACGGCAATATTGACCAGCGTGTGCCCGAACAGGCCCCGGACTATTTCGTGCTGGATATTCCGCGCGATCAAGTTGGCGAATTCAGATCGCTGGTCACAGCCGAGCAGTCCGAAGCGATGATCCGGACGGTGCCAGCATTGCGCGGGGCGATCCTCGCCTATGGTCCGGAAGCGTCCATGACCCGTGTCGCTGATTTGGAAGAGTTACCTGAAGGCGCGTGGCCGCTGCGCGGTGAACGCGGATTGACCTATGCGGATAGCCTTCCGCCAGGAAATTCGCTTGTCGAAGGTGATTGGTGGGCTGAGGATCATTCTGGCGAGCCGCTCGTGTCGGTTGATGAGGAGTTTGCCAACGCAATTGATTTGCAAGTCGGTGATGTGATCACCGTCGGGATTCTAGGCGTGGAAAAATCCGCACGCGTTGCCAATCTGCGCCGGATCGATTGGGAAAGCATGGGCTTTAATTACGTGTTGGTCTTCTCCAGCAATGCTATTGCCGATGCGCCGCACAACATAGCGGCGACCGTCGACCTGCCGGAAAATGCCGACACCGGGCCGCTGCTGCGCCAGCTCGTGCGCGCCTTCCCATCCAGCTCTGTAATCGAAATCGGTCAGGTGTTGGGCGAGGCACGCGTCATTCTGGGTCAAGTCGGGCTGGCAACTTTCGCTGCTGCATCGGTGGCCGTGTTGGCCGGCCTTGCCGTTCTGATCGGTGCGATCGCCGCCGCACGAGCGGTAAGAACATATGATACCGTTGTTATGCGCGTTCTAGGCGCGAGCAGGCGGCAGATATTATTCATGCAGCTTGCCGAATACGGTATTCTTGCGTTGATCCTCGCAGTCGTCGCGCTGGGCCTGGGCAGCGGACTGGCATGGCTGGTCATTACGCAGCTGTTCGAGTTTGACTGGCTTCCCAACTGGGCGGAGATATTGGCTGTATTGGGCGGAGGTTTGGCCTTTGTGCTGATATTCGCACTAGCCGGATCATTACCGCTTTTAAGAGCAAAGCCCGCGCAGGCGCTGAGGGCGTTATAGGCCTGCGCGGTGCCGCCGCGCTATTCAAAAACAGAGGCGTTAGTGGGATCCTTGGGGTCAGGACCGTAATTATTCGGACCAGCAGTACCGGGAAGCGCCATCAGTACTATCCACCCCAACGCCAATAACAATGCAAGCGGGGCGAAAAGGACCCCTGTGACCAGATACAAGACGATAAAACCGAGGTAATACCATCCGCTCATATTCCTGTCGTGAAGCCTACGGACAGTCACCGCAATGCTAGGGATAATGGATGCGAGCCCAAAAATTAGCAGTGCCAATCCTCCAATCCCGCTCAAGATACCTAACCCTTCGAAAGAAGCGCTATCCGGCGGACTGTCAGGGTTGTTGACCGCGTCGAGAATCATAGGGCCCATATCTGCCAGAATCAGCGCATAACATACTATAGCAACGATCACGCCAAGCAGGGCAAACATCCAATATTCCATCCGGCGCGAGCGCCCTGAAAATTCGGCAAAGCGCTTAAACGGCAAAATCATCCAGTGCATATCGATCCCCTATATCAGATTAGCATGTAGATCAGTTTGAACGAGCGACACATCAATATCAACTAACCAACAAAAAAGGGGCTGCGGTGAAGCAGCCCCTTTCTTATTCTTAGATTTATCGGATCAGAACTTGAACCGTACGAAACCGCCATAACGGCGTGGTGGGCTTGGGTATCCGGACACACTGCCCGCCTGTGCCACACTATCGAATACAGTCGTAATGAACTGATCATTGAGGAGGTTACGTACGTAAGCGCCGACCTCAAAACCATTCTCCATTTTGAAGGTCATCGATCCGTTTACCAGATTCACTTCGCGGTTGAAGATTTCGGTATTACCCAAAGCCGCGTTGAAAGTTGGCAGGCCGTTATTGATCGGCGTGTTGCTTTCATGGTTGTAATCAATCCGGGTGACCAACTGGTTGCCGCTCAATCCGAATTCATGCGTGTAGGTTGCAGAAGTCGAAATGGCGATTTCAGGGATACCAGCTGGCTGCACGCCCGATAGATCACCCAGAACACTGCCCGGGAAATCATCGAACAATGGATCAAGAACGGTTGTCGCAAACGTGAATACCAGACCATCAGTCGGTACGATCGTCGCATCGAATTCTAGACCCTTGACCGACTGTTGACCGGCGTTCTGCAAAGCAAAACCGGTGCCGGTGAACGCCAGGCTTTGGAAACCTTCAATCGTTTGGTCGAACAAAGCGAGGTTAAAGCCGAAGCCTTCCCACTGGCCTTTCACACCGATTTCATAAACCGTTGCTTCTTCAGGACCTGCGAAACGCGAACCGCTGCTCAAGTTCGGAACTGCCAGACCCGCATCGGTAATCGGCGAAGATGGTGCAGCGAAAGAAGAACCGCCAGGGCCGGCAACAAAGTCTGCCGATGAAGGGCGGCTGTCACGCGACAGGTTCACAGAACTGGCTTTGAAGCCCGTTGCGTAACTTGCGTATACATTCACTTCCGGAGACACGCTGTAAGAGGCGCGCAGCAGATAGGTGAACTTGTCATCACGTGTCCGGCCATCTTCAACCGCATTCGGAATAGTCAGGAATGGTGGTTGGAACTGGAAGCCTTGAAGCGGCAGCAATGTGTTCACATTAGGATTGGTCGCCGCAGCAAGCAGAGCCGCTTGGTTCGCAGCTGGCAATGCTTGGAATTGATCCCGGGTGGTGATCGTTCCGCCGGATGCAAGAGTGATAAATGCGTCAACCAGATTCACCTGACCAAGTGGATCAGGGCTCAATTGTGAAAGTGCAAAGTCCTTCTTATCGTCGGTGTAGTTGAAACCACCAGTCAGCACGAAGCCGTCAAACGGTTCGAAATCAACAGTACCGAAGATCGAATAAGACGTGTTGTCCATCGCGAACGTTTCTTGCGACAGCAACGGAGTACGGAAAATCGTTTCCTGACCAAGGCCAAGAGCAGCTTCTACGCCGTTGAACACACTTGGCTGACCAGTCAGAATATCGACAGGGTTACCGCCTGCGAGCAATTCGAACACGTCACGGATCTGGCTGCCGTTTTGAATGGCGCTGTCCTGAGTGATCGATTCGTCGAAGTAATAACCGCCAAGCAGGAAGTTGATCGGTCCGTCAAAATCGGATGTAACGCGGAATTCCTGAGTGAATGTCTTCACCGCCTGATCGCGTGTTTCAGTTGCGATGTCTGCGCTGGTGTAATCAATGTCCGACAGGAAGAAGTTCTTCAGTTCACGATATGATGTGATCGAAGTGAATGAAAGCGCGCCAACATCCAGATCTGCCTGGATCGAACCGCCGTAATTGTCGACTTCATTGGTTGGAACGAAGTTAAGGAAAGCGTCGTAGCTAAAGCGATTGGTATCGAGCTGGCCGCCAACGGCGTTGATCGCGCCTGTGACCGGGCCGGAGACCAAAGTCGTAACCTGACAGCAAACCTCGTCAATCTTCGAATAGTCACCAATTGCACGGATTTTGAAATTGTTCGATGGCTCGAACAACAATTGCGCGCGCGCAGCCCAGCGATTGCGGTTATTCTGCTCCTCGTTGAGGTTCACGATGGTGGCGTAACCGTCACGCTTATTGTAACTACCATCAAGCGAGAAAGCGATAGTATCGGTCAGCGGACCAGTAATATCGCCCTTAATCAGCATGTCGTTGAAATTACCGTATCCTGCCTCGACAGAACCGCCAAACTCGAATTGCGGCTCACGCGTGACAACAGAGATAACACCGGCAGATGCGTTCTTACCGAACAGGGTCGATTGCGGTCCGTTCAGAACCTCGATCCGCTGAACATTTGGAAGATCGGACAGAGCCGCAGCAGAGCGCGAACGGAAAACGCCGTCGATAAAGACGCCAACCGAAGGCTCGATGCCAAAGTTGTTATCGCCGTTACCAAAACCGCGAATAATAAAGGTTGAAGCGGACGATGTTTGCAGCTGGCTAACACGAAGCGACGGAGTGACCGTTTGCAGATCGAGAACATCGCGAATTTGCGCATTCTCGAGTGTTTCGCCAGATGTTACAGAAACAGAAATTGGTGTTTCCTGAAGCGTTGTCTCACGCTTGGAAGCTGTAACAACGATAATACCGTCATCGAAAGAACCATCATCACCGGCAACTTCGTCGTCCGCGTCCTGCGCCATTGCGCCTGCGGGCAAACCAAGACCGACTGCAGCGACACCGGCATAAAGTGCCGCGCGAGAAAACGCGCCGCGATTAAAAGCAGTGAATTTCATGAATTTGTCATCCTCTTCCACGTGGACAATTGAACTGCCCATCTGTGCTTTTTGCATAGGTATGCGGGATGAACCACTCAAGTAAAAACCGCGCAACCACTAGGGATTGCGGCATTTGTGGCCAGAATGTAACAGTGCCGTTACGGAAACCTAAGGCGGGCGATTGCGCTCAGAAGGCTTGCCCTGACAGCGCCTCTCGGCTAGGGCGCGCGCCATATTGCACTGCACAATGATCAGCGCATCAAACGAAAGCAAAAAAAATGTCCGCTAACCAGCGTAACGTAGCGATTATCGCTCACGTCGACCACGGCAAAACCACGCTTGTGGATCAACTATTCCGTCAGTCCGGGACGTTCCGGGAAAACCAGCGCGTGGAAGAACGTGCGATGGATTCCAACGACCTGGAAAAAGAGCGCGGTATTACCATTCTCGCCAAATGTACGTCCGTTGAATATGGCGAAGGCGAAGAGACCCGCCGGATCAATATCGTCGACACACCGGGCCACGCCGATTTCGGCGCTGAGGTCGAACGTATTCTGAGCATGGTCGACGGCGTTATCCTGCTGGTCGACAGCGCCGAAGGCGCGATGCCGCAAACCAAATTCGTGACCGGCAAGGCTCTGGCTCTTGGCTTGAAGCCGATTGTGGTGGTCAACAAGATTGACCGTCCAGACCAACGCGCTGTCGAGGTTCTGGATGAAGTTTTCGATCTGTTTGTGTCGCTTGATGCCAATGACGAACAGCTTGATTTCCCTGTACTGTATGCATCAGGCCGTGACGGCTACGCCAGCGAAGATCCCGATGCACGCGAAGGCACGCTGGACCCGCTGTTCAAGAAGATTGTCGAGCATGTTCCCGCACCGGGCTTGGATGCTGACGGAAAGTTCACCTTCCTCGCAACTTTGCTCGACCGTGACAATTTCATGGGCCGTATCCTGACAGGCCGTGTCCAGTCGGGCGTCGTCAATATCAACGATCCCATCCATGCGATTGATATGGACGGCAATGTTGTCGAGTCTGGCCGGGCAACAAAGATCCTTGCATTCAACGGATTGGACCGGGTTCCGGTGGAGACTGCCAAAGCCGGGGACATCATCGCGATTGCCGGTCTTGAGAAAGCCACGGTTTCCAACACGATCTGTGATCCATCGGTTTCCGAGCCGATCGAAGCGCAACCGATTGACCCGCCAACTCTGGCTATGCGTTTCTCTGTGAATGACAGCCCCCTTGCCGGCCGCGAAGGCAGCAAGGTTACCAGCCGGATGATCCGTGACCGACTGGCGCGCGAAGCCGAAAGCAACGTGGCCATCCGCATCACCGAATCTGACGACAAGGACAGTTTCGAAGTCGCAGGTCGCGGTGAATTGCAGCTTGGCGTTCTGATCGAGACCATGCGCCGTGAAGGGTTCGAGCTTGGCATCAGCCGTCCGAAAGTTCTGTTCCGTGAGGAAAACGGTCAGCGCATGGAGCCTTATGAGCAAGTCGTGATCGATGTGGATGACGAGCACTCCGGCACTGTGGTTGAGAAAATGCAGCGCCGTAAAGCCGACCTTACCGAAATGCGCCCGTCTGGCATCGGCAAGACCCGCATTACCTTCTCCGCCCCCTCGCGCGGACTGATCGGTTACCACGGTGAGTTTCTGTCAGACACACGCGGCACAGGGATCATGAACCGTCTGTTCGAAAAATATGACGTTTACAAAGGCCCCATCGAAGGCCGGCAGAACGGCGTTCTTATCTCCAACTGTTCAGGCGAAGCTGCGGCCTATGCACTGAATATGCTGGAAGAGCGCGGCGAATTGTTCATCAGCGGCGGCGCGAAGATTTATGAGGGCATCATCATTGGCGAAAATGCCAAGCCTGACGATCTTGAAGTCAACCCGATGAAATCGAAGCAGCTCACCAACTTCCGCTCAAGTGGTAAGGATGACGCAATCCGCCTCACCACACCGCGCAAGATGAGCCTGGAGCAGGCAATTGCTTATATTGACGATGACGAGATGGTGGAAGTCACCCCGGAAAACATCCGTCTGCGCAAAAGCATGCTCGATCCGCATGAGCGCAAGAAAGCCAAACGCAAAATGGAAGCCTGATAAGCTTTCGGCACAAAATTGTAGGCCCCGCCCTGATCTCAGGTGCGGGGCCTTTTTCATTCTGAGGCTGCCTGATTGTCGTTATGTCAGCCGAAAAAGTTTGGCTGACCGTTGCTGGCGCTCACACCGCCGTCCACGGGCAGGTTCACGCCGGTCACAAATACCGCATCATCGGATGCAAGAAACGCCGTCGGCCCCGCAATTTCCTCGGGCTCGGCAGCGCGGCCCAGCGGCATCCGGTTGGCGATAGCTTTCATGGCCCGCTCATCTCCTGTAATTGCGCCTGTCATGTCCGACTTGGTCAAAGACGGACAGATGCAGTTCACCCTTACGCCCTGCCCGCTCAATTCCAGCGCCATCGACCTGGTCAAATTGACAACGGCGCCCTTCGAAGCGTTGTAAATTGGCATTCCCCAATCACCGCCCAAACCGGAAACGCTGGCGATATTGACCACATTGCCTTTGGATTTAAGCAGTTCGGGCACCGCCGCCCGGCTGAGGTAGAGAACGCCCTTTACATTAATGTCAATCACCGCGTCGATATCGTCGTCGCTGACATCTGCGATGCGGCCCATTCGGGCGACACCGGCATTATTCACCAAGACATCCAGTGCACCGAATTTTGCAACCGTCTTGCTGACAATCTCCTCGGCAAATTCAGGCTTCGATACGTCTCCAGCAACAATCAGCGTGCGGTCGGCGTCGAGGTCTTTCGCGACTTCCTCGCAGTCCGCCTGATTGCGCGAATTCAGCACAATATTGGCCCCTTCGCTGGCGAAGCGGCGGGCAATACCCTCGCCGATGCCGTTGGATGATCCTGTTACAATTACCGTCTTGCCTGTGAAACGCTGGCCTTGCGACATAGAGAAATCCT
Organism: Sphingomonadaceae bacterium; assembly: GCA_020630295.1. GTDB lineage: Bacteria > Pseudomonadota > Alphaproteobacteria > Sphingomonadales > Sphingomonadaceae > Pontixanthobacter. The sequence continues at coordinate 41,066 of JAHDBR010000002.1, forward strand.
TTCGTTACGTTATTGACCTCCTAACGCGTCAGCAATGAAAACGGTCCAAAAGACCCATGGTGGCCAGCATGCCGCAGGCTTGTTAAAGCGCGTGACATGGAGACAGGGACCTACATTTCGCTCGCCGCATATTTCGTGCTGATGATTGCCATCGGACTGTATGCATGGCGCAAATCCACTTCTGACAGCGCAGGCTATCTTTTGGCAGGGCGCAATTTGCATCCTGCCGTCGCAGCGCTTTCTGCGGGTGCGAGCGATATGTCCGGCTGGCTGCTGCTGGGCCTGCCCGGGGCGCTTTATGCCAGCGGGCTGGTCGAGGCGTGGATTGGCATCGGCCTGTTTGCCGGTGCTCTGGTCAATTGGTGGGTAGTTGCCCCGCGTCTGCGCCAGCAAACCGAAGCGCTGGGCAATGCGCTGACGATCCCGCAATTTCTGGCCAATAAATTTCCTGACAAGGCGGTGGCTCTGCGGGTGACTGCGGCAGTCATCATTGTGGCTTTCTTTGCGGTCTATACGGCAGCGGGTCTGGTGGGCGGCGGGAAACTGTTTGAAACCAGCTTCAGCGGACTGTTCAGCAGTGCGGGAATGTCCGACTATATGACGGGCATATGGATTACCGCAGGCGTGGTCCTCGCCTATACAATGGTCGGCGGTTTTCTGGCCGTGAGCCTGACAGATTTCGTGCAAGGCTGCATAATGGTTGTCGCGCTGATCTTAATGCCGGTTGTGGTATTGACCACTGGCACCGATCTGGGCGCCGCCGCAGAGGCCGCGCGGGCAGCAGGCAATCCCGACTATCTAAGCCTGTTTACCGGGCTGAGTGTAATTGGTTTTCTCAGCGCGGTTACTTGGGGGCTGGGATATTTCGGCCAGCCGCATATCATCGTCAGGTTTATGGCGGTCCGCTCGGTTCCCGATGTGCGGATTGCCCGTAATATTGCTATGAGCTGGATGGGCATTGCGCTGATTGGCGCAGTTGGCGTCGGCATCGCAGGCCGCGCTTATGCAGAGGCGAACGGCGTTACGGTGGAGGACCCGGAAACGATCTTCATCATTTTGGCGAACCTGCTGTTCCACCCGTTGATCACCGGTTTCTTGCTGGCCGCATTGCTGGCGGCAATCATGAGCACGATCAGTTCGCAATTGCTGGTCGCATCATCGTCTCTGACAGAAGATTTCTACCGCTTGTTTCTGCGCAAAGAGGCAAGCGAACGCGAGACGGTGACTGTAGGCCGGATTTGCGTACTTTTGGTCGCTCTGCTTGCAATTGCCATCGCCAGCGATCCGGACAGTCAGGTTTTGGGCCTGGTATCGAACGCCTGGGCCGGTTTCGGCGCGGCCTTCGGACCGCTCATCATCCTGTCGCTGACGTGGAACAAGATGACCGGATCGGGCGCGGTTGCCGGGCTGGTTACAGGTGCAGCTGTAGTTATCGGCTGGATCGCGCTTGGATGGAACGGCAGCTTTATGGGCGGCGACGGGGTCTATGAAATCATTCCGGGCTTTATCGCTGCATGGCTGGCGATCTTTGTAGTCAGCAATTTGACGCAACCGATGGAGAGCTGAACAATGGCGAAAATTACTGGTCTCGGCGGTATCTTTTACGTGGTCCAAGACCCTGCTGCCACGCGCGAATGGTACCGCGACAAGCTGGGCATTGATGGCGAATATGGCCCCCAAATGAACTGGTCGGAAGAAACCGGGGACCAGCCCTATTCGCTCATCAGTCACTTCAAAGATGACAGCTATATGAAACCGGGCACAGGCGGTTTCATGATCAATCTGCGGGTTGATGATCTGGACGGTTTTGTCGAGCTGCTCAAATCTCGCAATGTGGAGGTGCTAGACAGCGTCGATGAAGGCTATGGCAAATTTGCATGGATACTTGACCCGAACGGGATCAAGATCGAGCTGTGGCAGCAGATAGACCCGCCTGAGTAACCCGAATAATCTGGCCAGTGCCAAACCGGTTAGGCTTAGATTAAGCGCGACCTGCGAAAAACGTCTATTATGCGCACCTTACCTGTAATCGCTGTCCTCTCGCTGGCGCTTGCCGGATGCAATATATTGCCGGACGCGAAGGACCAGCAGCCGCGCCAGACGTCCAATCCATCCATAGCGCCCAGCGCCGCCGGGCGGCAATGTCTGGCAGAGTTTGGAAAAACGGGCGCACGATTCACGGCATTGCCGGATAAATATTATAGCCAGTCCTGCTCCGCCCTTAACGCAGTATCAGTCGCCTCGCTTAAAGGTGATCAATCCAGCTTTGCATTGACTAATCTCGGCCCTGTCACCTGCCCTACTGCAAACAGGTTTTCAGCTTGGGCCAGATATGGCGTAGACAGAGCTGCCCGTCAGATACTTGGCAGCCCGCTGGCGAAGATTGAGACAATGGGCAGTTATGCCTGCCGCAATATTGCCGGGTCTAACAAACGCTCGGCCCATTCACGTGCAGAGGCGATCGATATAGCCGGCTTTGTGCTGGCCGACGGGCGGAGGATAAGCGTGCGGAATGATTGGAACGGGGGAACGCGCCAAGAGCGGGAGTTTCTGCGCATAGTTCACAGAAGCGCCTGCAAGCGGTTTGGCACGGTTCTGGGTCCGGAATATAATGCGGCGCACGAGGACCATTTCCACCTCGAAAAGGGTAATGGCAGCTTCTGCCGTTAGCCAGCGGCCTCTGCCTGCTGCGTTTCCATACGGGTATCCAGCTGCGCCTCTATCCGCAAACGCACCGCCTCTGCCGCGTGACTGGCGTGCAGTTTTGACATCATGTTTGCCCGATGGATTTCCACCGTACGCGGGCTGATATCCAGTTCTCTCGCAATCGCTTTATTGCTGTGTCCGCGGGTCAGCCAGTCGAGCACCTCGCGCTCTCTTTTGGACAATTTTGAGATTTTCCCGCGCGCATCGATGACTTTCCGGCGCGCAGCCCCAAAGGCATCCGCCTCGCTGGCGACCAAAGCGATCGTGTCATCAAGTTTTTCATGCGAGATTGGCAGACGAAGATAGTCCAGTGCACCGGCGCGCATGGCGCTCACGACTTGGCCGGGGCGCGGGTCTTCATCCATCGCGATCACAGGCAACCATATTCCCAGATCCGCCATACGTGTCATCAGAAGTTCTATATTGCGCCCCTCCAATCCGTCACGTACGACAAGTATTCCGCCAGAAAGCGGTCTGAGCGATAGTTCGCCCAGATCGGCGTATACTTCAGCATGATGCCCAAGGTCGAAGGCGAGACTGGATAATTGGGCCCGGATACGAGTTTTCGGTTCGACGAAATGAATTGTGATTTGGTTTTTCATTCTCACAATGTGACGTACTACGCATGATTGCGCATTACGTAACACTACCAATACCGAGAGAATTACTTGTATATGTACGTATAGTTACGCAGTCCTATACGGAGAAAACATACATCCATATCGGATCTATCAGGGTTAAATACTGCTAACCTTGAACCAATTTCGGTGCGTTAGTCCTGCTCGAAGCTGTAATCAGGCAGCGAATGAAACGCGGATTTCAGCGCATCGCCCCAACTTGAGGAGATTGACTGAAAATATGCGTCGCTTTGCGAAATTCGCCGTTCATGTGTCGGCTCGAATGCATCGCGGCCAATCACCATCAAATCGAGCGGCAGACCCACTGACAGATTAGCCTTCAGGGTTGAATCAAAAGAAACCATCAACAGCTTTACGGCATCCTCAAAACTCATTCCGCGGTCATAGCCCCGCAGGATGATAGGCCGCCCGTATTTCGTTTCGCCTATCTGGAAAAACGGCGTGTCATAGCTTGCTTCGATGAAGTTACCTTCCGGATAAATCATGAACAGCCGCGGCTCCATTCCGTCAATCTGCCCCGCAAGGATGATCGACGCGGTAAATCGGCCCTTGCCGCGAACGCCGTTATTCTCCTGCGTTTCGCGGATGGTTTCGCGCAGCAGCTTGCCAATTTCAGAAGCGATCTGAAACATAGTGGGTGACTTCAGCAAAGAATTGCTGCGGTCTTCCGGAGCCTTGGCCCGTTCTTCCAATTGGCTGATAACCGCCTGCGTCGTGGCCAGATTGCCCGCAGTCATTACTGAAATAATCCGTTCGCCCGGAACGCGCCACGTGAACATTTTGCTGAATACCGAAATGTTGTCGACGCCGGAATTCGTCCGTGTGTCGCTCATCATGACCAGGCCTTTATCGACCACCATTCCCACACAATATGTCATAGTCTAATTTCCTAGAGATTCGCTGTAAGCCGCACCATGCCTTGCGCAGGCAATTGCGACGTTAAACTCACTGCTGAATGTGTTGTTGCTCAACCGCGACATCAACCAGCAATTCATTGCCGCTGCTGCCGAAGCTGATGCCCGTTATCGGTGCCGCATCGCGGTAATCCAGTCCGGTTGCAACGCGAACATAGCGAGGATCGGGGCAGATGCCGTTCGACACGTCAAACCCAACCCAGCCGAGATCGTCCAGATGCGCCTCTACCCATGCATGGGTCGCTTCCTGATCAATCCGGTCATTCATCATCAGATAGCCACTAACGTAGCGCGCAGGAATGCCCATAGCCCGCGCAGCGCCGAGGAAAATATGCGCGTGATCCTGGCAAACACCCTGCCGCGCTATTAGTGCCTCTTCGGCGGTTGTGTTTACAGCTGTGACGCCGGTTTTGTATTCAACATCGCTGCGGATATCATGCGACAAGGCGTGCAAAGCATCGAGCGTGCGCACGTCGTTTTTCTGAAAATCGCGGATAAACCGACGCATTTCTGTGCCTGGTTTCGTAAGCGGTGTTTGCGCCAGAAAACTCCATAACGGCAAATGGCCTGAATGCCGGCCAATCACGCCGGCATTGTCCTCCGTATCGACTGTCCCTTCGCACCGGATCAGAACTTCCGTAGCGCCTTCTTCCACCGCGACCAGATTTACGGAATTGAAGTGCTGGTCATCATATTCGAGTTCGGGAACGGCGTTCTCGTAACTCATATTCCAATCGAGGATTTTTTGACCCTGCGTTTCTTTGGGGGTTAGCCGCAGCCGTTGCAGCGCGTGGACCACCGGTTCTTTGAAACGGTAACGGGTATTGTGGCGGATCGATAATCTCATGATCTCACCTCGTGAACCTGTAATCTTCGGCAATCGCTGCACTAATGGCCGTGTTGCTGTTGATGAACTGAATCAGGAAATCGTGCAGACCCATCTCGAAAATTGCGTCAATCGTTGTTTCGCTCATGCGCATATCGGCCTCTCGCATCAATCCGTTACACTCACCCTCGGCATGATGAATTCGGGCCAGCGCGGCGAGGTTTTCGCGCAGCGCAGAGTGGCAATATGCCAAACTACGGGGGAAACGGTCGTCCAGAACAAGAAACTCGACAATGCCCCGCGCATCAATCTGTCCGGCATTCAGCCAGCGATAGGCGCGGTCGCCTGAAACGGAGCGGAGGACATTGTCCCACTGTCCGGTATCAAGACTGGAGCCGACATATGATAGCGATGGCAACAGCAAGTAATATTTAATGTCGAGAATACGTGCGATACTGTCACCGCGTTCGACAAAGGTACCAGCGCGGGCGAAATGGAAGCCTGCATCGCGCAGCATGGAACCCGCCATGGCCCCATGCACCTGCATTCCAGCACGCCGGACGTGCCCAACCACCTTGCCCAAATTGCCTTGCGCTACCGGACGCGACAAATCGTCTTTCAGCGTCATCCAGCTTTCGTTGATCGCTTCCCACACTTCGCTGCTGATTGCATTGCGGACCAGCCGCGCATTTGTGCGGACCTGCTCGAACGCGCTCAGGACGTTGGCCGGATTGTCTTTGTCGCGAAGAATGAAGTTCCACGCATTCGAACCGTCATAATTGTCATATTTCGCTTCGAAAGCCTGCTGCTGGCCGGATGTTTTAATGACGCTACGCCATTCCTCTTCGGCCTTCGTATGATCGCGTGTCAGCGCCATACGCAAACCGGCATCGAGAAGACGCGCCGTGTTCTCAGCCCGTTCCAGATATCGGAACATCCAGAACAATCCGTTCGCTGTGCGCCCTAACATTGGCTGCCTCTAATGATTTGAATGTTCGCCATCAGTCTTTCAGCACCCAAGTATCTTTGGTTCCGCCGCCTTGGCTGGAATTAACCACCAGCGAATCTTTCTTCAGCGCAACGCGGGTCAGCCCGCCGGGCGTAATGTCGATGCCATCGGGGGACACCAGCACGAAGGGGCGCAAATCAACGTGGCGCGGTGCCAGGCCTTTCTTCGTGAAGATGGGCGTTGTGGATAGCGCCAGTGTCGGCTGAGCGATGTAATTGGCAGGATTGGCGCTTAGTTTTTTGCGGAACTCGGCAATCTCTTTCTTCGACGATGTGGGACCGATTAGCATCCCGTAACCGCCCGATCCATGTACCTCTTTGACGACCAGTTCTTCCAGATTGTCGAGGACATAGGCGAGACTGTCATCATCCGCACAGCGCCAAGTCTGCACATTGGGCAGCAACGGCTTCTCACCCGTATAGAATTCGACGATCTCCGGCATAAAACTATACACCGCCTTATCATCGCAAACCCCGGTTCCCGGTGCATTGGCAATGGTCACATTGCCCGCGCGGTACACGTCCATAATGCCGGGAATTCCCAGCACGCTGTCAGGGCTGAATGTTAGCGGATCAAGATATTCATCATCCACACGGCGGTAAATCACATCAAGGCGCTCATAGCCGCGGGTGGTGCGCATTTGCACGTAGCCGTCGACCACCCGCAGATCGCTGCCCTCGACCAGTTCTGCGCCCATTTGGTCGGCCAGAAATGCGTGTTCGAAATATGCGCTATTATAAATGCCGGGCGTCAGCACGGCGACGGTCGGCTTGCCTTTCACGCCCTGCGGCGCGCAAGCTGCCAAGCTCTTGGCCAAGCGGCGCGGATAGCGCGCAACCGGCTCCACCTGAACTTGCGAAAACAGCTCGGGGAACATGGCCATCATCGTCTCACGGTTTTCCAGCATATAGCTGACACCCGATGGAGTGCGCGCATTATCCTCCAGCACGAACCAGTCATTTGGACCGGTCCGAACCAAGTCAATTCCGACAATATGCGTGTAGACACCGCCCGGCGGCGTGAAGCCGACCATCTGCTGGAGCCATGCTTCGTTATTTTGAAACAGCCGCGCCGGAACACGTCCCGCCCGGATGATTTCCTGCCGGTGATAAAGATCATACATGAATGCGTTAAGGGCGCTGACCCGCTGTTCAATACCGCGGGTGAGTTTGCGCCATTCATTCGCGCCAATTATGCGCGGGACCATATCAAACGGGATCAGCCGTTCTTCGGCCTCATCCTCGCCATACACATTGAAAGTGATACCGGTTTTGCGGAAATTGCTTTCCGCCTCGCCGTGTTTGCGCTTGAGCCAATTCGGGTCTTGTTGATCGTGCCATTGGCAGTAGCCCTTATAGGCCGGACGCACGGACCTGTCGTCCGTGTACATCTCATCGAAATTGGCTGATGCCTCAGTCATAGGCCCCCGATTGCGCGGCGTATATGCCGCTTTGCCGAGAAAATATCCCTCTGGCTCTCTCAAACGAAAGGTTTGAAGGGCTTAAAGTTCCCGTAAAATCGCCTGAATACACTCGGGCGAGTAGGAAAATCCAAGATGGTTGCAGCGCAGCGCAACGGCGCGGTCACGTTCCCCATCTTTTCCGCAGGCGCTGCGCGGACTGATAATACCGTCGCGCGCGCTCCAGAAGGCAACCGTTTCAACCGGCGGTTTGGCGCGCGTATCGCCTTTAATTGGCGGCTGGTCGACCGGATGCCCGGCGATAAACTGGTAAATACGCCAGGCATTATTCGCGCGGGGATTACCGGAAAAGGGAGAGCCCATAGTGATCACTTTGGCGACTTTCTCCGGATGTCTGCGTGCCAGCTCACGGGCAAACAACCCGCCGAGGCTCCAGCCCACCAGCACCACTTCGCGGCCATACCGGTCATGCAGCTGCGTCAGCCGGTGTTCGAGAAAAGTGACATTTTCCGGTGTCGGACCAAGATTAAAGCCCATCCCCCACCGTTTAACAATATGCCCCGCCTTCTCCAGATTTTGCGCCAGATAGCGCATCCGAACGGGGTGCGTGGCAAAGCCGGGCAGCAGCATGATCGTGCGCGGCGTTTCCGCTGGCGCAATTTCTAACTTGCGAAAAGGGCGGCGGACCGGCTCTGCCAGAATGCTCAGCTCGCCTATAAGGTGCCGCAATTTGGGCCGGTCGCCCGGTTCCGGATTGGCCGCGCTCGCCAACGCAATACGGCGCGAAATCGGTTCTTTTGGGATCAGGTTTTTTTGCATTGCAGCAAAGCATCGCCGGATTAGCGGAAGATTGCAATACACCGCTCCCGAAACGAAAAGGGCGGACCCGGATCGAACCGGCCCCGCCCTTTTTCACTCATCAGGAATGATCCAGATTACGCGCAATCACCGATACGTTCGGATTTTGTCGTCATCTGCATATTCATCTCACCCATCGGGCCTGCGTCAATGGTCATATCCATCTTCAAGTCGGACTTCGTTTCCGCAACCGTGCCCGTCAGCGCGATTGTCGCACCTGAACCGGCAGGGCCCGAACACGCCATTTTTGCGTCAATGTCCGAACCGTCTGCGTCAAATTTAGTGAAATCACAGCTTAAACCGTCCTGCGGCTGGCTAAGATTTCGAACCATCTCCTCCAGTCCCTTATCCGCTTCTTCAGCAGTCAGGCATTGCTCGGAAGTATTTGATCCGGTTTGCTGCATTTGTGCCATTTGCGACTGCTGTTCTTCGGACAAGCCAGGCATATTAAATTCGACCATTTCGGTCGTGGTACGGTAAAGTCCGGGTTGCGGCTTGGCCACGCCTTCCATCGCCGCAAGAACCTCTTCCTGGCTCTTGGGTTCTTCAGGTTCTCCGCTGCACGAAGCCAGAGCAAGCGCCGCGAGCGGCAGACAAAAACGCAAATACATACAAATTCCCCTTTGGTTATAATGCACGCTAACAAGTAGGGACTGCCATGCCAAGCGCGCTCGCAAGGTTGCCCGAAGCGCCGCAACGCCCCATATCGCCTTTCATGTCAGAATTGATCATCCGCCGCGGTCTTGAAGAACCCGATACGAGCGAGGAATTTGTCCCGCACAAACCCGCGCGTCCGGAAAAATCCATGCCGGGAAAGCGGTTTGAGTTGGTGTCCGATTATGAACCAGCAGGCGATCAGCCCACTGCAATTGCAGAGCTGGTTGGCGGTGTTGCGGATGACGATAAGACTCAAACGCTGCTGGGTGTTACCGGATCGGGCAAAACCTTCACCATGGCTAAGGTGATCGAAAAAACGCAGCGCCCTGCATTGATTCTGGCCCCCAACAAGATCTTGGCCGCGCAGCTTTACGGAGAATTCAAAAGCTTCTTTCCGAACAATGCGGTCGAATATTTTGTCAGCTATTACGATTATTACCAGCCCGAAGCCTATGTGCCGCGTAGCGACACCTATATCGAGAAAGAAAGCTCGGTAAACGAAGCGATTGACCGGATGCGGCACTCCGCCACGCGCGCATTGCTGGAGCGGGACGATGTGATAATCGTAGCCTCGGTTTCCTGCCTTTACGGTATCGGATCGGTAGAGACTTATTCGGCGATGATCTTCGACATCAAGAAAGATCAAACGGTGGATCAGCGCGAATTGATCCGCAAGCTGGTGGCGCTGCAATATAAGCGCAACGACGCTGCTTTCGCCCGCGGCAATTTCCGTGTGCGCGGCGACAATCTGGAGATTTTCCCGAGCCATTATGAAGATATGGCTTGGCGGATAAGTTTCTTCGGAGACGAGATCGAGGAAATTAGCGAATTTGACCCGCTTACGGGCAAGAAAGGCGCAAGTCTGGAAACGGTGCGCGTCTATGCCAATTCGCACTATGTCACGCCTGGCCCGACGATGAAGCAGGCCACGCAGGCGATCAAATTCGAACTGCAGGAACGGCTGAAAGAACTGCATGAAGAAGGGCTGCTGCTGGAAGCGCAGCGGCTGGAACAGCGTACCAATTTCGATCTGGAGATGATCGCCGCGACCGGCAGCTGCGCCGGTATCGAGAACTATTCGCGCTTTCTGACGGGACGCCTGCCAGGCGAACCGCCGCCAACACTGTTCGAATACCTCCCCGAGAACGCTTTGCTGTTTGTGGATGAGAGCCATCAGACTGTGCCGCAGATCGGCGCCATGTCGAAAGGCGATCACCGCCGCAAACTGACCCTCGCCCAATTTGGTTTCCGCCTGCCCAGCTGTATCGACAACCGTCCTTTGCGGTTCAACGAATGGGACGCGATGCGGCCGCAAACCGTGGCCGTTTCCGCGACTCCTGGCAATTGGGAGATGGAGCAAACTGGCGGCGTTTTTGCCGAACAGGTCATTCGTCCGACTGGACTGATTGATCCACCTGTAGAAATTCGGCCCGTTGAAGATCAGGTGCAGGATTGCATCGACCAATGCCGCCAAACGGCAGAAAAAGGGTACCGCACTTTGGTCACCACCCTGACCAAACGCATGGCGGAAGACTTGACCGAATTCATGCACGAGGCGGGGCTGCGCGTGCGCTATATGCACTCCGATGTCGAGACGCTGGAGAGGATCGAACTGATCCGAGACTTGCGGCTTGGTGTGTATGATGTGCTGGTGGGCATCAACCTGCTTCGCGAAGGTCTGGACATTCCCGAATGCGGGCTGGTTTGTATCCTGGACGCAGATAAAGAGGGTTTTCTCCGTTCGGAAACATCGCTGGTCCAGACCATTGGCCGCGCCGCACGGAACGTGGATGGCAAAGTGATCCTTTACGCTGACCGCATCACCGGCAGTATGGAGCGCGCCATGGCGGAAACAGACCGCCGCCGCGAAAAGCAACGCGCCTATAATGAAGAACACGGCATCACGCCGACCACCATCAAGCGCAACATTGCCGATATTGTTGGCGATACTGCCAGCAAGGATGGTGTCACCGTGGACATTGGTGATGACCAGATCAACAATCTCGTCGGTCACAATCTGCGCGCCTATATTGAAGATCTTGAAAAGCGGATGCGCGATGCCGCTGCCGACCTTGAATTTGAAGAGGCAGGCCGATTGCGCGACGAAATCCGCAAGCTGGAAGCGGACGAATTGGGCATTCCTGATGCAGACAAAAAAGCCCCGATTGTCGGCAAATCTACCGAAGGCCGCCCGGGCACACGCAAAATGGGCTATGGCCAGACTCAGCGGAAGTTCGGCAAGTGATCAAACGCGCCGCCTGTTTCGTCCTGCTAATCGCCATCGCTGCGTGTAAACCGCCCGCGACCGACGACTATGTCGAACGGATAGCCATTAACGAGCAAGCGTCCGGACCCAGCGCACCCATCGATTCCCCGGATACGGAAGGCGCTGTGTGGGGCGAAAGCGACCGCGCCGGACGGATAATTTACGGCAAGCCAGGCGATCCGCCCATGCTGGCGCTGGCCTGCAATATACCCGAAAACGGAGCGCCTACGGTTACGTTGACGCGCTTTGTTTCCGCTGACCCGCAAGCGAAAGCTTTGGTCGCGATCATTGGTAACGGCCACATGGCGCGCTTACCCATCGACGCAACTTGGAACGGGCGGGTATGGTTATGGGAGGGCACCTATCCTGCAACCAGTTCCGATTTAGGCGTGTTCACCGGATCGCGCGCGATTGAAGTGACGATCCCCGGTGCAGGGTCCGTTGTAGTCAATCCGGCACAGCGGCCTGCGCGTCTGCTGGAGATGTGCCGGCAAGCGGCGCGGTTGACCCCTCAGCCAGAGCAACCAGACTCTCCGGCGTAAGAATTTGCGGCAATTGTTCACCATCCTCGCCCGGCTGGTACCAGACATATAGCGGCACCCCTGCCGCGCCGCGCTCTGCCAGATATTCGGTTATTGCCGCATCGCGCCGCGTCCAGTCGCCGCGCATGGTCACAACGCCTGCAGCGTCAAAGGCATCCTTTACGGCCTCCCGCTCGATTGCGACCCGCTCGTTCACTTTGCAGGTCAGGCACCAATCGGCAGTAAACCAAATAAATACCGGCGCATCTCCGGCACGCACTTCTGCCAGAGCATCCGCACTGTATGGTAGCGGCCTGTGGATGGACGAAGCCTGCTCTGCAGCGGCGCTTGAGTAAGTCGACGGCAGGGCAAAGGCAGCGAACAGCACAAACGGCGCAGCGATCAAGCCAAAAGCAGGCCAGGCCATTTTGCCAGCGCGTTGGAGCCTTCCGGTGATGATCAGCGCCCCGATAAGACCCGCCACCAGCACCAAGGCCATCACCGCAAATTCGCGGCCGCCCAACCGCGCTACCAGCCAGATAAGCGCGAGCGCGGTAAGGCCCATCGGAATGGCCATCAGTTTACGGAAACGCTCCATCCACGGCCCCGGCTTCGGCAAACGGTTGCGCAAAGCGGGCACAAATCCGATGAGCAGAAACGGTAAAGCCAGCCCCAGCCCCAATGCAGCAAACAGCGCCAATGCAGGAACAGGGGGAAGCAACAAGGCAGCGCCCAATGCAGCCGCCATAAACGGTCCGGTACACGGCGTTGCGGCGACTGCTGCCAACAGGCCGGTTGCGAACGCACTGGCAGGCTCTCCGCTGCGGGTCAGCGAAATCGACGGCACATCAAAAACGCCCGCAAAATTGGCTGTAATCATTGCTGCGAGCACCAGAAGGATCACGACTACGCCCGGTTCCTGCAACTGGAACGCCCAGCCCACTTGCTGCCCAGCGGAGCGCAGCGCGAGCATCAACGCCCCGAGCGCGACACAGGCAAGTATAACGCCCGCGCTGTAAGCCAGCCCTTCGCGGCGGGCCGTTTGCTCGCTCCCGCCTGCTTTGGCGAGGCTGAGTGCCTTCAGGCTCAAAATCGGAAAAACGCAGGGCATGATATTCAGGATTAACCCGCCCGCCAGCGCAGCCAGCAGCAACCACGGCAGAGATTGTACTTCCTGGCCGCCGATCTTTGCAGCCCCAATACCAAGGATTGGCACATCACCGGGCCGCGCAATGAAGCGAACGCCGTTGCTATCACCAAAGGACAGCACAGCTTCGACAGTTGCCGGATCGGCATCCGGATCCGAAAGCGGGATTTCGGCGACCAGCAAATCGCCGTCTCGCATAAACGTCTGTACTGCAGCATATTGCACCAGATCGAGATCTGCGATGTAGACATGCGGATCAGCCAGATTCAACGCCTCTGGCACGGGAATGGCCATCCGCAGTGAAGTTCCGTTCGTCTCGAAGTGCGCCTCGCTGTCCAGCATCGCGGGTATTTCTGTTCGCCAGCGCAGGAAGCGATTGTCACCGAAGGCGGCATCGCCGATTGGCAAGGCCAGCTCCAGCCTGCCCTGCTCGGCGACACAAATCTCGTCAGTGCAGGCGAGCCACTGCGCATCAACCGCGATCTGCGCGGCGTCTCCGGGTGATGCTCCAGCCGGGACCGTCAATGGAACAAGAACCGCGTGCTCTCCCTTGTAAACGTGGTTCATAAGATCGAAGATGAGCAGCTTTTGCGGCACGGGATATTGCGGTTCCCCGACTTGCCAGCCATCGGGCAAATCCCAATCCAGCGCGAGCCCGTAACCCGCATCACCGGGGTTCTTCCAATAGCCATGCCATTCGGCGCTGAGCGGTTCGAACAGAATCGCCAGCATCACTTCTTCGCCCGGCACGGCAGAATTTTCCGCCACCAGACTCGCTTCGATGTTGTTATCTATGCCGGGTATCGGTTGCGGGGAAATCTGCCCCGCTATTGCCGGGGGATTTTGCGCGTAGACAGCGTTGCCAGAAAGACCTGCCAAACCGAAAGCAAACAACAGCGCCAGCAAGTAGCGTTGCACAAATTGGCGAATTGCAGACATTGCTGGCATTCTCCTTGCGTGCTCCCCACGCGGCCATTTAGGTGCTACGCGATGAACTCGCAATGACAAGTCAAAGGCAAGCGTATCCGCAAATGGCGATTTTCCGCAAACTACGCACCTATGCCGCACTACCGTGGTCCGAAAAGTTGGCCCTGTTCGAAGCATTGCTGCTACTTTCCTATGCGCGCATTTTGGTGACTTTTGTTCCCCTGTCGAAATGGCGCCGCGATATTACGGGCCCCAAAAACGGCTTGGAAAAAGACAGTTCGTTATCCGAACAGAACCTGCCTGTAATCCGCATGGTGCGCCGCTGTGTGCAGCGGGTGAGCAAGAATGCCCCGATCGCCTTCATCTGTTTACCGCAAGCGCTGAGCGCACGATGGATGCTGGCCCGCAGGGGTGTGGGAACAACGCTGTTCATCGGAACTAAGCTGCCGACCAGCGACTCTGCGTCAGATGGCACACCCCGCGAATTCCACGCATGGCTGAAATCGGGCGGCTATATGGTAACCGGTGACTGCCGCGAAGCCGATTATGCCGTTCTCACTGCCGGCTAAATCTGTCCCGGCGCTACCAAGCGTTTGAGTGCCCGCCATGCGCCAAGTACCGGCGATATAAGCGCCAGCGTCCAGATACTGCCCGGGCGCACGGCAACCGTCTCGATATCCAAAGGACGGGCAAGCTCGCGCAATAATGCACTGCGCCGGTAGCCGGCCCCGCTATGCAGGCTCAGCGAGTGACGCATCCTGACCAGATATTGCTGCCAGTGCTTCACACTATGCTGCTGGCCGGGAAGTTCCCCGAAAATCATCGGCATTTCGAGTATTGCCAGATTTCGGGCATCATCCCGCGCCGACAGCATGGCAAACCCGTTTGGCGACGGGGTTCCAAGAATGTCCCGCGCCAGACGCAGCGTCCCGCCGGCCAGACGCTCCAGTTGATATTCACGGCAGAGCCGCTCGGCTTCGCTGATCTGTTCGGGAGATAATTGGCGAACGATACGGTCCACATCGACCAGCCATTTCAGTCGTGACCAGCCATGCTTTGCTCCGTGGACCATAACGTAAACGAAATGCGCGGCGGGGCCGAGCACCGGCAGCTTCGCGCCCGCCACGTCGACAGTCTGGACCATGGAAGGCCATTGGGCGTCAATATGCGGCATCAAAGCGGGATTTTGCGAAGTGCGCCAATGCAGATCGACCTGCAACCGGTCGCTTCTGCGCAAATAGGAAAATGCGTTGTGCAATGCCTTGAAACTGGCGCGCTGCGATGGCGACATTTCGAATGATGGATAGGTACGCTCGAAACCGGCTGCCAGCACGATTTGTTCTGCATCGTCATACCGCCCAGGCTCCACCAATAGATCAACATCGATCATCTCGCGGCTGGATGGTTCGCGGTAATATTGCTGCGCAATCGCCGCTCCTTTGAGCGCGGCAGCCGAGATACCAGCCGCCGCAAACTGTTCCGTCAGCTGCGCGGTAACCGATACCGTGCGCATGAACCGCTGCATATTGCGTTGCTGCGTCCCGGCTAGAGTCTCCGCCAGTTCCTCAGGCAATTGGATGGCAGGCAGATGCTTCACCGCATGATGGACAAGAGCCCCCACCCTGTGCCGGTCCACCAGATCGGCGAAATGCTGCCAGTCAAGCTGCGGTGCGCCGGCAGCAAATTCGGCAAAAAAGGGAGAATCTTCCGGCGCGCTTGCCAGCAACAGAGCGAGTAATCTCTGTTCCAAATCCATCATTTCTGCCGGGGTATGATGAGCCATATCGACTGGCTGCTTGTTGCCTTTGATTGCATCTGGCAAGGCCCAACACGCGATGCAGCGGTTTTTAGCCTATTTTGACGACTTGCGGCGCGATGCCGGTCCGCGCCTGTGGTGGGCAGCTGCATTGGTGGCCGCAGGGGCAGTTCTGGAAGGCTTTGGCATTCTGGCCATTTTGCCATTTGCTGCCCTGATTACCGGTAGTGCCGACACGCAGGCGGCGCAGTCCATGTTGACCGTGATGACCAATGCGGGGCTGGATACCGAATGGTCACGCGCAGCCGGACTGGCTGGTATATTTGTGACCCTGCTCGTTCTACGCGGCCTGGCAATCTGGTTACGTGACACAACTTTGTTTCAGATGGGGCTAGGCTATGTTGATCGCTGGCGCAGCCGGATGTTCGCCGCTATTGCGAATGCCGACTGGGCTACTGTTAGCACTCTGCGCCGGACGGATATTGAACACGCGGTCACCAACGATGTGTCCCGTTTGTCCAGCGGAACAGACCGGCTACTACGCAGCGGCGCGGCCATGGCCCAAACCGTGGTGCAATTGGGAATTATCGCGCTGCTTTCTCCGGTTTTGTTGCTGCTCGTTTTCGCACTGATGCTGGTCGCGTTTCTGGTCACTCTGCCGCTCATGCGCAGAGCCGACGCGCTTGGAGAGCGTATCACGCGCGCGGGCAGGCGCATTCACGGGGTCCTCGGCGATTTTATGGCGAGCCAGAAACTGGCGCGGCTGAACAATGCCGAAAATGACTTTCTGATGCGGTTCGATGATGCGATTACGGATGTCCGCAGTCACCAGATCGCATTCTACAAATCGCAGGCATCGGCGCGTGTCTGGTTCCAGATTGCAGCGGGATTCGTAGTTATCGCCGCATTGCTGATCGGCTTCTTCATTCTGGAAACGCCCGTTTCGGTTCTGGCTATCACACTAATCGTGCTGGCGCGTTTGGTCGGTCCGATCCAGCTTCTTGCGCAAAGCGGACAGGCCGTTGCCAATGCCTTACCGGCATTTGCAGCGCTGAAATCGTTGCATAGCGATCTGCTGGAAGCTGCACAGGATACCGAGCCTGGCAAACGGATTACAGAAGCTGCGCACGGCCCCGCAGAAATTCAGCTACAAGCGATTTCTTACACTCATGCCGGTGCGCCCCGGCCTGTTCTTAAACACATAGATTTGCGTGTGAAAGCAGGGGAAATAATTGCGCTCAACGGATCATCCGGCGCTGGCAAAACCACCTTGCTGGATATCCTCTCCGGTCTGCTACCGCCTGATTCCGGCAGGCTGATCGCTGCGGGTGAGGATATTACGGCCCCTGCCGCAATGCGCGCTTGGCGCAAGACAGTCGCCTATTTGCCGCAAGACCCGTTTCTGTTCGACGCGACCATCCGCGAAAATCTGATCTGGAGCGCGGATAATCCGACCGATGCAGACATTGCCGAAGCTCTTCGGCTAAGCGAGGCGGACGCGTTTCTTGAGGCGTCTCGCGAAGGTTTGGACACACGGGCGGGAGAGCGCGGGCAATTGTTCTCAGGCGGCGAAAGGCAGCGCCTGTGTCTTGCGCGTGCTTTGCTGCGCAAGCCCCGATTACTCATTCTGGACGAAGCGACCAGCGCGCTGGACGCGCAGATCGAAGAACGCATTTTACAGCGGCTTGCGGGGATGCGCGACCGGTTTTCGATCCTATATGTCACACATAGGGACGATGCGCTGCGCCATGCAGACCGCGTTATCCGGCTCGAAGACGGCATGATTGTAGAAAGCAAAGCAGATGGATGACACACGCGATCTTCTAATTTTGGGCGGCGGGCTGGTCGGCATGACATTGGCGCTGACGGCAGCGCGCAAGGGAATTTCCAGCCATGTCGTGGACCGCGCCGATCCGGCAGACTTGACCGCAGAAGGTTTCGACGGACGCGCCTCTGCCATTTCAACTGCCAGCTGGAACCTGTTCACCAATATCGGCATTGCGGACCGTCTTGAACCGCATGGCAGCCCGATTTCGGCCATTGCTGTCTCTGACCAATTGAAGCCAGGTGAAATTACCTTCAAACCGGAACCGCATGAAGGTTCTTTAGGCCGGATGTTTGCCAACCGGACACTGCGCCTCGCGCTGTTTCAGGCAGCCAGTGAAGAGCCGCTGATTGCATGGCACAGCAAGGCCAACATCACAGAGCGCAATCGCGGAGAACACGGCGTATCGGTTACGCTGGAAAGCGGGCGTGTGCTGCACGGCGCGCTAATGATCGCTGCCGAAGGGCGCGGTTCCCCCACGCGTGAGGACGCCGGAATTGTTACCGCGCATTGGGATTACAGCCACCGAGCGATCATTGCCGGTTTGACGCATGAAAAGCCGCACCAGAATGTCGCGTGGGAAATTTTCTATCCCGCTGGCCCCTTCGCTTTGCTCCCAATGCTTGATCTACCTGACGGAACGCACCGTTCGGCATTGGTCTGGACTGTTGACGAGAAAGACGCGGCGGGTACGCTCAAACTGTCCGACCGTGCGTTTTTGGCCGAAGTTGAAAAGCGGATGGGCGGCATTTTCGGAGACATTGCGTCTGTCGGACCGCGCTCATCCTACCCGCTGGGCTTCCACCACACGGTCAAGATTACATCGAACAGGTTGGCTTTGATCGGTGATGCGGCGCACGGCATCCATCCTATTGCCGGACAAGGCCTGAATTTGGGACTGCGCGATGTTGGCGCATTGGTGGATGTGCTGGCGGATGGAATGCGCTTGGGCCTTGAACCCGGCGACGCGCAACTGCTGGCGAAATATGAACGCTGGCGCGGGCTGGATAGCTTTTCAGTCGCGCTCGCAACCGATGGGCTGACACGCTTGTTCGGAGTACCGGGCAAGACTGCGTCCGCGGTTCGCAGGTTTGGCATGGCTGGAGTGCAGCGCCTGCCGGTATTGAAAGACTGGTTTATGGACGAGGCTCGCGGCGTGTCAGGCGACATGCCGGATCTGCTCAAAGCCTAACGGGCCGCGCCACGCTATTCTGCGGGGCTGTTCCCGGCAGGGCTAGGTTGCTCGATGGGCTGACCGGAGCGGTCTCGCAAACGCCGCGGCTCGAGTACGGCTGATGTCTCGATCAGATCCAGCGCCTTTTGCACCGCCGCGTAACGCTCTGCGTCCTTGATCCAGGCTGCCGCATTATCCGCGCCTGGCAAGCCTTGAACTTCTTCGATTGCCTTACCGACCCGTCCGCTTTCCAGAAACAGGCGGGCACGCTCCATCCGCCGTTCCGGCTGAGGTGACGGCGTACTTTCCCGGCGCACCGTAAACAGGCTGCTCAATTCTCGCTGGAAACGAGCCAATGATGGTTCTTCGGTAGAGTCAGCCAAGGATGGCGCAAGCCCTTCCAGCCGCGCAATCAGCTGGTCCAGAGTAATCGGGTCCCGCGACGTTTCAATGACCGTGTTCACAGCATTGGGAAGCGCATCGCTAAACCGCAGCCGCAATTGGTCGGCCAGATAACCCAGCTCTGCCCCGCGCTCCATGGATCGACGCGTGGCAAAGGCGATAAGCAGCCCCTCTGCACGGGCGGCATTGCCTGCTGCTGCTTGCGCCTGCAAGTCAAGCTTTGCCAGCCGTTGTTCTGCCGCAGCCAAGCGTTGATCCAGACCGCCTTGTTGTTCGGCCACGCGTTCTACCGCTTCCGTGGCTTCTTCGGCGGCTTCGATCTGTTCTTCTGCCGGTGTCGGATCGGCCTTTGGCGTAGATACATCTCCGGCAACCAAATCGGCGCTGTCAGCGTCTGATAGTCGCTGCGGTTGATCGGTTTCTTGGCTGAATAGATTGCCGCCAGCCATATACCAGACCAGCAGCGCGCCGAGCAGAAATGCGCTTAGCGCCACGCCCAATATCGCGCTCCATGAGCCGCTTTTGCGTGAGGTGGTGGAGGTGCGTTCCATCAGTTTCCGTTCTGCGACCATTTACACCGTTTTCGGTGCGCCAAGCGCATTCATTTACACATCTTTTGAACCAGTGCCAGCAAGGCCGCGTCACTTGGCTGGTCCGCAACCGCAGTTTCCAGCCATCCCGAGCCCGCCGCTTCAGCCACGCGCGGGCCAAACACTGCCAAACGGACATTGCGACGATCAATGCCTATCCTGTTACATTCGCTTGTAAAATGTTCAGCTGCGCGAGCTGAATGGAGCATGACTACAGCATCATTTTTCAGCGTATGCGCAAGAATGTCAGGCATCGTCAGCGCCGAAGATTTATAAACAATTCTCTCAACGATCCGCTGATTTTTCCGCAAGACAAGCGGCACATGGTCGCTTCCGGCCAGCCTCAACAGGCGGATTGGCTTGTCAGGCAAATCATCGAGCAGATCCTGCAGCCCCCCTTGTCCGGTTCGGGCAATGCGGAAACCGTGTTCTTTTGCCAGAAGTGCTGTGGTCCGCCCCACTGCAAAGGCGGGCAGGTGCACCAGCTGTGATATTTGCGCGCCACCGTGGCGGATCGCATTCGCGCTTCCGATTAAAACACCATCAAAGTCCAACGGATCGGGCAATTGCCAATCGCGGGGCTCGACTTTGAACATAGGTTCACCGGTCACTTCTATCCCTAAAGCCTGCGCCCGGGCTAACGTCTGCGCCAGACCAGGCTCAGGCCGGATAGCAATCACATGGCTGGTCATTGCAGGCCGTCGAATAACGCAGATATACCCGCGCTTGCACGCGACAGCATTTCGCCGCCAAATGACCGGATCGCATTCAGATCATCCGCTTGGCAGATCAGTGTGTCCTCAATCCGTTCAGCACCATCAGAACTGTATAGGCACGCACGAAGCGACAGAGAGGACCCTTCCAGATGCGCCAAGACAGCAATAGGGCTGTGACAGGTGCCGCCAAGTGATTCCAGAAATGCGCGCTCTGCCATCACTTTTAAGCGGCTTTCGCGGTGGTCAATCGCCGCGAGAAGGCCCCGAACCGGGTCATTCGCCGCATTGCATTCTATGCCGATTGCACCCTGGGCAGGTGCGGGCAAAAACGCGTCAGCGTCCAGCGGCGTGCCTGTGCCTGTCTGCCCTAACCGCGCGAGGCCGGCCGCCGCCAGCAAAGTCACATCCACCTCGCCCGCAGCCAGTTTCGCAAGCCGG
This sequence comes from Sphingomonadaceae bacterium, assembly GCA_020630295.1. Classification (GTDB taxonomy): domain Bacteria; phylum Pseudomonadota; class Alphaproteobacteria; order Sphingomonadales; family Sphingomonadaceae; genus Pontixanthobacter. The sequence continues at coordinate 61,856 of JAHDBR010000002.1, forward strand.
GTAGCGACGTTGCCTCTTATCGGCACTACCTTACAATCCGGGCGGTGGTGCAGCATTTGCGCCGCACGGCGCGGTGCGCTGGTGCCGATTGTCGCCCCTCTCCGGATCGACTGGATGGAAGATGCCCCAACCAACACATCGCGCACATCGGCGCGAGGCAGAATTGCGGCAATATGCAGGCTGGCAGGCCGTATAGTTTCGACATCTTTCATCGAATGGACGGCGGCATCTATCTTGCCTTCCGCCAGCCACAGATCGAGTTCGCGCGTCCATAGGGCTTTACCGCCAATATCCGCCAGTGGCCGGTCTTGTATCTTGTCTCCGCTGGCGCGTATTTTCACCAGCTCTACATCGGACAATTGCCAGCCATGCGCATCGCACAGGCGCTGGCGCGTCTCTTCGGCTTGGGCCACCGCCAAAGGCGATTGGCGCGTGCCGAGACGTAGTTTTGGCTGCGGATTTGGATGCGGTGCCATAGGGATGCTTGCGATAGCGTTACAACTGGTTCAGGGGAAGCTTTATGGGCATTGTTCTTGGAATAGAATCCAGCTGCGACGAAACGGCGGCTGCGCTGGTTACCACGGATCGGCAAATCATCGCCGAACGCATCGCGTCACAAGTAGAGGCGCACGCTCCCTATGGCGGAGTTGTGCCGGAAATTGCCGCGCGCGCCCATGCAGAGAAACTCGCCCCGATGATCGAGGACGTTTTGAAAGAGGCGAATGTCGCCTTGACTGATCTGGATGCGATTGCCGCCACCGCAGGTCCCGGCCTTATCGGCGGCGTAATGGTGGGGCTGGTCAGTGCAAAGGCATTGGCAATGGCTTCTGACGTTCCGCTGATTGCGATCAACCATTTGGAAGGGCACGCGCTTTCCCCGCGCCTCGCCGATGAAACGCTGAAATTTCCCTATGCGTTGCTCTTGGTATCCGGCGGACACTGTCAGATATTGATGGTGGAAGGTGTCGGCCAATATCGCCGCCTTGCCACAACCATTGATGACGCATTGGGTGAAGCCTTTGACAAGACCGCGAAGATTCTCGGTCTTGGCTATCCCGGCGGCCCTGCGGTCGAAAGGCTCGCGCTAGAGGGTGATGCCTCCGCCGTACCCTTGCCCAGACCGCTAGTTGGTAGCGGGGAACCGCATTTCTCCTTCGCCGGCCTTAAAAGCGCGGTGATGCGCGCAAAGGATAGCGGGAATTATGCGGATGCAGATATTGCCGCCAGCTTCCAGCAAGCGGCCATTGACTGCCTGCTCGACAGATTACGTGTTGCTCTTAATAACCGAACTCTACCGCCAGCTTTGGTGGTCGCGGGCGGAGTTGCGGCAAATACGGCAATCCGGGGCGCATTGGAAGGTTTTGCCGATGCGCGCCAGATGCGCTTTGTTGCACCGCCGATGACGCTGTGCACGGATAATGCGGCGATGATCGCTTGGGCGGGTGCGGAACGGCTCGCCAGCGGGCAATCTGACCCGCTGGACTTTGTGGCACGTCCGCGCTGGCCGCTTGATCCCGATGCAGCACCTGTTCGCGGCGCAGGAGCGAAAGCATGAGCACAATTGGCGTATTAGGCGGCGGCGCATGGGGCACGGCGCTGGCGCAAATGCTGGCCTCTGACGGGCGCGAAGTATTGCTATGGGCGCGCGAAAGCGAGCTGGTTGCAGAGATAAATTCGGCGCATACAAACAGCCTGTTCCTACCCTCTGCGAAATTGCACCCGACCATATCCGCAACCGGCAATGTGCAGGACTTGTCGCAATGCGAAGCGATTTTGGTGGTTACCCCCGCGCAGCATTTGGGACCGGTTCTGGGTTCGCTGGGCAAAGCCCCCCAAGATCTGATTCTGTGCAGCAAGGGGATCGAGGCATCATCAGGCCGGCTCATGAATGATGTCGCAAAGGACACGGTGCCCGATAGCGATATTGCCATCCTGTCCGGCCCGACATTCGCGCATGAGGTTGCCGCCGGAATGCCGACTGCCGTGACGCTGGCTTGCGGCGGCGGGGAGAGTCAATGGCAGCGCCTGAAACCGATGATCGCGCGTCCGCAATTCCGCCCCTATTTCTCCGATGATGTTATTGGAGCGGAAATTGGCGGAGCGGTGAAGAATGTACTCGCGATTGCGTGCGGCGTGGTGGACGGTCTCGGGCTCGGGCAAAATGCGCGGGCGGCCCTGATTGCGCGCGGCTATGCAGAGATGTTGCGGTTTGGCGATGCGCTGGGTGCGCAGCGGGAAACATTGGCGGGCCTGTGCGGTTTGGGCGATCTGGTCCTGACCTGCTCGTCCACATCCAGCCGAAATTTCTCGCTCGGCAAAGCATTGGGTGAAGGCCGGTCACCGGGCGAATTGATGCGGGACCGCACCACCGTGGCAGAGGGTGCGCATACCGCACCTGTGCTGCACGCATTGGCGCAGAAACACGGCACTGCCATGCCGATTGTCGAGGCAGTCAACGCACTGCTTGGCGGCGCGCCTGCCAAAGATATTGTCGCGCAATTGCTGGCCCGTCCACTGACCGCAGAACAAGGCGCCCCTGCGTGAGCGACCAGAATACTACCACTCCGCCTGCTTCTGGCGGTGACGAAGATATGCAAGCGCTCGCCAAGGGCGGACGCACCAACACATTCGGCTTCGTCTTGCGCCTTGCCGCACGGATACCGTTCCTGCTGATCGCCACGCGGCTTTACGGACCGGAGGCGCTTGGCCGCTTTGCATCCGCATTTGTCATGATCGAGATATTGGCGCTGATCTGCTCGCTGGGCGAAAAACGCGGGCTGGCGCAGCGGTTGACCGATAGCGACAGTCCGAAGGTCAATCTGGTCTTTGACGGCTTGCTTCTGGCATTCCTGTTCGGCAGCGCCGCCGCGCTGTTCCTGTGGGCCGTGCCGGAACCGATGTTCCCCAACGGTATGAACAGTTCGCTAGATGTGTGGCTGGTCATCACCATACCGGCATTCGCGCTCACAGAAGTGCTGCTGGCCGCGCAGGCATATCGCTATGATATTGCCACAACGGTGCGTGCGCGCGCGGTTGTGGAGCCGTGGACCATTTCGATCATGGCAGGGGTGTTCTTCTACATCCCCGCGACACGCGATGCCGGCTTGGCGCTGGCGTATATCGCGTCAATATTTGCAGCACTGCTAACCGCCGCATGGCCGTTCTTGCGAACCTACGGCCTTCCGAAGGGCTGGCGGCCCCGCGCTGTCTATCTGGCAAGGATGGTGAGCAGAGCCTTCCCGCTGGTCGGGGCTGATGCGATCGAGCGCGGCACAAGGTTGCTGGATATATTTATTCTCGGCTTCTTCGCCTCGCCCGCCGCCGTGGCGATTTATTACGTTGCGCAGCAAATCGCGACCTTGCCGCAAAAACTGAAACAGAGCTTCGAACCGATCCTCAGCCCGGTGATCACCAAGAATTTGAAGAACAAAAATTACAGCGCAATTGCATCGCAGGTCAGGCAAGTCGGTTTCTGGATCATTGCGGTGCAGCTTGGCATTGCTTTGATCCTTGGTGTGCCGGGAGAGGCCGTGATGGGTCTTTGGGGGCCTGAATATGTGGGCGGTACCGGCGCGCTTGCCTTCCTCCTTGCCGCAGAGGTTGCCGCCGCGATGGCAGTCGTATCCGAAAGCGTGCTGGTGTATATCGCACGCAAGCGCAATCTGGCTATTTCGGTCGGGATACTGGCGCTTCAGGCGGCTCTCACAATTGCCCTGATAACGCTGGCCAGTAATATGGAACTGGGCGAGCCATTCAAGGCGGCTGGCGCGGCGATGGCGCTTTTGATCGCGCTCGGCGTGTCCAGCATCATCAAGGCGCTGCTGCTGAAGAAGCTGCTGAAAGCTCCGGTCAGTAACTGGCGCTGGGCGCTGGTCTGGGCAACCGGGCCGGCTGTGCTAGTCGGCTATCTGGCCACTCTGCTGCCAGAATGGGCCGAACTGATTTTCGGTATCCCTGCGATCTTGCTGACCTATGGGTGGGTGATCTGGCACCGGGGGTTCGGACCGGAAGACCGTGTGCTGTTCCGCAAAAATATTGGCGGATCAAAGACAGAATAGGCGCATTTTCTTCGGATCGCCGTTCAGAAACCATTCAGTCCATGAGACACTATTACATGGTCTTTGGGACTGAACGGAGGGACTTTATGCGTAATCTCGCAATCGTGACAACTGTATCGCTCGCAGCTGTTTTGGCGGCTTGTACATCGACTTCGGAGAAAATGGCATCGTCCGGCCCTAACAGTGAGACGATAGCAGAGGTTTCACCGCCTCCCCCACCACCTCCTGCAACTCCACCGTTAATGTCTTCGCCATCACCGGTAGCGGTTGTTTCGGCTGATCAATTCGCGTTGCGTGGAACAGTGAATACTGAAAATGTCGTCAATTCTATATCACGGACAATGCCAGAATACCGCTACGTACCGCCGGTCATTGTCCCCGTTCCCGATGACCGCGAACAATATGACGGCAAGGAAGTCTCGCCGGTCAAAGTGGTATCGGCAGAACCTGTTTCTACCTTTTCTGTTGATGTCGATACGGGTGCCTATGCGAATACGCGCCGTTTTCTGACCCAAGGGCAAATGCCACCGAAGAACGCCGTTCGGACAGAGGAAATGATCAATTATTTCCGCTATGATTATGACCGTCCCAGCGACCGTTCTACACCGTTCAGCGTAAACACCGACATGGCGATAACGCCGTGGAATAAAGACACACGGCTGCTGCGTGTGGGGCTGCGCGGATATGATATTGACCGCAATGAGCGCCCCCCGGCCAATCTGGTTTTCCTGATGGATGTCTCCGGCTCCATGAATGCCCAAGATAAGTTGCCGCTGGTCAAAACCGCGCTTGCCGGTCTAGCTGGTGAACTATTGCCGCAGGACCGCGTATCTATCGTTGTCTATGCCGGTGCTGCCGGTCTGGTGCTAGAGCCGACGAATGACGAACGGAAGATCAAGCGCGCGCTGGACTCTTTGTCAGCCGGAGGGTCCACCGCAGGCGGTGCGGGGATCAAGCTCGCCTACCAAATCGCGGAAGACAATATGATCAAAGGCGGTGTGAACCGCGTCATTCTGGCCACTGACGGCGACTTTAACGTCGGAGTGTCTGACCGGTCCAAACTGATCGAAATGATCGAGAAGAAGCGCGACACAGGTATCACCCTGACCACGCTGGGCTTTGGTACTGGCAATTATAACGAAGCCTTGATGGAACAGGCTGCCAATCACGGTAACGGCAATTACGCCTATATCGACAGCGCGCTGGAGGCGAAAAAGGTGCTGGGTGACGAGATGCAATCGACGCTGTTCACCATCGCCAAAGATGTGAAGATCCAGGTCGAGTTCAATCCCGCGGCGGTCAGCCAATACCGCCTGATCGGATATGAAAACCGGCTGCTGCGTGAAGAAGATTTTGACAATGATACAGTCGATGCCGGCGAAATCGGGGCCGGCCACCAAGTCACCGCAATTTACGAGATTGTGCCCGCTAACGGCAAAGGCTGGATTGCCCCGCGCCGTTATGATGCAGCAGAGCGGCGTATTGCCAATCCGAACACCAACGAAGTGGCCTTTGTGAAACTGCGCTACAAGCTGCCCGATGGAGACACTTCGCGCCTGATCGAGCGGGCGATACCGATGCGGGCGCTGCAATCTGCGCAGGCACCGCGCGGTGATTTCGCCTTTGCCAGTGCGGTGGCGGCTTTCGGCCAAAGGCTGCGCGGCGATACATTGCTCGGTACATATGACTTCGATGATATTCGCGGACTGGCCGGTTCGGGCGGTGATTATTGGCGGCAGGAGTTCAGCCGCCTCGCCGATGTAGCTGGCGATCTGGACGTGCAGTCCGGTGGATAGGTGTTAGCGGGGCATACGCGCCCCCTTCCCGTCACGGGCAGGCATGGCTAAAGGAACAGCCATGCCGATACGCCCTTCCATCGCCGTCCTTGCTGGTGCGATTTGCACCGCCTGCATTGCTGTGGCTGCGTCCAATTATTCGGCCAGCTCTATTTCAGACGATCTGGCCGCAAAAGCTGATGCTGTTTTGGGCCAATCTGAAAACGCGCAAGTTTCTGCGGCATTTGTCACTCCGGGCGGATGGCCTACGCGCCACCCAACCCTGTCCGGAGGCGAAAATCTGGACGAGAAAGAGCGCGCCCGCATCGCGACCTCAATCGCCGGCATTCCGGGCGTAGGCGGAATCCGCTGGTCGGATGGTTCCATGCTGGCCGCGAGCGCTGCCGTCCCGATTACGCCGATGCATTGCCAGAAGGATGTGGAAGCGCTTTTGCGTGCCAGAACCATCCGGTTCGAGGAATCCAGCAGTTCGATGGATAGCGCCAGCAGAGAGCTATTGGACGAAGTTGAAACAGCGCTGCGCCCGTGCCTTGGCAGCATCATCGCCATTACCGGACATACAGACAAATCAGGGCCGGAACCGGGGAATCTGGCGCTTTCACGCGAACGCGCCAACGCTGTACGCAATGCGCTGATCCGGCGCGGCATTCCGCGTGACGGATTGCGCGCCGTTGGTGTTGGATCACAAAAGCCGGTGGAGGGTCTGGACCCGTCTGACCCGGCCAACCGCAGGATTGAGTTTTCGGTGCTTGCCACCGAACCGCTATTGCCCACTCCCGTCGATACGCCAGGGCCGCGCTGACCATGCCGATATTCTTTGAACTATTGTTTATTCTGCTCGCCGCCTTCGCGGTTGGCCTTGGTATTGGCTGGCTTGTTTGGGGGCGTAAACACCAGTCTGACAGCGCCAATTCCGATAGTGCTCAAAATACAGGAGCGACCTCCGATGAATGAATTTATCCAGACCAATTGGCCATATGTTGAAGCGTATTGGCCCTACATCATTGCTGGCCTTGTCGCTCTTCTTGTTCTTCTCTGGTGGCTCGTCGCGGCGATGCGCCGGACCAAGGTGGAGACTGATACTTCTGACATTCTGGATGACGGAAAAGGTCCCGCAAACCGCAATCAGGCATTGATTGATGCACCTCCTGCAGTTGAGCCAAAGGTCGCTGTGCCTCCTGCCGCTGAGGCCACATCACAGATTTCTTCGCCCGCCCCTGCTGCAGCACCCGCCCCATCGGCTGAACTTGAACCAGCTCCGGCGCCAGCTCCGGAACCCGAGCCAGACACAGTTACCGCTGCCGATGCTGACGGCATCGCCGATGATCTTTCGCGGATCAAAGGTGTGGGGCCGAAGCTGAAGAAGATGCTGCACGAGCTGGGCGTAAACAACTTTGCTCAGATCGCTGCTTGGACCGAAGCTGACATTGACCGCATCGATAGCCAATTGGGCAGGTTTGAAGGCCGCATCCGGCGTGACAGTTGGACAGATCAGGCCAAACTGCTGGCTGCCGATGACACGTCCGGTTACGAAGAAAAGTTCGGCAAGCTCTGATATCGGGAACCAACCCTGTTGCGCAGCGTAATTATTGTGCAACATTTTAGGGGAGTGTTTCATGTCATTACAAAAAGTGCTGGTCGCCGAAGATGAATTCATCGTGGCGCATGATTTGTGCAATACCGTCCGCGAGGCGGGATTTGCGGTAGAGGGCCCTCACCCCGATGTATCCTCAGCGATGCTGGCCCTGCAAAAATCCAAACCTGATCTTGCCATTCTCGACATCGGTTTGGAAGGCGGCGAAGTGCACCCGTTGGCGCAGATGCTGATGGCGGAAGAGATTCCGGTGGTGTTTCATTCCGGCCAGATCGAACCTCACCAATTGAACGAGATGTATCCGCAGGCATATGCCTGCGCGAAACCGTGCCCGCCCAACCAGATCATCGAAACAATGAATCAGGCACTATCTACGCACTGATTGCGGGTAGCGCGGATTAAGAATGCGCTCTGGCCTTGGCCACAGGGCGTGATAAGACTTTGCCCGACATATATGCGGAGCAAGCCATGACCGATTCCATATTCCCAGTTCCTGACGAGTGGGCCGAAAACGCGCTTATCAGCGATGAAGTCTATCAGGAACGATATGCCCAATCGATCAGTGATCCGGACGGCTTTTGGCGCGGTGAGGCCAAACGGATTGACTGGATCGAACCATTTACCAACGTGAAAGACACGTCTTTCCACGAAGCCGATTTCCGCATCCGGTGGTTCGAGAACGGGAAGCTGAATATCGCCGCCAATGCGCTGGACCGGCATCTGGACGAACGCGGAGACCAGACTGCGATTATTTGGGAGCCGGATGATCCATCTGAGGAAGGCCGCACCCTTACCTACCGACAGCTCCACGCAGATGTGTGCCGTTTTGCCAATGTGCTGAAAGCGCATGGCACGGCCAAGGGCGACCGCGTCACCATTTATCTGCCCATGGTACCGGAGGCAGTTATCGCAATGCTCGCCTGCGCACGCATTGGCGCCGTGCATTCCGTGGTGTTTGCCGGATTCAGTCCGGATGCGCTGGCCGGTCGGATTGAGGATTGCCAGTCCAACATTGTCCTGACTGCGGATGAGGGGCTGCGCGGCGGTAAACCCATTCCGCTAAAAGCCAATGTCGATGCGGCGCTGGAGAAGGTCGCTGTCGATACTGTCATCATGCTGCGCCGCACGGGCGCGGATGTGGCCATTGTGGAAGGCCGCGATGTCGACTGGACGGATGCGATGGCATCGGCGGATGCGGAATGCGCTCCCGAAGTGATGGACGCAGAAGACCCGCTGTTTATCCTCTACACCTCGGGTTCTACCGGCAAGCCCAAGGGCGTGCTGCACACTACTGGCGGCTATGCGGTGTGGACCAGCATGACGCACCAATATGTGTTCGATTACCAGCCGAATGCGGACGGAAAAATGCCGGTTTATTGGTGCGCTGCGGATGTGGGCTGGGTCACCGGACATTCCTATGTCGCTTATGCGCCGCTGATTAACGGCGCGACGCAAGTGATGTTTGAAGGCGTTCCCAACTACCCCGATCATTCGCGTTTCTGGGACGTTATAGACAAACACAAGGTCGAGATTTTCTACGCCGCGCCGACTGCTTTGCGCGCTTTGATGCGTGAAGGTGATGAATGGGTAACCAAGACAGACCGGTCTTCGCTGCGCTTGCTCGGCTCCGTGGGTGAGCCGATTAACCCGGAGGCATGGGACTGGTATCACCGTGTGGTTGGTGACCGCCGCTGCCCTATCGTCGATACGTGGTGGCAAACCGAAACCGGCGGCGCGATGATTACTCCGCTGCCAGGTGCAACTGCACTCAAACCGGGCAGCGCAACCCGTCCGATGTTTGGCGTGAAGCCGGAAATCGTCGACAATGACGGCAATATCCAGACAGGCGCCACTGACGGCCCGTTGGTGCTAACGGATAGCTGGCCCGGCCAGATGCGCACAGTTTACGGCGATCACGAACGATTCTTCCAAACCTATTTCAGCACCTTCCCCGGTTACTATTTCACCGGAGACGGATGCCGCCGCGATGAAGACGGATATTACTGGATTACGGGGCGCATTGACGATGTGATCAACGTATCCGGCCACCGTATGGGAACGGCCGAGGTTGAGAGCGCCCTCGTCGCGCATGAAGCCGTGTCCGAAGCAGCAGTCGTCGGGATGCCGCACGATATTAAAGGCCAAGGCATTTATGCCTATGTCACCACCAATGCAGACGTAGAAGACACAGAGGAATTGCGCGCCGAGCTGGTCAAATGGGTCCGCAAGGAAATCGGCCCGATTGCCACGCCTGATGTGGTGCAATTTGCGCCCGGCCTTCCCAAAACGCGCAGCGGCAAAATCATGCGCCGCATTCTGCGCAAGATCGCAGAAAATGATGTAAGCAATTTGGGTGACACCTCTACCCTCGCAGACCCGTCTGTAGTTGATGATCTGCTGGCAAACCGTGCGCAATCGTGACTGACATTCGCCCGCTCCGCAGCGCGCTTTACCTTCCTGCCAATCGCGCCAGCGCCGTGGCAAAAGCGCGTCAGGCAGATTGTGATGTTGTGATCCTCGATCTTGAGGATGCGGTGGCTCCAGATGCCAAGGCAGATGCACGCGCAGCCGCAGTGGATGCAGTGAATGAGGGCGGTTTCGGGCACCGCCTGCTGGTGGTGCGGATCAACGCGCTCGATACCGAATGGGGGCCAGCAGACTGCGCAGCGATGGCGGGATGCGGTCCCGATGCCGTGCTGGTGCCGAAACTATGCCATCCGGAGGAAGCAGGCATTTACCGCCAGCAAATAGGCGGAAGCGCCAAATACGGTCCGGAGATCTGGGCGATGCTGGAAACCTGCATCGCCTTTACCCAATTGCGCGAAATCTCTGCCAATGCGGCTAAGGCCGGGCTGACCACTTATGTTCTGGGCACCAATGATCTGGCGTTGGAAATGCGCGCCAAGCTGGATAGCGAACGTGCGCCATTCTCGCCGCTAATGACACAGGCAGTGGTCGCCGCCCGGGCATTCGGGCTTTCCGTAATTGACGGTGTATTTAACGATCTTGCCGATGAAACCGGTCTGGCCCGGCAATGCGCGCAAGGTGCCGCTTTTGGATTTGACGGGAAAACGCTGATCCACCCTAAACAGCTGGCCGCAGCCAATGCCGCCTTCAGTCCTTCACCTGATGAAGTTGCCAAGGCACAGGCCGTTTGCGCCGCGTTTAAACTGCCGGAGAATGCCGGAAAAGGCGTGATCAAAGTGGACGGACGGATGACCGAGATTTTGCACTTACGTGAGGCGGAACGCACGCTGGCCTTGCATGATGCGACCAAACGCAACACTACTTGAAGTCATACCACTTGCGGCGCAAAGATAAGACTGCAAGGGAGCTGCAAAACTAGTTTCAGGAGTAACTATGGCTGGCATGGTGCCTTTCAACTGGGAAGATCCGTTCAATCTGGAATCCCAGCTTACCGAAGATGAGCGGATGATCCGCGATGCCGCACACGGCTTTGCGCAGGATGAATTGCAGCCCCGCGTCCAAGAAGCTTACCGCAACGAAACAAGCGCACCGGAACTGTTTCCTCTGATGGGTCAAGCAGGATTGCTGGGCGCGACAGTGCCAGAGGAATATGGCGGCGCGGGCGCAAGCTATGTCGCTTACGGCCTGATCGCGCGCGAGATCGAACGCGTCGATTCCGGTTACCGGTCTATGGCATCGGTCCAGTCCAGCCTCGTCATGTATCCCATTCAGGCCTACGGCAGCGAGGAACAACGCAAGAAATACCTGCCCGGCCTCGCCAGTGGTGAGCTGATCGGCTGCTTCGGCCTAACCGAACCCGATGCTGGTTCCGACCCTGGATCCATGCGGACCTACGCCAAAAAAGACGGTGACGGATATTCGCTGTCCGGTGCGAAAACATGGATTTCCAACTCGCCATTTGCCGATGTTTTCGTCGTCTGGGCGAAGAGTGAAGCACATGGTGACGGCATTCGCGGTTTTGTGCTGGAAAAGGGCATGGAAGGCCTGTCTGCGCCAAAAATCGAAGGCAAATTGAGCCTGCGCGCGTCCACCACCGGCATGATCATGATGGACGAAGTGAAGCTGCCCGCCAGCGCGCTTTTGCCAGAAGTTCAAGGCCTTAAAGGTCCCTTCGGTTGTCTCAACCGCGCAAGGTACGGTATCAGTTGGGGCAGCATGGGCGCGGCAGAGTTCTGCCTGCACGCAGCGCGCCAATACGGGCTCGACCGCAAGCAATTTGGCCGCCCCCTTGCCAACACCCAGCTATACCAGAAAAAGCTCGCCGATATGATGAGCGACATCGGACTGGGCCTACAGGCATCGCTGCAAGTCGGGCGTTTGATGGACAAGGGCGAATTCGCACCGGAGATGATCAGCATCGTCAAGCGTAACAATGTCGGCAAGGCGCTGGATATTGCGCGTCAGGCCCGCGATATGCACGGCGGTAACGGCATTAGCGACGAATATCAGGTCATCCGCCACATGGTGAACCTTGAAACGGTCAACACCTATGAAGGCACACATGATGTGCACGCGCTGATCCTTGGCCGGGCGATTACCGGACTGGCGGCGTTTTGATGAAGCTGTACGGTTATTTCCGCAGTTCTACGAGCTACCGGCTGCGGATTGCGCTGAATCTCAAGGGCCTGGATTATCAGGTCCTGCCAATTGATCTGCGAACTTCGGAGCAAAAGGGGGAGGCCTTTACCCGCCGCAACCCCTTTGGCAGCGTGCCGATGCTGGAGGCTGATGGCCGCGACCGCGTGCAAAGCATGGCATTGCTGGAATGGTTGGACGAAGCCTACCCAGGCACCCCTTTGCTGCCGGGAAACATTGAGGACCGCTACACGGTTCGTGAGCTGACCTATGCAGTAGCCACAGAGATACATGCGGTGAACAATCTGCCTGTATTGCGATATCTGGCTGATCCGCTTGGCCATTCTGAAGAGGAAGTGGCCGTTTGGTACCGCCACTGGCTGGCGCGCACGATGGAACCTTTGGAACAAAGATTAGCGCAGCTTGGCACAGGCGACTTCCTGTATGAAAAGCCCGGTCTATTTGAAGTTGTTCTTCTGCCTCAGATTTACAATGCGCGTAAGTTCAACTTCGACATGACCGACAAGCCCTTCACTACGCGAATTGAAGCTGCTTGCCTTGAGCTACCCGCATTCAAAAACGCCTATCCGGATAATCAGCCGGACAGCCCAGAATACAAACCTGCAACAGGAGACTGAACGCCAATGAAACTCGCAACGTTAAAAGACGGAACACGTGACGGGAAACTGGTTGTCGTTTCCAAGGACATCACCCGCTATTGCGAAGCCGGCAAGATTGCACCGACCATGCAATATGCGCTCGATAATTGGGACACTGTCGCCCCCGATCTGGAAGTGCTGTACCGCGATGTCGAACATCAGACGGTTCCCTGCGAACGCTTCCACGAGCATGAAGCGCATTCCCCCCTTCCCCGCGCCTATCAATGGGCCGATGGCAGCGCCTATATCAACCACGTGGAACTGGTGCGTAAAGCGCGCAATTCCGAAGTGCCGGACAGTTTCTATTCCGACCCGCTCATGTATCAAGGCGGCTCTGATACCTTCCTCGCCCCGCGTGACGACATTCCGCTCGGCGATACTGCATGGGGATGCGACATGGAGGGCGAAGTTGCAGTCATAACCGATGACGTGCCGATGGGCGTATCGGCAGAGGATGCAGCAGGCCACATCAAGTTATTGATGCTGGTCAATGACGTGTCACTGCGCGGTCTGATCCCCGGCGAACTGGCCAAGGGCTTCGGCTTCTTCCAGTCCAAACCGTCCAGCGCGTTCAGCCCTGTCGCCGTGACGCCCGATGAGCTGGGCGATGCGTGGCAGGATAGCCTGATCCATCTGCCGCTTCTGGTGGAGTATAACCGCGAAGCGTTTGGCCGCGCCGAAGTCGGGCAGGATGCGACATTCAACATGGCGCAGCTGGTCGCCCATGCTGCAAAAACACGCAATCTGGGTGCAGGCTGCATCATCGGTTCGGGCACGATTTCCAACAAGGGCGAAGATGGCGGCCCTGGCAAACCGGTATCCGAAGGCGGTGCCGGTTATAGCTGCATCGCGGAAATCCGCATGATCGAAACCATCTATGACGGAGCGGCAAAAACCCGCTTCATGGCACCGGGCGACACCGTTCGCATCGAGATGAAGGACAAAGACGGGCACTCTATCTTCGGTGCGATCCGTCAGGAAGTGGTGCAAGCGTAAAGCAGCGTCAGATGAGCATCGGTGATCCGGCCCGCATTCCTGTCATCATCGGCGGCGGGCAAATCAATGACCGCGCAGCAAGCGGCGCGGAAGGTATGGATTCGCTCGAACTGATGATTGCCGCGTCGCGTGCAGCCGGCAGCGATGCAGGTGCGGGAATATTGGAAAAGACTGACTGGCTGGGAGTGGTCAATCAAATCTCGTTCCCTGCGCTCACCGGCGCACTGGTTAGCGGCATTTGCGATGCGCTGAGCATCGCTCCGGCTTTTGCTCGCGAAACACCGTCACCTACTGGCGACAGTCCGATCCTGCTCATCAACGAAGCCGCAAACGCAATTGGAAAAGGCGAAGCCAAGGCTGCCCTGATTACAGGTGCAGAGGCGCTAAGGACTGCCGGCAAACGCAAGGCCGAGGCCGCCGCAGCAGCGGCCCAATCGGGCGAGGCCCGACGGAAGGGCCCCTACCCGCCGCGCACACCGCCGACGCCGGAACCCCGCCACCTGTACGGGCTGATGACACCGACTGATGTTTACCCGCTATTCGAGAACGCCGCCCGCGCTGCATGGGGGCAATCGCTGGAAAATGCACAGGCTGAATCGGGTGAAATCTGGGCGCATATGTCCGAAGTTGCAGCGCAAAATCCGGCCGCATGGATCCGGCAAAGCAAGTCCGCTGAAGGCATCGCGAAGCCGAGCGCAGACAACCGCCCGATTGCATTCCCCTACACCAAGTTTCAGGTTGCCAATGCGGCAGTCAATCAAGGTGCGGCTATCATCGTCACCAGTCTGGCAGTAGCGCAGGAAGCGGGCGTTCCCGATGCCCATCTGGTTTTTGTCGGCAAAGGCGCAGCAGCGCATGAGGCAGAAGATCCGCTAAACCGACCTGACTATGCAGCGTCTGCAAGCATGATTGTATCGCTGCAAAAGGCACTGGAACTCAATGATTTACAAATCTCGGATATTGACCATCTGGAGCTGTATTCATGCTTTCCGGTCGTGCCGAAACTGGCGCGGCGTGTTCTGGGTATTCCCGCCAGCACACAAATGACGGTTTTCGGCGGGCTGACCTTTGGCGGCGGACCGATCGGCAATTACATGACCCATGCAGCGGCATCCATGGTGGAAGCTTTGCGGCGCGGCGGCACTAACGGGTTCCTGTTCGCCAATGGAGGCTATGCGACGCATAACCACAGTATTGTGCTTACCAAGACACCTCAGCCCGAAGGCACTTTCCCGCATAATTTCGACTACCAAAGCGAAGCCGATGCGATGCGCGGTGAGACGCCGGCAATGCAGCTTGAGCATAGCGGCCCTGCCAATCTGGAAACCTACACAGTGCTGTTCGACCGCACCGGAAAGCCCAAGCAAGGCGTTGTCATTGCGCGTGTAAATGACACGGCCCGCACAATTGCAGCCGTGCCCGCAGAGGCCGCCGATACGATTGCAAGGCTTCTGAGCGGCCAGAATGATCTGATTGGTGCGCATGGCACTGTGGACAGGCAAGACGGCCGCAATGTCTGGCGGTTTGACTGACAGCGCAAATTCGCGGATGACCGGCGGATAGGAATGCGGACCAACCGCATATCAAACGAGGGTGCCCCATGTTCAAATTCTGGTTTTCAATCCCATTGTGGCAGCGCGTTATCGGCGCGCTTATCCTCGGTATTGCGCTCGGGCGGATTTGGGGGCCGGATGCAGCCAGCATCAAAATCATCGGCGATGTGTTCATCGGTTTCATCAAAATGCTGGTGGTGCCGCTAATCTTCTTCAGCCTCGTGGCGGGCGTGGCTTCAATCGGAGACTTGCGGAAACTGGGCAGCGTGGGCTGGCGGGCCTTATTGCTGTTTGTTGTCAGCGGACAGATAGCCGTTTGGCTTGGCCTCGCATTGGGGACATTCGTCATGCCCGGTGCAGGAGTAGATACCAGCGCAATTGATATGGGCACCGTTCCGGAGCCGAACAACACGACATGGCAAGACATGGTAATGGGGATGATCCCGCAAAGCCCGGTTCAGGTCATGGCGGACGTCAACGTGCTGCCGCTGATCGTGTTTTCCCTGCTTATCGGCATCGGCATTCTGATGGCCAAGGAAGAAGGCGAGCCGGTGCTCAAAATCTTCGATTCCGGTTCGGTTGTGATGCAGAAAGTCACGATGGTCGTGATGGAGCTCACCCCGTTCGGTGTCTTCGCGCTGATGGCTTGGGTGGCAGGAACGCTGGGGCTGGATGCGTTGCAGGCGCTCGGAAAACTCGTATTCCTTAACTATCTTGGCTGCTTCCTGATCATCTTCGTCATGTATTCGGCGATGATAAAGTTCATTGCCCGGCTGCCGGTAATCGACTTCTTCCGCGGCATTATTGATGCCATTGCGGTGAGCTATTCCACCGCAAGCTCCAACGCGACGCTGCCGGTAACGCTGCGCTGCGTGCGCCGCAATCTGGGTGTGTCCAATTCCGTCGCCAGCTTCGTCGTGTCTCTTGGTGCTACTATCAATATGAACGGCACCGCCATGTATCTGGGGTTAGCCACTCTGTTTGGCGCACAGATATTTGGTGTGGATCTGTCATGGGGTGATTACTTCCTGATTTCCATTCTGGGCACTCTGGGCGCAATTGGCGCTGCGGGTATTCCGGGCGCCGGCCTTATCATGATGGCGCTGGTATTCGGCGCAGTGGGTGTGCCGCTTGAGACGATTGCATTTGTGGCCGGCGTGGACCGCATCATGGACATGATGCGCACTACCACCAATGTCAGCGGGGATGCGGCTGTTGCGACGACGGTCGCGGCGCTAACCGGCGAGATTGACCGCGAGGAAATGATCAGCGCAGATGATGTTTAAAGTTTAGTCGTAAGCGGCCCTGCTGATTAGCTGCAGGGCCGCCTATCCAACGAATGTTCAACCTTAGAGAGGCTTCGCTTTCAACGCAGGTTGGGCTTTCATCATGCCCTCCTTGCTAATCCGGCAATGGCCCCACCGGAATTGTCCGAGCGAACTATACGTCGCGGCCAGATCAATTCGCGGGAAGCTGCCCGTCGAACCCGGTCCGGCGATCATCACCCCGTTATTCTCCAACGCGGTTTCCAACTGATTGATGGAATAGCAATGATATATCTGACGCAGCAGCGCGAATGATCCGGCCACGTGCGGCGCAGCCATCGATGTGCCGGTTGCCCCTTGGTAGTTATATGTCGGGTGCGATGATGACGATACGATGTTGGATCCGGGCGCGAGCATATCCACCTGCGGTGACAGGTTTGAATATGATCCCATCGCGTCCTGCTTGGTCGTCCCCGCCACGGTAATAGCGCTGGGAGCACAAGCCGGATAAGTTACAGAACCTTGTTCCCCGGTGTTGCCTGAAGAAGTAACTGGCGCGACTTGCAAAGCGCGCAGCTGCTGGAACACTGTTTCCAACGGACCGCCGCACGGACCGCTCACAAGCTGGCCGCCCATGCTGTAATTGGCGGAGGCAATATGCCGCCCTGAAGCCTTTAAGTCACGCACATGATAAAATGCAGCAAGAGTATCCGATGTAAGCGCCGCCGGTCCGCCATCATATTCGCTGGCGACTTGGATAGAAACGTATCGGGACTCAGGTGCAACCCCGTTTTGAGCGGTCAGGCCAGTGGCCCTCCCCACTGCAATCCCGGCAACGTGCGTCCCATGCCAGCAATTGGCCATCGTGCAGGGTGCGCCCGCGCCCGGAGCAGTGCTGCCGCTGGTGCAGGTGGCGGTTGTGCCCATAGTTGCGCTGGTCGTGGTGAAGCAGGCTTCCGAGCTCAACCGTCCGGCGAGAAACTCGTGCGTCGATTGCACGCCCGTATCGATAATCGCAACTTCCTGTCCTTGTCCTCGGTTAAACGTATTCCAGATTTGCGGCGGATTGATCAATGGAACCGAATGCTGGAGCAACGGCGTGAGCAACTGGTTCTTTTCGAACGCAGAAATGACGCCGGAACGCTGCAATTGTTGCATTTGCTGGACCGTTCCCGAAACCGCCACAAACCGCGATCCACGGATAGGTTTGATCTCGCGCAATCCGGCAGCGCGCAATTGACGGCCAGCCCGTTCCTGCGCCGCATTATTACGAATGGCAGACTGTTTGACCGCCTCAGAGTCACCCGAAACTACAACCTTCCCGCCCACCACACGGTCGCTTAAGGTCAGGATAAATCCCTCTGCCGGTCCAGCCGCCGGGCGCTGAGTACGGATAGCGCGCACGGGTGCTGCAATGGGTGCCTGACGCTGCGCCCGCATCTGCGCAGCGGCCTGCGAGCTGTTAGCAATCGCATCAAGCGTGATATTTTCTTCAGCCTGTGCGGCAGACGCAGCCGCCAATGTTGCGGCAATCGCAATGGCATAACTGCTCGCGGTCATTCCGGTAGAGATACGTCCTGTAAACATCTGCATTGTGTCCTCCAAACTCTGCCAACGCGAAGACGCGTCATCATACTGTCAGAGTTTGATCGGGTTTGGTTCACTGCAAATCACGGCACGTTGATACGCAGGACCACCTATACCGGTCCGTGGCCATTTTTAAGCAAGAACCACTAGCCAGAAAACCGAGAACACCAAGCAAGTAAAAAGTTCAAGCTGCGGAGAACCCGCACGTTTGGGACCTTCGGGAGCAGCACATGGCCAACATTCTTATTGCAGACGACGATCCGATACTGGTGGAGATATTACAGTTCCGGCTGGAGGGCGCAGGCCACAATGTGCGGGTAGCAGGTGACGGGCAGGAAGCCCTTAACATGATCAAGGCACGCGCGCCTGATCTGGTTGTGCTGGATTCAATGATGCCCATCCTGTCCGGGCCGGAAGTTCTAACCGCCCTCAAAGATGACCCGAAAACGAGCAGGATTCCCATCGTCATGTTGAGTGCACGCAAGGGCGAGGACGATGTGGTCGCAGCGATCAAATCGGGCGCGTCGGAATATCTCACAAAACCTTTCATCCCGCAGGAACTGCTGGTGCGGATCGAAATGTTGTTGGGCCAGACGGTTTGAGCCATTCGCCACGCCTTTTCAATGCGGCTGCGTTTCTGGTGCTGCTCGCATTTGCGCCTGTGCCTTCAATGGCGCAGGACAGCGCCGGGAAGCGTGCCGATCTGCTGCTAATTGCGGAAAAGGCGGTTGGCGATGGCGACCTCACCCTGGCCCGCGAGATATTGGAGTCACTTCGGGATGCCTCGCCCGAAGATGCCGACCTGCTTCGGCGTGCCGCCAATGTGGAAGCAGCGTCCGGCAACTACACCGCAGCCTTGGCCTATATCTATCAGGCATCCGGCCTCGCGCCTGGTGATCTGGACATCGCGCTTGCACGGGCAAACATCCATTTCTGGAACGAAGATATCGCAACATCCCGCATGATTGCGGGCGAGATTGCAGAACAGGCCGCCGATTATCCTGACCTTGACAAGCTACAGTCACGGCTGGCGCAGTGGCGCAATCCGGACCGGGTAAGATTGACCGCATTTGCAGTCTCGACCGGATTGTCGGACATCGCCTTTACTGGTCGCCAAAGCGAAGCATGGAGCGAACAGGCGGCTGCGCTTGGCATCGCCGTTTCGCGCGATCTGACAATGACTTTGACGGCTGAACGTGAAGCACGCGATGTGGCCGATGAACGCTTCTCGTTGCGCGGCGATCTGCGTTTGGACGGGGGCGCCATCTATCTATCAGCAGCAATTACACCCGATGCGAATTTTCGCGAGAACTGGAGTATCTCTGCAGGCGGTGAGACCGCTTTGGCCCGCTCTACGGCGGTGCTGTTTGATCTGCGGTATGCGGAATATGCGAATAGCCGGATTTTGTCCGTGCAGCCGGGCTTGCGTTTCTACGCCTTCCCAAAGGTGACAGTGTCCGGGCGCGCCATCACCTTGCTGGGCGGCGGCGGCGATCTGCGCATAGGCGGCGCTATCAGGCTGGAATATGGAGGCGAGGATAAAGCCCGGCTGTTTGCAGGCGCTGCCAGCTATCCCGACATTGAGGCAGACGGGGTCCGCCAGCTTCGCAGCGGTACCTTTGGTATCGCCGTACCGGTTGGCAATACGCTCTCCATTACCGCGTCTACCAATTACGAAAATCGCAGGAATAGCTACCGCCGGATTTCGGCGGTGCTGGCATTTAGCATCCGGTTTGACGCAAAATGAACGTCTATCAAAATGTGATTATAGGAACTGCGGTTCTGGCAACGAGCATCATGCTGGTCTTTATGCTGCTGGTGTTCCGCCGTTACCTGTCAGAACGCGCTGATGCAAAACGTGATCAGATCGACCGAGCGATTACCAAATCTTACCTGCGCCGCGTGGCCGGATACCCCTATGACAACGCTAAGAGCTGGACCAAAGCGCGCCGCCTGTCAGCGATCATGCGTATTCTGCCTTTGCTACGCGGCGGCGAGCGCGAACGGCTGTTGCAAATTGTAGAGCTGGACGGTGTGATGGGGTCAATCCTGCGCCGCTCACACAGTCTGCGCGAAGCGGAACGGGTCACAGCCATCCGGCATTTGCAGCGCATCCGCAGCGAGGTCTGCATAGGCCGGCTGCGTGAATTGCTGGCGCGTGATCCCAGTCCGCGTGTCCAGTTAGAGGCAGCCTTTGCTCTGGCTGCCAGCGAAAGCCTGCCCCCTCCGCGTGAGACGATGCGTATCCTGGGGATGCTGGACCGCCCTCCGAAACGCATTGATGTTGCTCTTTTGCGCGCCACCGCCCCTCACTACCGCGAGCAAATGGTGCTGCTACTTGAAGGTGATTTGTCGCGCCAATGGCGGGCAAAAATTATCGATTCCCTCGGATGGTCTGGGGATATGCGGGTGCTCCCGTTTTTGGAGCGATCAGCCAATGATCTCGACCCCGAAATTCGCTGCGCAGTTTTACGCGCGAGTGCAAAACTGAACCATCCCGGGGCCGCCGAACTGGTGCTGCGCGCGCTCAAGGACCGCGAAGATGCTGTCAGAATTCAAGCCGTCAACGCTTGCGCCACTCTTGGTCTGAAAGAGGCTACAGGCACATTGCTGCAAATGCGGCATGACGAACAATTATGGGTTCGCCTGCGCGTAGACCAGGCGCTGAGGAAGCTATCCACCAGATCACAAGAACCTGCACAATTGAGAGCAGTTGGATGAACATAGAAACGCTGAAAATCGTCGCGGCTGATATCATTCTATGGATCGCATTTGCGTGCTTTCTCGTCGTCGCTTTGCGCAACTCGATCAGCCTTTTGCAGCTGGCCATTGCGGGTTGGGTCTTCTCCACCCGTATCGAGCCAAGCGAAAGCGCGCGCGAATTGTGGCGGCGCTATGCCGATCTGGCGCTGCCGGTTAGCGTAATCGCCCCTGCCTTTAACGAGGAGCTTTCGATCGTTCAAAGTGTCAAAGCCCTGCTTGCTCTTGAACATCCGGATCATGAGATCATCGTGGTCAATGATGGCTCCGCCGACAGCACGCTTGATGTACTGATCGAAGCATTTGACATGGAACCGGCTGACCTTCCGCAATTGGCAGAACTTCAGAAAACGCGCATCCTGGGAACCTACAGTTCGCGGCGATTTGCGAATTTGCTGGTTGTGGATAAGGAAAACGGCAGGAAGGCTGATGCAGTCAACGCCGGGATCGGTTTCGCGCGGACGCCGCTGATCTGCATTATCGACGCGGATTCAATTATTGAAACTGACGGGCTGTTGCGCGCTTCAGAACCGTTCATGTTTGACGACGGCAAACTGGTTGCTGTCGGCGGCGCGGTTCGCATCGCGAATGGCTGCACGATTAAGGGCGGCGCGCTGCAGAAGATCGGCATTTCGAAGGGGATGCTCCCGCGCTTTCAGGTGGTCGAATATCTCCGTGCATTCCTGATGGCACGGGTCGCCCATGCGCACACCAACACGCTCATGCTGATTTCTGGTGCCTTCGGTCTGTTTCGCCGCTCGACTCTTATCGAGGTGGGCGGATACCGGCACGATACAGTTGGCGAGGATCTGGAGCTGGTTGTCCGGTTGCACCGCCATATGCGCGAGCAGAACCGCGACTATCAGATCGCTTTCGTGCCTGACATCGTATGCTGGACCGAAGCGCCCGCCGAACTGGGCGGGCTCGATAATCAGCGCGGTCGGTGGCAGCAGGGGGCGATGGAGACGCTGCAACGCCATCGCCGGATGATCTTCAACCCCCGTTACGGGCGTATCGGGATGCTTGCTATGCCGCAGATCGTACTTGAGGATATTCTTGGCCCACCGGCAGAATTGGCCGGTTACCTTGTATTGCCTGCGGCCGCCTTGCTGGGTCTATTGTCGCCATGGATGGCTCTGGCGTTCTTTTTTGTGTCGGTTGTGTTCGGCTGCGCGCTGAGCGTGGGTACGTTGGCGCTAGAGGAAAAGCAGCTCCGCCGGACACCCAGCGCCCGCGACCTGACGAAACTCGGCATTGCTGCCGTTGTCGAAAACTTTGGCTACCGGCAGATCAATCTTTGGTACCGGCTTGGCGGCATCAAACGCTTCTTTCGCAATGACACGACATGGGCGGCAGTGCCCCGTGTCGGATTGGGGAATGAGTAGACATGGCCTCGCGCAAGACTAGTCGCTTGTGCCCGCGAAAAGGCGGAATCCCCACGCTGGCAGAGTAATAGTCTGCCCCGCTTCAATAACCACGTTTTCTCCGCGAAACTCCGAATAAGTTCCGGCTGGCAGTCCATCCGATAGAACAAATTGAGTTGTCTCGCCGTAGAAATTGAACAGCCCCAAGACTTTGTTGCCCTTTTCTTCGCGGACCCATGCAAAGATACGGTTCGGCGTATCGGTTTCTACCTTCTGCATGCGCGCGCCCCACTGGCCATTTTCCAGAGCCGGATTGGCTTTACGAAAAGCGATCAGATCAGCGAGCAATTGCCCGTATTCACACCGCCTTGCGTCGCCCAGCTTGGCCCAATTGATCGGATCCTTCTCGAAAAACTCAAGCCGTTTATCATTACATGCTTCCATCCCGTTATAGACTAGCGGGATGCCCTCGCCCGTAAATGCAAGTGCAGTCGCCGCTTCCAAGCCAGCCGCGTAGTTTTCCCGCACTGTACCTTCCCACGAGTTACTGTCGTGATTTTCTATATAGGTCATGCGCATGGCCTCACGGGGCCACAAACTTTCGTTCTCTGCATAGTATCCGTAAAAGGCAGTCGGATTAGCTGCACCCTTGGCCACGTCTTTCGACGTGTGGTGCCAGTCCCAAGCATAGGTCGCATCGAATGCAGCACGGTGATATGCCGTTTCCTGCACTTCGCCGAGCATAAATACGGGACGAATTGCATTCAATCGGATGCGCATCGTGTCCCAGAAATCAACTGGCACGTAACCGGCCACATCAGCGCGATATCCATCGACGCCAAATTCGCGGACCCAATATTCCATGGCTTCACCGATATGCTGGCGCACGCCCGGCTTGGTCCAGTCCAGATCAATGATATCCGACCAGTCCCACCAAGGGGTCGGACGAAAATTTCCGTCCCATGTCTTTTCGTACCAATCGGGCTGCTCGCTTGCCAGCGGATGATCCCAAGCAGTGTGATTGGCGACTAGATCCAGAATGACCTTGAAGCCCTGATCATGCGCCGCTTCAACCAAAGCCCGAAAATCCTCTTTGGTCCCGAATTCCGGATTAACGTCGTAATAGTCTTTGACCGAATACGGGGAGCCAAGCGTCCCTTTGCGATTCACTTGGCCAATCGGGTGAATTGGCATCAGCCACAGAATATCAACGCCCAGTTTCCGTAACCTTGGCAATTCCTGCTGTACTGCTTTGAAGCTACCTTCTTCGCTGAACTGGCGCGTATTCACCTGGTAAATCACAGCATCGCGCGCCCAATCAGGATTTTCCAACTGGACGAACGGCTGCGGTGCCCAGTGCGCAGCCTGAGAGGCAGAGGCAGAGGCAG
>JAHDBR010000002.1:85538-100118 GCA_020630295.1 Sphingomonadaceae bacterium
TGGACGAACGGCTGCGGTGCCCAGTGCGCAGCCTGAGAGGCAGAGGCAGAGGCAGGGCATGATGCCAAGGCGAACGCGCTAACAATTCCTGACAAAAGCCGCATCATACTGTCTCCCCCGGGACATCGACACGCATCATCGCAAGCGCAGCAACAATCAGCGTGCCAGCCGCAAATGCCATCGTCCAGATTGGCTCATCCGGAAAGAACATGATCATGATCGATCCCATTACTGTTGCGACAAGCAATTGAGGGACAACGATAAAGACGTTGAATAGCCCCATATACACACCAAGCTTGGCTTGCGGCAGGCTGCTAGCAAGGATCGCATAAGGCATCGCAAGGATTGACGCCCACGCAATACCAATGCCGATCTCAGAAATAAGCAGAAGTTGCGGATCTCGAATAAAGAAGAAACTTGCATAGCCCGCCGCGCCGCACAGCAAGCCGAACATATGCGTTTTTGCTTTGCCGAACTTTCTGGCCATCAGGGGCAGTAATGTCAGAGCAGCAATGGCGGCCACTCCATTGTAGGTTGCGAACAACCAGCCGACCCAGTTCGCGCCTTCATTATAAGCCGCGCTGCCTGTATCCGTGCTGCCAAAGACATATTGCGTAACAACCGGTGTGGTGTTGATCCACATAATAAATAGCGCAGACCAACTGAAGAACTGAACAACCGCAAGCTTCTTCATAATTTCCGGCATTCCGGAGAAATCACCGACAATCGAGGTGAGCATTCCGGTTGTATTTCCTTGCTTCGCCATCGAAATTGCGATTGCGCTCAAAATTCCATAGGCTGCCAGCAGAGCACCAAGCAGGTAGACTTCTTTCTGCAATGCGAATGCTTGTACGGCAAAAGCAACAATTGCACCGGCGATTACCCAAATTCCGCAGTTCAGGTAGCTTTTTGAAGCCAGCGCTCTGACAGGTTGTCCGGCATCGGCGGCACCCGCACCCTGCCCGAATGTAGCCATTTGGGCGGGACTGTACTCTTTTGTAGTCAATACGGTCCAGAAGACTGCGAGAAACAGTGCAGCGCCGCCAATCCAGAAGGCATATTTAACGCTGTCGGGAATGCCGCCATCGGGCGCTATATTGGCGACCCCCAGCCAAGTCATCACTTCGGGAATGATAGAGCCCATTACCGCGCCGGCACCAATAAATGCCGTTTGCACGGCGTAGCCCGCCGTATGTTGTTCCTTGCCCAGCATATCACCAACGAACGCGCGGAACGGCTCCATTGAGATATTCAAGCTTGCGTCCAGCACCCACAGAAGAACCGCAGCCATAATGAGCACTTCTGACAGCGGCATCAGGAACAATGAAAGAGCGGCCAGCACTGCACCTAACAAAAAGTAGGGCCGCCGACGCCCCAGCTTGCCCAACCATGTCCGGTCGGAGAGATGACCGATAATTGGCTGGACCAACAAGCCGGTTAAGGGCGCGGCGACCCATAAAGCAGGCAGATCGTCAATTGCCGAACCGAGTGACTGAAAGACGCGGCTCATATTTGCGTTCTGCAGTGCAAAGCCGATCTGGATCCCGAAGAAACCAAAACTGATATTAAACAGACCGGCCCAGCTCTGGCGGGGCTTTTGGTGCGAATTCATGTCTCTCTCCCAAAGGCATGACTGCCTCGTGGCGCTGTAATTTGTGTGCTTTGCCCGCGCCTTGGTTCATGGCTGACAGCATTATGCGGAGCCCACAAGAACGCATACGAATGTGGTGCAACTGCGAACGCTACGTAAATGGATTGTCTAACTTCGCGGGGAAGTGTGCCCGATAGTGCTTTCACGCACGATCAGTTTAGCCGCAAGTTCCCGGCCAACGGCGTCTTTTCCGTCAATGGACTCGGTAAGAGCATCAAGCAGTAATTCACCCGCTTTGCGTAGGTCCTGCATCAGTGTCGTCAGAGGCGGATTCATTTGCGACGCAGCCGGAATATCATCAAACCCGACCAGCGCCACATCGTGTGGCACAGACAAACCTGCATCGGTTAGTGCGTGCATCGCGCCGATTGCGATCAAGTCACTAGCAGCAAACATCGCGTCGAATTCGGTCCCGTCTTCCAGCAGCTTGCGGGTGGCTGCGTAACCCTCGGCCTCTGAAGTCAGAGCCTTATGTAATAGCGCAGGGTCCGGAGGAATACCCGATGCCATCAACGCGTCACATAACCCTCTATAACGGTCAGCAAATTCCGGATAACTTTCATCAGCTTGGCCGATAAAAGCAATGCGTTTCCGGCCAAGGCCAAAAAGGTGTTCTCCGGCCAGCCTGCCAGCGCCGTAATTATCCGATCCGACCGTGGCCCCGACATTGTCATTTCTGACCGACCCCCAGCGTACAAAATGCGTGCCCTGCCCGACCAGTTGCTTCAGACGTTCTTCGTATAGCGTGTAATCACCATAGCCGAGTAGAATGAGGCCGTCTGCGCGGTGACTGTCCTGATATTGTGTGTGCCAGTCATCTTCCATTCGTTGAAATGAAATCAGTAGATCAAGACCCCTATTGGCACATGCTCTGGTGATTGATCCCAGCATGGACAGAAAAAACGGATTGATCATGCTGTCATCGGTCGTTTGATCTTCGAAAAACAACAACGCAATCGTATTTGACCGCTGGGACCGGAGAGACGAGGCATTCTTGTCGACAGTGTAATTGAGTTCCCGGGCGATCGCTTCAATGCGCGCGCGGGTTGCAGCACTCACAGCTTTATCGCCGCGCAGCGCTCGGCTGACCGTCGGCTGCGAAACACCCGCCCGATAAGCTATGTCGAATGACGTTGGTCTACCCGTCGGATTGCGACCCATAAAAGTCCCGCGATTGCTGGTGCGCTTCATTTGCGCAGCACCGTCATAGCAACAAATTCGGAAAATTCGCAATTCGGGTTTCGTGCATTTGCGCTCGTCAACCGGCCAGACAAAAATGATGCAATTGGGCCACACAGCGCTTTGTTGCGCTGCACAAACATACGTATGCTGGGTTTCGCAAATCTGAAAACCAGCCGAGAAATAAAACTGTAACGCGGCAATTCCGGCAATCGGAAGGCGCATTACTCAAAAGAATTTCCGCCGCTAGGGAGCGGCCGACTGGGAGAAAATACTGTGGCTAAGAACACCCTTTTCAAAGTGGGCATCAGCGGTACGGCGATGGCCCTTGCGCTGGCAGCCGGACTGGCTCCGCAAGCCGCCCTCGCGCAAGATGCGGACGCAGCGGAAGAAGCAAGCAACGAAGATGAAGACAATGTCATCGTCGTAAGCGGCTTTCGTGCGTCGCTGGAATCTGCAGTTTCTGAGAAAAAGAACAACGATCAAATTCTGGAATCGGTTACGGCGGAGGATATAGGCAAGCTGCCCGATAACTCGATCGGCGAATCTATCGCGCGCCTTCCCGGCGTAACATCGCAGCGCCTCAATGGCCGCGCGAATGTTATCGCCATTCGCGGTTTTGGGCAGGACTTCTCGCAGACGATCCTCAATGGCCGTGAACAAACATCATTGGGCGACGCCCGCGCAGTCGAATTTGACCAATACCCCGGCGAGGTTGTGCAGCAAGTTGTTGTCTATAAGACACCCACAGCAGAACTGATTGGTCAGGGCCTTGTGGGCACAATCGATATCCGCACGGTTCGCCCGCTGGAAACGAACGAGCGGGTCCTGGCAGTAGGTGCACGGGCAAGCTACGCCGATATTGGCGCATTGAATGCGGGTTCTGAAGATGTCGGCTTCCGCGCCAACGCAACCTTCGTTGACCAGTTCGCTGACGACACGATTGGTCTGGCTGTTTCGGCTTCGTATGTGGACGAACCCTACCAACTGCAAGAATTCAATGCTTGGGGCTATACTGGCGGGCCAAGCGGCGGGCCGCAACTTATTGGCGGTTCCAAGAGCTTCGTAACTTCAACCCAGCTCAAGCGCCTTGGCCTTACTGGCACCCTTCAGTGGGAGCCTTCGCCAAACTGGATGGTCACGCTGGACGGCTTTTATTCAGACTTTGAAGATGACCAAAGCAAGCGCGGCGTCGAATTGCCACTTGGTTTCTGCGCTAATCCCGGCGCACCGCTTGACCGCAATTCTGCATTCTGTTTCGGCGCAACATACGACGATTCCCAACAAGTTGTTGAAAACGACACGGTCGTAGCTGGACGGTTTCCGACCGTCGAAGGCGTGGTCCGCAACGATATCTTCCAGAAAAAGGCAGAGCTGATTTCTGGCGGGCTTAATGTCGAGTATGAAGGCGATGACGGCTGGAGTGCCATGTTCGACTTCGGATATTCGCGCACCGACCGAAATGAACTTAGTTTTGAAAGTTATGCCGGAACCGGTGTTGGCGCGCTGGTGGGCGCAACCGATGACATAACTTTTGTACAAGGGGAAAGCGGAGCATTTTTCACCTCTACGCTAGACTATTCTGACCCTAGCATCATCAAGCTGACCGATCCGCTTGGCTGGGGCGGCGGCACACAGGCCGGTTATTTCAATGACCGCATCATTGATGACGAATTGAAGCAATGGCGCGTTGCGGTCGAAAAGGAAATCGACGGCGGCTTCCTGAGTGCTGTGAAATTTGGCCTGAACTACACGGACCGTGACAAGTCACTTACACCGGATGAATCCTTTATCCGTTTGGCTGGCGGGGCACTGGAAGCGGATATTCCATCTAACCTCCTGCTACGTCCGACCAATCTGGCCTATCTCGGCCTAGGCCCAATCGTGAGCTATGACGCGCGCGAGCTGATTGATGCCGGTGTTTACACGCTTGAAGCAAACTCCTCGAACGATATCCCGGCCAAAGCCTACACCATTAGCGAAGATCTCATGACGGCCTATTTGCAAACCGACATCGAGCAGGAACTAGGCAGTGCGACTCTGACGGGTAACATTGGTGTCCAAGCCGTACATACGAACCAGAAATCAAGCGGCCTTGCCTTCCCCGGCGGCGTCCAAACTCCGGTTAACGCAGGTGCTTCTTATTGGGATGTGTTGCCAAGTCTAAACCTGTCGCTACGCTTTGATAGCGACTTCGTGATCCGTGTGGGTGCTTCCCGCCAGATCCAACGTCCACGTCTGGATGATATGCGCGTGGCGATCAGTTACGGACTGGACAACAATCCGGGCAATAGCCCGACAGGCGTCGCGCCCTTCCTGAATGGCGGAGGCGGAAACCCTGACCTGCGCCCTACCCGTGCAAACGCGTTTGATCTGACATTTGAAAAATACTTTGGATCATCCGGCGTGATTGCGCTTCAGGGTTTCTACAAGGATATCAAGACCTTCATTCTGCCCTTCACCCAGCCGTTCGATTACACTGGCTTCCCGCTTCCGGCTGGACCGGCGCCGGCATCAAATATCGGCCTGCTAAACGCGCCGCAAAACGTGGGTGACGGTTATCTCTATGGTGGCGAAATTGCGGCAACCATTCCGTTCGATATGGTTGCACCAGCGCTTGACGGTTTCGGGTTCACAGGCGGCGTTGGTTACACCAAAACCCGCGTCGAGGATCCGAACGGCAACCGCACGCAAATTCCCGGTTACTCAAAATGGGTTGCAAACGGCACGCTCTATTTTGAGAAATACGGGTTCAACGCACGCGGTAGCGTTCGCCATCGTTCCAGCTTCCTCGGTGATTTCACCGGCTTTGGAGGTTCGCCCACCCGTCGCCAAGCCCTTGGTGAGACAATCATTGATGCCCAAATCGGATACGATTTCGATGGCGGCGCACTCGACGGATTGTCCGTCTATCTGCAGGGTCAGAATCTGACTGACGAGCCGTTTGTGGCGATCAACGGAAATGGCAATGCGCTGCAAGTTATTGACTTCCAGCGTTATGGCCGCCGTTTCCTGGCCGGTTTCACTTACCGGTTCTGATCGAATGAAATGGGCGGTTAGGGACGGGTCGCAATCCTCCCTATCCGCCCTTTCATTCCGGTTGTAGCAGATCACGGTCATACAGGCCGTGAGACACAACCTATGATGCGGAAGGGATAGACGTGACCGAGCAAAAATCGCAGTCCATCGTAATTGTCGGCGGCGGTACCGCAGGCTGGATGGCCGCAGCTGTGCTTGCTCGGTTCACTGATCGGCGGATTACGTTGATCGAGTCCGAGGCCATCGGCACGGTCGGCGTTGGCGAGGCCACTATTCCGCAAATTCGTTTATTTAACGCCGGCTTGGGCATCGACGAAGCGGACTTTCTTCGAGAGACCAAGGGGAGCTTTAAACTTGGGATCGAATTTGCTGGTTGGGCTGGTGAAGGCCGGACCTATATGCATGCGTTCGGCAATGTCGGCCATGGTGCAGGAATATTGCCTTTTCATCAATATTGGCTGCGCGCGAAAGCCGAGGGCAAAGCGAAAGAGCTGGACGCCTACTCGCTAAACGAGCTCGCTGGCCGCGCGCTCAAAATGCAGATGTGGCCTTCGAAACCGGGCGAGGCGACGCCGGATATGCCATGGGCATATCACTTCGATGCAGGCCTATATGCCGGATATTTGCGCCGATATTCCGAATCTCACGGGGTGACCCGTGTAGAGGGGTTGGTCAGCGAAGTATCGCAGGGTGAAGCGGGCATAGCATCGGTCACTTTGGCAAATGGCGATATTATCGAGGGCGATTTCTTCATCGATTGCACTGGCTTCCGTAGCTTGCTGATCAAAGACGCATTGAATTCTGAATTTGAAGACTGGACCCATTGGCTTCCATGCGACCGCGCTATTGCAGTGCCATGCGCGACCAAGGGCGATTTCACCTCCTACACCAAATCTACCGCACGCAAGGCTGGTTGGCAGTGGCGTATTCCGTTGCAACACCGGATCGGCAATGGCCATGTTTATTGCAGCGATTTTATGTCGGATGATGAAGCAACAAATATTCTGCTACAGAACATCGACGGTGATCCCCAGGCAGAGCCCAATCATCTGCGTTTCAAGACCGGAATGCGCAAGCAACAATGGGTCGGCAATTGTCTTGCGCTGGGCCTGTCGGCTGGATTTATGGAACCGCTGGAATCGACCAGCATTCATTTGATCCAATCGTCATTAGCGCGGTTCTTGCAGATGCTGCCGGGCGAACAGCCAAATGCGGTAATGATAGAGGAATTTAACCGGCAGGCGGAATTTGAATGGACCTGCATTCGCGACTTCCTGATTCTTCACTACGCTGCCAACGGACGTGACGGTGAACCTTTCTGGGACCGTTGCCGTTCGATGGAATTGCCCGCAACGCTAAGAACGAAAATCGATCAATTCCGTGCCGCGGGGTTCATCCACCGCGAGCATGAGGAACTATTTACCGAGCAAGGCTGGTTGCAGGTTCTGATTGGGCAGGATGTGATCCCGGCGGGCTGGAACCCGATTGCCGACACCATGCCTACAGCTGATCTGGCCGCGATGATGATGCAGATTGAAAAGCGCAATGCGCAGATCGTGCAATCAATGCCCGGCCATGTCGAATTTCTGCGTACTTATTGCATGCCTAGAGATAACAGGAAGAGTGCCTGATGAAACGCAAGTTTATTGGTCTAGCCGCAGTACTGGCGATGTCTCTCGGAGGGTGCGAACAGATTGCCCCGAGCGTCGGTGCACAGGAATTTCGTGACCGTCCGCCAGAGGATGAAATCGTGTATTTTGTCCTCCCCGACCGGTTTGCCAATGGCGACACCGGGAATGACCTCGGCGGTTTACCCGAAGATAGATTGGTGAGCGGTTACGACCCGACGCATAAGGGGTTCTATCACGGCGGTGATTTGGCTGGTCTGACTTCTAAGCTCGATTATCTCGAAGAGATGGGAATTACCGCGATCTGGTTTGCGCCGATCTTCAAAAACAAGCCGGTTCAAGGTCCGGCTGGCGGCGAGAGTTCGGGTTATCACGGATACTGGGTCACTGATTTCACCAGTATCGATCCGCATTTCGGTACAAACGAAGAATTCAAGGCATTTGTCGATGCAGCGCATGGCCGGGGGATGAAAGTCTATATGGACATCATCACTAACCATACAGCTGATGTGATTCGATATGCCGAAGGTGATGAGACAGGCTATGCCTATCGCAGCCTCGCTGATTATCCATATTCAAGAATGCTCGGCCCGGAAGGCGCGGTGATCAACGAAGGGTTTCTTGGTGATGAGGTTCAGACCGCTGAAAACTTTGCGAAACTTACGCAGCCTGGATATGCCTACACTCCGATAGTGCCAGAAGCAGAAACGGACGTAAAAGTCCCTGCTTGGCTGAACGATCCCAAATTCTACCACAATCGCGGCGATACTACCTTTAGCGGTGAAAGCAGCCGCTACGGCGACTTTGTCGGGCTGGATGATCTGTTCACTGCTCACCCACGGGTTTTGTCTGGCATGACCGAAATTTACGGCAACTGGATCAGGGATTTCGGAATTGACGGTTTCCGCATCGATACGGCACGCCATGTCAATCCGGAGTTTTGGCAGAGCTTCGTGCCCGAAATGCTGGCAATTGCGAAATCCGAAGGGATTCCCAACTTCCATATCTTCGGCGAAGTTTACAAGGATTCCGCCGATAACGGGTATATCGCCCAATATACGCGGCGTGACGGGTTTCCCGCAGTACTGGACTTCGCCTTTCAATACGCCGTCACGCAGGCTGTCAGCGGTGAACAATCACCTGAAGTACTGACGCAGATGTTCGACGGAGATGTATTGTATGAAGGCGGGGAAGAAGCCGCCCGGACTATGCCAACATTTTTGGGCAACCACGATATGGGCCGGTTCTCCACTCTGCTTAAAAACAAATTGCCGGGTATCTCACAGGACGAACTGCTCGCCAGGGTGAAGCTTGGCCATGCGATGCTAATGACTTTGCGCGGCAGCCCCGTGATTTACTACGGAGACGAGCAAGGTTTCGTCGGCGACGGTAATGATCAGGCTGCTCGCGAGGATATGTTTGCGAGCCTGACAGACAGTTACAATGACAACGCATTAATCGGTACGGACGCGACCACAGCGACCGATAATTTTGACACTACGCACCCGCTTTACAGCCTGATCAAGGAACTCGCCGCGCTGCGCAAAGCGCATCCGGCTATCGCCCGCGGCAAACAGATCGTCCGAAGCTATGATCTGGAGCCCGGGCTGTTTGCCGTTTCCCGCATCGATGAGGAAACAGGTGCTGAATACCTATTCGCGTTTAATACCAGCCCTTCTTCCATTTCGGTGCGTAGCCGACTGGGATATGATGCGAAATCGCTAGAAACGCTTGCAGGCGGCTGTCCCGCTACAATCGAAGCCCCTGGCAGCGTACCACTCGATCTGCCTGCCTTTGGCTGGGCAATCTGCCGCGTCAGTGAGACTGCCGAATGAATGAAATGTCTCCCCTAACCGAGGATGCGCAAGGTAAAGCTGATAGCCGGCCATGGTGGCTCGGCGCGTCGATTTATCAAATCTACCCGCGTAGCTTTATGGACTCAAACGGGGATGGCATTGGTGATCTGGCCGGTATCACCGAGCGGCTGGATTATGTCGCATCTTTGGGAGTGGATGCGACGTGGATCTCACCCTTCTTCAAATCGCCGATGAAGGATTTCGGCTATGATGTGTCCGATTATTGCGATGTAGATCCAATCTTCGGAACACTCGATGATTTCGACAAACTAGTGGGACGCGCGCATAAGCTTGGCCTGAAAGTTCTGATCGATCAGGTTTACTCCCATACGTCAGACCAGCATTCCTGGTTCAAGGAAAGCCGGTCCAGCAAGCACAATGATAAAGCCGATTGGTATGTATGGGCCGAAGCAAAGCCTGACGGATCTCCACCAACGAACTGGCAGTCAGTGTTCGGCGGACCCGCATGGACGTGGGATGCCCGCCGCGGCCAATATTACCTTCACAATTTCCTCAGCAGCCAACCGCAGGTGAACGGGCACCATCCTGACGTGCAAAACGCTCTGCTCAATGTTGCACGATTTTGGCTGGACCGGGGTGTCGACGGCTTCCGGATAGATGCGCTGAACTTCTTGATGCACGATCCTGCGCTGCGCGATAATCCGCCGGCACCGGAAACCAACAAGCAGCGTACCCGCCCATTTGATTTCCAGTTACGCAAACACAATCAATCCCATTCTCACATTCCCGATTTCATCGCCCGCATCCGTTCTTTGACCGATGAGTATGATGGCATATTCACTGTTGCCGAAGTTGGCGGGGATGAAGCCGAAGCCGAAATGAAGAGCTTTACCGCCGGAGAGGACCATCTCAACTCGGCTTACGGTTTCAACTTTCTCTACGCAGACGCATTGACCCCGGGGCTCATTTGCGCGGCGCAGGCAGAGTGGCCCGATCAAGATGGTGTCGGCTGGCCAAGCTGGGCATTCGAAAATCATGATGCGCCACGAGCGCTTTCCCGGTGGTGCGCGCCCGAACATCGCGCGGCATTTGCGCGGCTAAAGATGCTGCTGCTGGCGTGTCTGCGCGGTAATGCCATCATATATTATGGTGAAGAGCTGGGCCTGACCCAGGTCGATATTCCGTTCGATCAGCTGCACGATCCCGAAGCCATTGCAAACTGGCCGCTCACCTTGTCGCGCGATGGAGCGCGCACACCGATGCCGTGGGGCGCGGACACTCTGAACGCAGGGTTTTCTAGCACCGATCCATGGCTACCGATTGGGCAGGACAACCAAGACATTGCAGTGGACCGTCAAACTGCAGATCCGCAATCCTTGCTGCATTACACCCGGCAGGTGCTTGAGTTTCGAAAAGCCAATCCGGCATTGAAATACGGTGCTGTCAGCCAATGCACGCCGAGCGGCCAACTGCTCGAATTGGTCAGGGAGGCCGATGGCCAGCGTGTACGCTGCCTGTTCAACCTCGGCGCGAAGCCAGTCAGCGTCACCTGGGACGCGGCGCTACCAGTCCTATTCTCAACCGGCGATTTGGCCCCCGGGACGCTGCCAGCCTATGCTGCACTAATCATAGAGGAAACACCATGCGCCTGACGCTGATCGTCACTGCACTGCTCACACTGCTCAGCGGGGGTGCACTGCATGCCGGAACGGTGCAATCACCCGATGGCCGCATTGTCGTTACTCTGGACGCGGATGGCGAGGGCATACCGTTCTATAAAGTTGATCGCGACGGGAAACCATTGATTGCCAAGTCGAACCTCGGCTTCAACTTTACCGATGACGATCCAATGCGCCGCAACTTCGAAGTTGTAAGCCAAACCACTGCATCGCGCGATACCCGATGGGAGCAACCATGGGGCGAACGCCAGTTTGTGGCCGACAAACACAATGAGCTGACGGTCCTGTTCGGCGAAAAAGATGATGCGCCGCGGCTGCTGGCCGTGCGTCTTCGCGTATTTGATGACGGTATTGGCTTCCGATATGAATTTCCACAGCAGGACCACTTCGTTACAGCGCGGATCTCTGAGGAACTGACCGAGTTCAACATCGCAGAAGACGGCAACGCGTGGTGGATCCAGGCGGGTGATTGGAACCGCTACGAGTATCTTTACACGCAAACAGCAGTCAGCGCGGTCTCGACTGCCCACACGCCCATAACATTCCGCTTTGCAGACGGGACGCACATGTCTTTGCACGAGGCGGCTTTGGTCGACTATTCGGGTATGTGGCTTCGCCGCATGCAGGGCACGAATTTCCGCGCCCAGCTCGCGCCCAGTCCGCGCGGGGCGAAGGTTGTTCGCGACGCACCTTTTCACACGCCTTGGCGGTCCATACGAGTAGCGGACGGGCCTGCAGGCTTATATGAAAGCGATCTGGAACTTAATCTCAACGAACCCAATGCGCTGGGAGATGTTAGTTGGTTCACCCCG
The DNA here is from genome assembly GCA_020630295.1 of Sphingomonadaceae bacterium. Taxonomy (GTDB): domain Bacteria; phylum Pseudomonadota; class Alphaproteobacteria; order Sphingomonadales; family Sphingomonadaceae; genus Pontixanthobacter. Next base: position 97,344 of record JAHDBR010000002.1, read on the forward strand.
CACAAATATATCGGCATTTGGTGGGAGATGCATCTCGATCAAAGCAGCTGGGCAAGCGGGGAGAAGCACGGCGCCACGACAGAGAATGCAATCAAGCATATCGACTTCGCCGCTGAGCACGGATTCCGCGGCGTTTTGATCGAAGGCTGGAATCTGGGTTGGGACGGAAACTGGTTTGGTAATGGCCGCGAGTTCAACTTTACCAAAGCCTATCCTGATTTCGATATTGAGCGGGTTGCGCAATACGCCAAATCAAAGGGCGTTCGGATCATTGGGCACCACGAGACCGGCGGCAACATCGACGTGTATGAGGGGCAACTTCGCGATGCGATGGCACTCTATGAGCGTCTTGGCATTGATGCGGTCAAGTCCGGCTATGTCGCCGATGCAGGCGGCATCATTGCGCCTGACGGCAATGGCGGCGAAATGTTCGTCTGGCATGACGGGCAAGAAATGGCCCGTCACCACTTAAAAGTTGTCAAAGAAGCGGCAGCGCGCAAAATCGCCATGAACCCGCATGAGCCGATCAAGGATACTGGTTTGCGGCGGACTTACCCAAACTGGGTCAGCCGTGAAGGTGCCCGCGGCGCAGAATATGACGCATGGGCTGTACCCAAGAACCAACCCGACCATGTGCCCACTATGGTTTGGACTCGGATGCTTTCCGGCCCGATGGACTATACATCAGGTGTATTCAGCCTCGAAGGGCGCGGCGCGGAAGGCCCTGACATTCCCAGCACCCTCGCCCGCCAACTGGCATTCTATGTGGTTATCTATTCACCCATCCAGATGGTCGCGGACTTGCCGGAAAACCTCGCAAAGTATCCCCGCGCACTCGATTTCGTGAAACGCGTTCCGGCGGATTGGAGCGAAACGAAATTGCTCGACGGCGCTATCGGCGAATATGCTGTGCTGGCCCGCAAGGATCGCAACAGTAATAATTGGTACATGGGCGGTGTAACTGACGAAAATGCGCGCACCGTATCGATTGATCTGAGATTTTTAGAATCCGGACAAAGCTACACCGCTACTATTTGGCGTGACGGCGAAAGCGCCGATGGCTTAGGTGCAGACCGCCACGCGATGAAGGTAGAAACGCTATCCGTGTCCAGCGCGCAAACGCTTGATATTGACATGGCACGAGCCGGCGGTTTCGCCGTGGAGATCGCCGCTCGATGAACGCTGCCCAATGAACGACACCGAACAGCCGCGTATTGTCGTTCTTGGGGGCGGCAGTGCGGGGTGGATTACCGCCTGTCTATTGCACAACGAATGGGCCGGTCGCGGCGCAAGCATCACAGTAGTCGAAAGCCCAGAAATTGGTATCATCGGCGTAGGCGAAGGATCCACTCCGCAGCTCAAGGCGTTTTTCGACCATTTGGGCATCGAAGAAGCAGACTGGATGGCCGCCTGCGACGCTACGTTTAAACTAGGCATTCGGTTTTCCGGATGGAGCGAAAGGCCGGGCTTTGAAAGCTATTTTCACCCCTTCCCCGGCCCGGTTGATCTGCATACGGAACCCGGTTTCTTTCACAATTGCGGCTTGGCGCGGCGCGGTTTCGATGTGCCCGCGCATCCCGATGATTGGTTTCTTGCTACCCACCTCGCTGAGGAGAGCCAATCTCCAAAGCCTGCGGAGAATTTCCCGTTCGCGCCAAGTTATGGCTATCACTTTGATGCGTATAAACTGGGCGCATTCTTACGCGACTGGGCCACCGAACGCGGTGTAAAACACAAACCCCTCAAAGTATGCGACATCGAATTGAACGAGAACGGCGATGTAAACGCATTGCTGTGCGACGGGGGCGACCGAATTGCTGGAGATTTCTTTGTCGATTGCTCCGGTTTTCGAAGCGTAATCGCCCAACAGGCTTTGGCAGAACCCTTCATATCATTCTCTGACAATCTGCTGAATGACCGGGCGGTGGTAATGCCAAGTCAGCATACTGGCCCATTCAAACCGCAAACCGATGCTGTTGCAATGAAGGCGGGATGGCGATGGTCGATCCCGCTCATATCGCGGGTTGGAAACGGGTATGTCTATTCTTCGCAGCACATATCGGATGACGAGGCCGAGCATGAGCTGCGTTGCGCGATTGGCACGGAAAGCAGCGATGTGGAGGCGCGGTTTCTAAGTATGCGCGTTGGGCGTGTTGCGAATAGCTGGACCAACAATTGCCTCGCCGCCGGTCTGTCGCAGGGCTTCCTCGAGCCGCTAGAGGCAACGGCATTGCATATTGTGATCGCCACTGCGCTCGATTTCGCCAAAGCGTATGAAGCCGGCGGATTTACTGCATTGCATCGCGATGGATTCAATCGCCGGACGGCATCGCGGTATGAAGGTATAAGGGACTACATCGTCGCACATTACCGGCTTAACCAGCGGACCGACACGGCATACTGGCGCGAAAATGCTGCCAACCAAATTCTTTCTGACGGTCTGAAAGCAATGATGACGAGTTGGTTCACACATCAGGATATGGCTGGCGCTTTGGATACCGCTTATGATCAGGCATACTATTCCAATGCCAGCTGGCATTGCTTGTTTTCAGGCTACGGGACATACCCGGGGGTAGCAAAAATGCAGCAACCATCTGGCAAGGTATCGCCAGTCGACCCCAACCAGATTCAAGCTATGCTTCAGGCGTGCTCATGCAATTTCCCGGCTGTGCATTCAGGTGACGAGAAGCTGTAATCCGACTGCATCCGTGCGCGCCCAACCCGCCCGGCCCGAAAGGTATCCGTTGCGAGGCAACAGAAAATAGAACATAAAGA
>JAHDBR010000031.1 GCA_020630295.1 Sphingomonadaceae bacterium
CCCGCCCGGCCCGAAAGGTATCCGTTGCGAGGCAACAGAAAATAGAACATAAAGAGAACAGGTGATTCTCTTATGGTCAAAAATCTGTGCCGATTCTCTACTCCTTCTTTTTCTACGCTGCAGGTTCCGGCGGATGGGCTCACGCCTGTAGAACCCACATTGCAGGAAGTATTTGCCGCGCCCGGAGATGCCGCAGCAATCGGTCTGGCGCTGGCCCAATTGAATACTCCCGATACCAAACCAGGTACCAGAGGAGACACCTCGGGCGATATAGCAGCCACTGTCGCTCCACTGCTCTGGGTGCAAGACAGGAAAGCGATCCGCGAAACGGGCCGGATGTTCCTGCACGGGCTGCCGGAAGCAGCGGGCCGCGACATTGTCCATGTCACAGCAAAAGACGGATGCGAAGCGTTGTGGGCCATGGCAGAGGGGTTGAAATGCGCCGCGCTAGGTGCGGTTATTGGCGAGATACACGGAGATCCGCAGGCACTGGATTTCACAGCGACACGGCGCTTGGCAGTCGCGGCGGAAAGATACGGTGTCCCCGCTTTCTTACTGCGCATCAGCGGCCATCCCGATCTCAGCGGTGCAAGGCGGCGGTGGAGGGTGACAAGCCGCCCGTCCCTGCCGCATCCGCACGATATGAAGGCTCCCGGTTCGCCAGTATGGTCACTCGACCTGTTCCGTGCGCGCGATATGCAGCCGCGTATGTGGGAAGCGAGCTATGACCGGGCGGCGCATCGTCTCGACATGGTTCCCGGATTTGGCGCTGGACCGGTGGAGGAAGATCAACGCAAGGCCGGATGATAGCGACCCGATCGCGCTTGTTTCCGAAGGTGCGCATGGCACGGTCATTGATGCAGTAAACGGTCCCGCACGCAAAGCCGGCGCAAAGCCGCAACAGCGATTGACCGATGCCCGCGCGATTTATCCGATGCTGGAAGTTCACCCTTCCGATCCTGACGGAGATGCCGTTCTGCTGGAGCGTTTGACACGCTGGTCGCACCGCTGGAGCCCGTGGACCGCGATTGATGGAAGCGACGGGTTGCTGCTCGATACGACAGGTGCCGCGCATTGTTTCGGCGGAGAGACGGCAATGCTGGCTGATATGCGTGCGCGCTATGCTGCGATGGGCTTAGCCAGCCGGACCGCGATTGCACCGACAATCGGCGGGGCTTGGGCGCTGGCCCGTTTCGTCGGAGATGGAACGGCTGTGAGTGAGGCAGAACTTCATCCCGCGCTCGCCCCGCTGCCAATAGAAGCCCTGCGGATTGATGATGATGCAGCATTGCTGTTCCGCCGGGTCGGGCTGAAAACTATCGGCGCACTGTCGGATGTGCCTGCACTGGCATTAGCGCGCCGGTTCCGTGCATTGGGGCTTTCCAAGAGCTTTACCAGCCGCAAGACCAATGGAAAGACCAATCCGCTCTACAGGTTGCAGCAGGCGCTGGGCCAGATGGCCGAACCCGTCGAACCGCTAGCCGAGCATATTCTGTACCGCGCAAGCTCCCGCATTGCCGAGCCGATCCGCCATGTTGCGGTACTGGAACCGGTATTGGCCAGCCTCGCCAATGATCTGTGCGATCAGCTTTTCACCCGTCAGAAAGGGATGCGGGCCGCGCGTTTCGATGCATTTCGGGTTGATGGAGAAATCCAGTCTCTGCACGCCCGAACTGCGGCTCCGGTGCGTGCGCCAGATCATATCGTGCGTTTATTTGCGGAACGGTTGGAAACGCTGAAAGCGGATTTCGGTTTTGATGCCTTTGCGCTGACTGCCCTGCACTATGAAGATATGGCCGCGCGGCAGACGGGGCTGGAGGAGGAAGTAGCAGAAGGCATTGCGCTGCCCGAATTGATTGACCGCCTATGCGCAAGGATCGGTGCCAACCGCGTGCTTCGCCCGGTTCCCTATGCCAGCCATATCCCCGAACGTTCGGTAGGATGGCGGCCGGCGCTGCAAGGCGAATTGGCACTTTGCGAAACAGACCCTTTGCGCGAGCGGCCTCTGCGCCTGTTTGACCGGCCTGAACCTGTCACAGTTATCTACGCCACTCCGGAAGGGCCGCCACGCCGGTTTCGCTGGCGGCGGGTGCTCCACGATGTGGTCAAAGTGGAAGGCCCCGAACGGATCGCGCCGGAATGGTGGCGCGAGCGTTCCACGGCCCGCCTGCGTGATTATTACAAGATCGAAGATGAAACCGGGCGGCGTTTCTGGATATATCGCGGCGGGTTGACCGGCGATGGCCGCGGCGATGCACCGCAATGGTTCATGCACGGGCTGTTCGCATGATGCCCGCCTGCACCCGAAATGCCTGATGCCCCGCTCACCCCGGCCAAGCGCATCATTGCGCCTCGCGGGCCAATCGCACGCAACCCGCGTAGCGACTATGTCGAGTTGGGCGTGGCGAGTTGTTTCTCGTTCCTGCGCGGCGCATCGGATGCGGTTGATCTGGTCGAAACAGCCTTTGCCCATGGGTATGATGCGCTGGGCATCGCGGATTTGAATACGATGGCGGGCGTAGTCCGCCTTCATGCCAATGCCAAAGCGGCCAATATACGCCCGGTCATCGGCTGCCGGATCGAACTGGTCGAAGGGCCAGCCTTCCTCGCTTATCCAAAAGACCGCGCCGCATATGGGCTGCTGTGCGCGCTATTGTCGCGCGGTAAAATGCAAACGCTGGAAGGCGAATGGCAGGGCAAGGACGAGTGCCAGATAACCCTCGATATGCTGGCGGCGCATAGCGCAGGACTGCAATTGATCGCTTTACCGGGGGAAGACGTTGCCGCCTTTGCAAGCACACTCCCCCGCCTGATTGCCGCGCTCCCCACCATGCGGCACATCGCGGCCACATATCTCTATCGCGGAGATGACCGTGCCCGGATCGGCTTGCTGGACATGATCGCGCGGGCCAATGGCCTGTCGATTCTGGCCACCAATGATGTTCACTATGCCGCGCCTTCCTGCCGCCCGTTACAGGACGTGATGACCTGCATCCGCGAGAAAACCACCATTGGCGATGCGGGCTATTTACTTAACGCCAATGCCGAACGTCACTTGAAAACACCGGAAGAAATGCAGCGCCTGTTTGGCGAATGGCCCCACGCAATCGCTGCCACCCGGGAGGTAGCCGATGCCTGCGACTTCTCGCTTGATGAACTGCGGTATGAATATCCGGAACTGGGCGTTCCCGACGGGATGACATCGGATGCTTATCTGGCGCAGCTGACCTGGGCAGGCGCGAAAGAACGTTATCCGGACGGAACGCCGGCCGCCATTGAAGCTACGCTGAGAAAAGAACTGGCGTTAATCGCGAAGATGCAATTCTCGCCCTATTTCCTGACTATCCGTGATATTGTGGACCATGCGCGGGGCCAAGGCATTTTATGTCAGGGGCGCGGCTCCGCAGCCAACAGTGCGGTGTGCTATTGCCTGAAAATCACTTCGGTCGATCCGGCGCAGCACGAATTGTTATTCGAACGCTTCATCTCGGAAGAGCGCAAAGAACCACCTGATATCGACGTCGATTTCGAGCATGAACGCCGCGAAGAAGTGATCCAGCACATTTACCGAAAATATGGCCGCGACCGGTCCGGCCTGTGTGCCACCGTGGTCCATTACCGCCCGCGCAGCGCCATTCGCGAGGTTGGCAAAGCCATGGGGCTGTCGGAAGATGTCACGGCCACTATCGCCAAAACAATCTGGGGCAGCTGGGGCAGCGAGATGGACGCGGACCGTGTGGCCAAGGAAACCGGGCTCGATTTGGCCGACCCGTATCTCAAACGCGCGATCGCACTGGCGGACCAGATGATCGGGATGCCTCGCCATCTTTCCCAGCACGTCGGCGGTTTTATTCTTACCCACGGCCCGCTGACCGAAACGATCCCGATTGGCAATGGCGCCATGCCCGAACGCAGTTTTATCGAATGGGACAAGGACGATATCGAGGAATTGGGCATTTTGAAGATCGATGTTCTGGCGTTGGGAATGCTCACCTGTATTCGCAAATGCTTCGATCTGATTGCCGCCCATTGCGGCGAAGTGCACACGTTGGCCAGCGTGGAACAGGAAGATCCTGCGGTCTATGCGATGTTGCAGAAGGGGGACTCGCTCGGCGTGTTTCAGGTCGAAAGCCGGGCGCAAATGAATATGCTACCGCGGCTGAAACCGGCAACATTCTACGATCTGGTTATTCAGGTCGCCATCGTGCGCCCCGGCCCTATTCAAGGGGATATGGTCCACCCTTACCTCAAACGGCGTTCGGGCAAGGAAGAGGCCGTATATCCCGAACCCTCACCCGAACACGGCCCGCCTGACGAGCTGCGCAATATCCTCAAACGCACTTTGGGTGTGCCGATCTTCCAGGAACAGGCGATGAAGATTGCAATGGTAGCCGCGCGATTTGCTCCGGCCGAGGCCAACCAGTTGCGCAAAGCGATGGCAACTTTCCGCAGCCGCGGCATGGTGTCAGAGCATAAGCAGAAAATGGTCGGGCGCATGGTTGAACGCGGCTATGATCCCGAATTTGCCGCGCGCTGTTTCAGCCAGATCGAGGGATTCGGCGAGTATGGCTTTCCGGAAAGCCACGCCGCCAGCTTCGCGCATCTGGTCTATGTCTCCAGCTGGATCAAACATTACCACCCTGCGATTTTCGCCGCCGGGCTGCTGAACTCCCAGCCGATGGGCTTTTACGCGCCCGCACAAATCGTGCGCGATGCCCGCGAACACGGAGTGACTGTGCTTGCCGCAGATGTGAATTACTCCGATTGGGACAATACCGTGGAATGGCAGACATTACGCGGAAAGCGGCAGCTTGTCCTAAGGTTGGGCCTGCGTCAGATTGACGGGCTGGCCAAAGCGGATGCGGCAAGGATTCTGGACGCCCGCCACAGCCCTTACATCGATGTAGAAGATGTGCAGGAACGGGCAAGAATAAGCGCCCGGCCCATCAATATTCTGGCCGCAGCCGATGCCTTTCGTTCCACAGGGCGCGACCGCCGCGCAGCTTTATGGGATGCCCGTGCGCTGAAGAACACGCCGGATTTACCGCTATTCACTCACGCCAGCCAGCGCGATGAAGGGGATGACGCTCCGGTAGTGTTGCCAGCCATGCCGCTTAGCGAGCACGTGGTGGCAGATTACCAGACCATGCGCCTCTCTCTGAAAGCGCACCCGTTCACCTTTTTGCGTCCGGATTACGACGCGCAAGGTTTCACTCCCGCCGCAACTTTGCGCGACCGGCGTTTCAATGCGCGCGTCAAAGTCGCCGGGATTGTGCTGATCCGGCAGCGCCCCGGAAGCGCCAAAGGTGTTTGCTTCATCACGCTGGAGGATGAAGGCGGCGTTATCAATCTGGTGATCTGGCCGAACGTAATGGAACGCTACCGGAAGATCATTATGGGTGCGCGGATCATCGAAGTGCATGGCCGGATGCAGAAGGATGACGACGTAATTCACGTTGTTGCGGAACGCCTGTTTGACGCCACACCAAAGCTGCTGACCCTGTCAGACGATCTGCTGAGAACTGCGACAGCGCGCGCCGACCATGTCAGCAATCCACTGTAATCTTGCTGCGAAAAATATCGTAATGCCGCTTGGCAACCGCGAGTAACGGCGCGTTATCTGCAGCAAAACCTGCCATCCGTTCCGCCGATACAGGCACGTAGGGAACATCGCCCTTGGCTCTGTCCGCCTTCGCGTACATATCCTGAGACCAGGCTGCGCTATCCGCCTGCAACCCGAAATGGGTGAGAATGGCCGGAAATGCAGTTTCCAGATCGGCATATTCGACAGCAATCTCGCTGTCGTTTTGTTGGTCGGAATAACGCTCCAATGCGCGGCAATATCGGTTGACCCCGGCCGCCACCACTGGATCGCCGTCAATGCCTTCCAGCTCTTCCAACAGGTCGGTTTCGCCATCACGAATCTCACGCCTTAAATAAGCAGGCACTGATCGTTCGTAGGATTCCAGTACCGCAACCGGCTCTCTGAATAGAAACAGATAGCGGCCGCCGGACATGGCGCGGCATAGCTGGTCATGGTGCCGGTGCGTTTGGCTACTGAATTTGATCACCAACCTTTTCCCGTCATTCTCTGCCCATCGTTTCCATGCGGCAACCATCTTCGCGGACGCGTTCACTGCCTGTGACGGCTCCACAGTACCGTCCAGCAAATGGCGCAAAATACGGAAGAATGGCGGTTCGCTGAGAACCACAGCCTGACCAGTCGCCTTTATATTTTCGGCGAGAAGCGTGGAACCGCACCGTGCCACGTGTGAAATTGCCGCGAAACCGGTGAAATCGGCAGGGTGATCTTCCTCTTCCGCAATCCACTGCGCCAATGGCATCATCGCATCCGGCTCAGCCTCATCTGGCAAGGCGCGATGAAAAAAGCCCTGTTTCCAGTCCAGCCTGTGCGGATCGATAAAGAAAACCAGATTATGACTGCCCACACGCGCAAACATATATGGCAGCAGCCCGTCCCTCACCATTCAGTGCTCCAGCCGAGCCCGTCCGCCGGCTTGCGTATGTGGCTGCTAATGGCAAAACGGCCTGCGCCAAACTCCCCGCATTCGACCTGCGTGGGGCCGACCGCATGATAAAACCAACTGGGGAATGCCACCAAACGGTTGGGCTTGGGCTCAACCTTGGTAAACCAGACCGTTGAACGTACGCCCGTGGCCAGTTCTGTATCCAGCAGGAACAATTCGCCGCCTGTATAGCGCGGTGTCTGCTCACCGAAGTAATAAAGCCACGTAATGGCGCGCCCTGCTTCGGTGATGGGTTCGTGATTATCAGCGTGAACCCGGAAGAAACCGCCATCAATGTGACAGGTCATCTTCAATTCCATGCGCTCTTTCACAAACGCGGGAAGCCCCAAGATGCACTGAAATTCAGCCAGATTCTGTTCGATAAACTCTTCAAAATGGTCCCGCATTTCAGTGAAGTGCCAATTGACCAACGTTTCGCGCTTATCCGGGTCGTATGCCGGGCTTTGCGAATTTGTATTGGCCTTGCGGAATTCGTCTTCGGTATCGCACGCATGGCGATGAAGCGCGTTCATCTGATCTGGCTGCAGAAAATCATCTATGACGATGAGCGGAGCCAGCTTCTGCCCCGTGGGGTTCTCCAACCCGAATGGGACGATTGCCTTCTCAGAGAAATCGCCCGTCTCACCGTTCAATCGCGCAAGTTCGACAATCGCGCTGCGTGTGGCGGCCAGATCGCCGCTCCGGCGCGCAAGGTTCAACTGCATAGCCAAGGCTTCCGGGGTAGGTGTCTCGCGGGCCAGTTTAGCCTTCAATTGGGCGCGCAGGGGGGCGTTGGTCTGCGCGTTACCAAGCTTTGCAAATACATCGAATTGTTGGCGCGCAGTTTCCAGCATGGTTCAGGCGGAAGCCGCCTCCTGCACAAGCCCTTCAGCCAGTAATTGCGCACTGAACTCGGTCACGTCGGCAGCACACTGATCCGCGCCGATCTGATAGGTGCGCTGCAAATGCTCAATAATTGCTGCTTGGTTTTGAGAGCCGTCAATCGCTTCCCAAATGGCCGCTCCGCTACCGTTGAGCTCGATGAAATTTCCGGTGGTCATGGACATCAATACGGTCACACCTTCAGACTCAGTCATTAGCACGTCATCGGTTTTCTGAAGTACGGTTGCAGGTGCTAAGTTTTCGGTCATCAAACGTTCTCCCGGTGTTCGTTCATCATGTTTTTAATTGCCTGTTCCGCATGGTTGAGAACCTCCTGCAGAGTGTCTTCGCCATGCGGCCGCATAATTTCATACAACGGCACATCCTGGGCAATCTTTGACCAGCCGGCAAACGCCAGTTGGGCGCGCTTCTTGGTAAGATAGCTTTTGCGGTAAGTATGACGGCGGAGCGTTTGCAACGCTTTCGCTCCGCTCAACCGCGTCAATTCGCGCTTCCCGTAAGTTCGCTCAATCGCGATAATTCCGCCGAGCGGTATCGGCCTATTCTCGAAGCTGTGCCCGGTTTCGATTGTGAATTTCCCTTGCCGGGTAACGGGATCGTTTTGGGTAGGCTGCGCCAAGCCGAGGCCATTTAACGTTTCTCGGGAAAAGTTGGCTGTCGGGAAAGCGGGCTGCACAAAATGTGGATCCTCTTTGCCGATGACTGCAATATCATCGCCCAAAGTTGATCCGCCTGCATTTACCAAATGCGCGGTTGTGGTGGACTTTCCGGCCCCGGACCGCCCGCAAATGAGGAACACTTTTCCGTCCCTTACGACGCTGGACGCGTGAAGGATCAGCCCTTCTCGCTGGTGGATCAAGGCTCCTAAGCAGCTACCGAGCAGAAATGGCACCGCATCCTGCGGAGACGCTTCATCATCTACGCAATATTCAACCAATGAGCCGCTGCGAATATGAAAACGTCCGACTTGCGGAATTCGAACCAGAACCTCGTCATCCCTCGCGCAGAAACGCGGACAATGAATGTCCGGTTCAGTCAGGGTTTGAGGCGGTTTACCAGCCCGGAAACCGACTGTGCCAGCCTTACTTGAATCCGGCACCTCAGGCACCGAATTCAAGCGAATATCAGACGTGATATCCAAACCAGAAATCCGGTAGTGGTAGGTAGCGTTAGACATCACTTTTCATGGGCCGGACCGCCTGCACACCCATTCCATAGAAGAGCCGGCCGTACCCAAAGGTACAGCCGACTTTAAACATTTGCGTGCGACGTGCCCGGGCACGTCAGCTATTAGGAAAGGCTACCGTCGAAATCTTCATCATCGTCGGGACCTACCATGCCCGCAACGTCAGACGGAGTCGCAACAACGGTCAGCTCAGGCTTTTCCCAAGCGAGCTTTTCACCGTCGCGTGGCTGTGTTGAATTCTGTGTCATTAAAAATGTTCCTTTACCGAAGAAGTCGGCGCCCGGATTCTTATTTTTATGTAAAGCGCTTTCACAGCAATCACACTGCAAGTCAACCTTTCCACGAAAAGGAGAGAAACTGTCGCAATTAGCCGGACGTGCCTACCTCTTCCTCGACATACTTGGTCCAAAGACATAGTTCAGCCGCTCGCATAAGCTGCCGTTTGGAAACGTTTTTCCCAAAGGTTCCCATTCTTCGTGCCTGCTCTGATTCTTCTACCATGCGGCCTAAATCGACATAGGAACACGCCAATGGGTTCCCGAAACTTTCACGGTACAATTCGGTAAATCGATTTATCGAACGCATATGGTTTACAAATGCAGAGGGAACCGACCCCGCCTTCCGGTGGCGCAGGCGAACTTTGTCAGGCAGTTTTCCGGCCATTGCCAACCGTACCATACGGCGGTCCATCACAGCCGTGCGTTTGACGGTCGCGGGCAAACTGAGACAAAATTCCAGCAGCCGGATATCGAGCATGGGATAACGATATTCGAAACCGAAGCTGCCTGCCCCGACCGCGCTATCCTGTAACCTGTAGGATATTAGCGGATGCGTGATCACCGTGTGTTCACGTTCTTCAACCGAACCAGCAACCGGACGTGATGGAAACGCTGCGCGGCGAAAGGGGTAACCATGTGACAGTGCCTTGCCAAACCTGCTCGAACGGGCTTTGGTCAATTCTTCAACTGCCCGCAAAACTCTTACGGCAGCGCCCCAACTCTTTCTTCCGAAATTCGTTCGAAATGCCGCTTGACGCAAACGTGCGCGCGTGGTCGCTTCATGCTCTGTGAATGCGCGCAACGCGTCCCATGCGCCCTCCTTCGCCAAACTGTGCGGATAACCCGCACCGTGCGACGTAACCAGCTGATCCCCGCCGAAACCCGATAGAAGAACGCGCAAATCATGGCGCTGCATCAGTTCGGGCAATTGCTGCCCGATCGAGTTCAGATCACGCCGCTGTAATCCGCCATGCGCACGGATCGTGCGCGCCATTGCCGTAAGTTGGTCCGTATCTTCATCCGTGATCCAATGGTGACGAAGCCCCGGATATTGCGTGAGTATATCGCCAATGTCGGCGCGCTCATTCCCGACCTGTTTTGCCGGCGAAGGTGTGTCCTCGGGCAAAACGTGGGAAAAGGTGTGCAGCCCGCGCCCCTGTTGTTCCATTAAAGGCGCTGCTGTTGCCACAACTGCACTTGAATCGAGACCTGCGGTAAATTCGCTCGCCGTATCGCCAATGCCGGGCAGGCGGCACGCCACCGCCTGCTCGAACAGTTCGGAAAATCGCGCTACGGCCTGCTCATCAGTGAGGTCGTGTACCGGTAGTTCGCCGGGTTTGGGCAGCCGCCAAAAGCGTTCGTGCGACTCTACACCTGTGCCAAATTCCATGACAGTCGCGGGCGGCACTGACTTTATCCCCAAATAGGGTGTGTCATCGGGGCTTACCTTCACCGATTCCAAGAAATCGACAATCCAGAGACTGTCCTCCCGGCAGTCGACAAAAGGCAAACGCACGAGCGGCGCCATTGACGAGGCAAATGCTACGAGGCCGTTTGCCCTGGCAACAAACAGCGGCTTCACGCCCATATGATCACGCACCAGAAGCAAAGTATTGGCGCGGCGGTCCAACAGAGCAATCGAAAAATCACCGAGCAGATATTTGGCAAAGCCCGGTCCGTATTTCCGATAGGCTGCGAGCACGAATGCATCATCGGGTGTCGTGATATCGTCTTGCAGCGCCAGTTCGCGCGCCAGTTCGGTACGGTTGTCCAACCGGCCATCGAATATAGCGGCTACATCCTCTTCAATTACCGGCTGACGGGATGCGACCGATTGCGGCGTGTTATCGCGCTGCTGGATCCCCAGAAATCCGCTGCCGACACTTTTCAGACCCTGGCGGTCAGACGGCCAACATCGTGCCGCGCGCTGCATCTGCCCTTGCCACTCGGGCAGAACCTGCTGAGAGCCGAATGAGAGAATTCCGAACAACATACTCATGGCCAGACACACCTTCTGGCAATGCGAGTTGCCTGGAATTGTTGGCCAATTGTACTTTCCCGGGCAAGTCTTGCCGAATGGCATTGTTCCGCCCGCACTATCGCGCTCGACCTTCGCTGATCACGACGGGTAGAACGCTCATCGCAGGCGGCAAGTTTCGCGCGGGGGGTCATATCTGGTAAGAATTTCCCAGCCAGAATGAATGATTTTCTACGCGTAAATTGCGAAAGGCAGGAGAAAACCGAAGCGTAACGATAAGAAAACTTGCGGAAACGGTATGCGTTATATGTGTGTGAAATTGCCCCCGCAGGAGCGCAATAAAGAACATTTCATTCCGTAAAAAGTCAGCCACAAGCCCTCGATCTATGGCGGTTCCGTGCGACCGGCGGCACCCTGATATGTAGACTGGTTACACAATATCTTGATCAGAGTCTTACGCAATTTGCCTGAGCGATTTTTACAGGTTTATTCTGACCACATTTGTCTCAAGAATGATCCCATTTTTCCAACTTGCGATAGATCGTCGACGGGCTCACACCCAGTGACTTAGCAGATTGGACAATATTCCCAGCGTGCAGGCGGATTCTTTCGCGCACAGCCACCTCTTCAATTTGATCGAGCGTAAGATCTGTAGCGAGTGCTGGCGATATAGGAGCGTCACCTAGCCTTTGATCAAGCAGCACAGGAGCACCGGCATCCATCGAAATAGCTGCCTTCTTGGCAGGCATTTCACGGATCGCACCAATGTCTAACTCGTGACCCTGCCCCATGACAATCGCGCGCCGGATGGTGTTTTGTAGTTCGCGCACATTTCCAGGCCAACTGTGAGTGAGAAGGAATTCGCGCGCCGAATTACTAAGCGTTTCAATTTCACGCCCTTCCTCGGTACCAAACCGTTCAATAAAGGATTGGGCAATTTCGAGCACGTCCTGTCCCCGTTCGCGGAGTGGCGGAAGTTCCAAAGGAATCACGTTCAACCTGTAATACAGATCTTCGCGAAAACGTCCCTCGGCCACTTCAACTGCAGGATTACGATTGGTTGCACAGATAACCCGCACATCGACAGGTTCCGGGCTGCTTGCACCAACCCTTTGGATCATGCCCGTTTGCAAGAAGCGCAAGAGCTTAACTTGCAATTTCAGCTCCATTTCGCAAATTTCATCGAGGAACAAGGTCCCTCCATCTGCGGCCTTTGCTGAACCGATGCGATTCTCCAAAGCTCCGGTAAATGCACCTTTCACATGCCCGAAAAGCTCCGATTCCAAGAGGTTCTCGGGAATGGCCCCGCAATTGATCGCAATGAAGGGTTTCTTGGCACGCCGACCAGAGCGATGAATTGCCTCGGCCGCCACCTCCTTACCGCTGCCGCTTTCGCCTGTGATAAATACGCCGGCTTTGGACTCGCCGATATTCTCGATAGACCGGTAGACGGCCTGCATCACTGGCGAGCTTCCTACAAATCCGTGAAAGCCATCCTTCGGCTTGCTCGACCGGACGGCCTTGACCTCACGGGCCAGTTGGTGGCGCTCTGCACCGTTTCGGACCGTAGTCAGCAAACGCTCAGCGCTGACCGGCTTTACCAGAAAATCATAGGCACCAATCCGCATGGCTTCGACTGCCCGATTGAGCGATCCGTCGGCCGTCACGACAATGACGCTGGTATCAGCAAGTAATTCCTGATGCCGCTGAAAGATCTCCAACCCGTTGGCGTCTGGAAGTTGTAGATCGAGCAGAATAACGTCGAAACGTGCAGCGCCTGTCAGTTGCGCCTCGGTTTCAGCGCCCGTTCCGCATACTTCAATCTCATATCCGGCTTCCGACAATTGTGCCGCATAGCTCATGGCCAGCGATGCGCTGTCTTCAACAATCAGGATACGCGAAGCGTTCATCAATTCTTCCTTACGCTGGAACGATGTGGAATTCGGCTTGAGTAAGATCTTCGCCCGGAGACCATGTGACTTGGCGCGGGTCTTTATAGTGCGCCAAGCAGCCTCGGATCAGACCGAGTGCGACATGCGAAAGGGGACGGTGCGATGCGTATTTGATCACGGGCGTGGTTCCGTCTCGCGTCATGTAGACTTTGGGTGGTGTCGCGTCCGGATACAGTATCGTTACCTCTTCATGGATGTGACTCTCGACATGGTCGAGCATATCTTCGGACGTAGGATATTGCTCAATTAACTGCGGATAGAGAACGGTGAAGCGAGCGAACAGCCACTCGCCGTAATCCGCGCATAATTTGGGGACCGGAATGCCGCTCAATTCACTGGCGCTTGTGACCAGTGCCAATACCTGTTCTGTCGGATAGGTACCCACAGCGGTAAACGCGCCGCCATTGGGAAGATTTGCTTTATCGATCACTTGTTCAGCGAATGCGATGCCGCCAACCTCCTCTATAAAGCTCACTAGCTCCGTAAAAATGATGCCCTTCATACACACTCCATTTGGTTCAGATGTATAGCATCATGCAAAAGTCATGCCTGAAAATATGACGCAAAACGCGTCATAAACAGTCAAACCCAAATGAACTTTATTGCAGTATGCGAAATTCCTTTTCAAATTGCAAAAACAAACTCTCGCATTTTGCGACTTAGATCGGTCGGCTGGTGAAAAACGACGGAATTCTGCGGGATTGCGAAGTTGGCACGCAAATTGAAACTGTTGTGGCAACTCTGATTGACGACAGGAAAAATCATGCAAAGCCGTTTCACTCTATCCCTAATTGCTGCCAGTACCATGCTGGCAGGCTGCGTTGCCGGTCCTGCCCCTGACAATTTCCGGTCGGCCCAATGGGCACCCGGCCAAGTCGACCGCACAAATATCCACCCGAATGGCGATTGGATGGATCAGCCTGCACGGCAGGCAAAAACCACCGCAACTTGCACGATGTTGAGCGGCCAGGTCCCGCGCGGCCAGCAGGTCACACTCCGCGACCTTGGGCCGGCCGACCATCTACTGGCCCCCGGTGACCGGTTGCATATCAACATTCTTGGCGATCCCGATGGCCTGTCCGGAACGTACACCATTGATCCAGACGGGACTGTCGCCTTGGGCACGGTAGCTCCGGTACAAGCGTCCGGCATGCAGCCCGCCGACTTCGAGCGCGTCCTGCGCGCCGAACTTGTGTTTAATGGTTTGGTTCGCCCGCTTCGCAACTCGGTACGCATCCGCTTGGCTGAAGCCGCTGGCGTGACCGTCCACGTTGCTGGTGCCGTGTTCCAAAGCGGCGTCGTGCACCCCGGAGAGCGCACCCCGGAAAGCCGCGTTGGCCAGAAGGAAGGCGAGCTTGCAGGCGATACGAACCCGTCGCGCACCGTTTCAGCAGCAATCAGGGCTGCCGGCGGTGTCAGACCGGATGCCAATGTTACGAATATTTTTATCGTTCGCGGTGATCGATATGCCGCGATTGATCTGTTTGGCCTGGTTGCCGGATTTGGCGCAACTGACCCTGTGATCACCAGCGGAGATCGGATCATTGTTCCAGCTACAGACTGCTTTGACGACGATTTGGTCCGTCCCTCGGCCCTCACCCAACCGGGCATCAAAGTGTATATGTCCAATCTCACACGCAGCGCTAACAACAATGCCGGTGCCGCAATCGGCGAGAAAACAGGATCGCTGCCTTACGGTACGCGAATGCTACAAGGCCTGGTTGCAATGAATTGTGTTGGCGGCACTTATATGCAGTCTGACCGCCGGGCTGTTTTGATCTCCCGCAACCCTCGCAACGGTAAAAGCATTGTGATCGAGCGGGATATCGAGAAACTGGTGCGCGAAGCGGATCGCGATGAGGCCGACCCCTATCTGATGCCGGGCGATGCTCTTGCGTGTTATGATAGCCGTTGGACCAATTTCCGCGAAGCGCTGGGTCTAATCGGTGAAGCCACAGGAACAGCCACAGCCCCGTTACTTATCACGCAGGCGATAAACTGATGGATATGATGGTTCAACAGCCCCGCCGGATTGTCAAAGCATGGGTTTGGCTTCGCGACGGCTTGCCTTCCGTGGGCCGTTACAGCCGCTACACCAAAGCGGTCTTACCACCACTTGCCGCCATCTGGTTGCTCGCGGTCGCGGTAATCGCTTTGTCTCCTGATCGCTACGATAGCGAGATGACGCTAATCTTACCTGGCAGCGGGGTTGGCGGCTCACTCAATCTGGAATCCATCGGCCAGGCAAGCGCGATGACAAATTCCGCATTCTCCGGCACTAGCTTGAGCCCAACTGAAAATTATAAACGCCTTCTGATGTCCGATTTGATTGTCGGCGATGCAGCCAAGGCGCTGGGCGAAGATCCGGCCAGCTTCCCGCTTCCAACGATCAAACTGACAGACCAAACCAATCTGATCGCAGTAAAGATGCCTGGTGCGACTCCTGAGCAGGCACGTGAACGCACAGCCGCGATCCGCACTGCGTTCATGAATGCGCTGGATGCTTTGCGAAGCGATGAAGCCTCTACGCGCGAAGACGCTGACAAAAAACGAATTGCTGAACTGGATACGAAAGTCGCGGAAGCTCAGCGCAAACTACTGGAGTTTCAGGGTCGCACCGGGCTCGTTTCTTTGGACCAATATAAGAACCGTATCGCCACCTTGGATGAATTGAAGGATCGCGAGCGCATGGCGCGTGTTGCCACAAGTCAAACGCGCGCAGCGAAAAGCCGGTTGGCAAATACATTAGGCGTATCACCGACTACGGCCAACAGGGCGCTCCGCCTTCAAGCCGATCCTGTTTTTACGAAAGCGCTCGACCGCTATGCCGAGCTTTCTACCGAAGCCGCCGAGCAAAGTGCCACGCTTGGTCCTGCACATGGGCGGATGGAGCAGTTAACCGCGGAAAAATCCGAAGTCTTGGGCGAACTTGCGAAACGCGGGAAGTCTCTGGCTGGTCTGAACCGCAGAACAGTGATGAAATTCGCTGATCTCGCAGTCTCCGGCAACCGTGCTGCATTATTCGAAACTCTGATGACGCGTGATAGTGACAGCAGCGGGTCAAGTGCAGCACTGGCGGAAATTCGTCGCCAGATCGGTCAGGAAAGTGCCAAAAGCGGAAAAATGGTAACGCAAGCGGCAGAGCTTGCCGAATTGACCCGCGAATTGCGCGTCGCCGAAGCTGTCTTCAGCTCTGCTTTGGCCCGCCTTGACACAAACAAGTCGGATCCCTTTGCATCCTACCCGCTGGTTCAGACGCTAGAGGTACCATCACTGCCGCGCAGCAAGGCTGCGCCGCACAATCTTCTTATCCTAGGCGGTGCTTTTGGCGCCACACTTCTCCTCTTTATTGGGTTTATGCTGCTATGGCTTCGTCAGCCGATCATTCGCAAATTCTCGCCGAAAAGCTGATCGCAGGTGTCATCCGATCGACTTGGCTATTATGGCTGGTCGGCGGACTTTACATCGTGGGTCCAGCTTTGGGCTGGATACTCGCGTTCATAGCCGCATACTCGCTCTATGTGCGTGTTTCAGATGCTCCAAACAATGCAGTCGTGATGAGCTGGCCGCTGTGGTCATGGGCTGCTGGAATGCTAGCGATGTTGGTAATCCTATGGATCGGCCATGCCAATTTCCAACTGGGAACAGGCCAGACTTTGAAATCGACAATCGGCTGGGCTAAAGGTTGGGCGCTCATCGCGCTTTTTCCGGTCGCGTGCGCAATTCTGCAAATACGTATCGAAACGATCGCAAGAGCTGTTTGCCAACTGGGCGGTCAAACTCTGATCGTTCTACCTGTGTTTTTAATAGCTCCCTTTCTTGGCTTGCCCGCTGAATTGTGGGTTTCGCCGCTTAAGGTTATTGGTGGATCAGGTCCCGAGTATTTTTCTGCGACACTTTACACAATCGAACCAGGGGCCGGTACGCCGCGCTGGCAGTTTTTTGCCCCCTGGTCGCCCGCCGCTGGAATGGTCGCGGTGATCCATATAGTCCTTGCGCTGCAAGAGAAATCATCTGGCTGGCGCAGCGTCGGAATTCTGGCCGGAGTGCTGATCGCAGTCTTATCCCAGTCGCGGTTGGCGCTGCTTGCGATTTTGATCGTGCTGCCTCTGATCTGGTCTCTCAAACATGCCAAAAAACCGGTCGTATGGCTGATAGCGTCCCCGATGCCGCTCATTCTGGGCATCTTCGGATTGCCTCTGGCCGAATGGGCCGAGCAGCTCATCGGAGACATTAAGGGCGCGAGGGCCGATTCAACCCGAGTTCGCGAAACGCTCGCGCGGATTGCCGTTGAACGATGGCAGAACGAAGCCCCGTGGTTTGGCCATGGCATTGTCGAAAACGGGCCCCATCTCGTCGAGTATATGCCAATCGGCAGCCACCATAGCTGGTATGGGCTGCTATTTGTGAAGGGGGCCCTTGGGGCCTTGGCCCTCGCCGTGCCGTTAGGCCTAACTCTCATTGCCCTCTTGTTGAAAGCCGCCAGTGCGCCCGTCTATCGGTGCGGCTTCGGGCTAGTATGTATTATGGTGCTCTACAGCTTTGGAGAGAACCTGGAAATGCTGGCCTACCTGACTTGGCCGGCCTGGGCTGCAATTGGCATTGCCCTCTCAAGCGCAGAAAAAAGGCAGCTAGGATAAATCTCCTGCTGCCTTTCTGACCCCCTGCTGGTCTGTTTGTGAACTTCGCGTTAGCGTCCTGAAGCCAGCGACATCCAACCCGCGATTACATCCTGGCGATGTGTCAGGGCGGAATCGCGTGCTAGCCTCGCCATATTCTCCAGAGAGAGCTTGGAGAAGCATTCAATTGCTGATGAAATTTCCAAGGCCGTGCCGCATTCTGCCACCAAACCTCCGTCACCCACCTGCTCTGGCAACCCGTCTACATCTGCTACTAAAACCGGGCGACCTGCGAGCCGGGCTTCTGTGGCGACTAAGCCAAAGGCTTCATAAAGCGACGGCACAATGACCGCATCGCTGGCTTTTAGGAAAGCCCGCACATCGTCGACGTGCCCTACCAGTTGTACGTTGTCTGTTCGTGCAGCGGCTTGTTCTAGCCGTGACTGAAGCGGGCCTGATCCACCAAGCAAAAGAGAGCATTTGCTACTCCCGAGAATAGCTGCCGCTTCGATCAGCGTCTCGAAATTTTTGACCTCGGTAAATCGGCCATACGCCGCAAACCTCAGCGGGCGTCCTTCCGAATTTGTCGCATGGGTCAAATCGAGAAGGTCTTCTCTGCCGCTCCAGGGATTAATTGTACAAAATTTATCAGATGGTGTTCGGCTCGCCGCTTCCATCCACTGGCGTTGCGCGTGAGAAACACAAACGATCTTGTCCACGAAAGTAAACGCTGTGCGCATCATCGCCCGAAATCGCGTCTGGTTTTTCACCATATGGCGTTCAAAACCCGCGGTGTAACTGTGTTCGACATGGACGATCCGGGCGCCGGGATTTCGTGCCCGAAGACTAACTACCCAGGGCAGACGCTGCCAGCTTGGCGGCATATGGACAACAATCATATCGGCATCATAACGCTTTGCGAGCCGGGCCGTGATAGGCACCGGCTCGATCCGCGACTTAATGATCTGATTAAATTCGGGCTCGTCAAACAAGCGTAGCGCTTGCGTGACGCCGCCCATCGCAAAATCATCAAGCAGATGGACGGCCGTCTTCATGCAGCGGCACCCCTCAGATAACGTTGCGCTAGCTTTGAGAATCGATCTCTACCCAGTACTTTCCCTAAGGTGATTGCAGTGCCGGTCACAAAAGTTTTGACCGGTTCGCGCCACATCATTCCTGGATAAGACTGCAAAGCCTCGAGCAACAATTCACCAGAGAAGCCGTGATCACCTAATTGCACCGCGCGGCGTGCCAGATATCGCAATTGATATCCTCGCGCCTTGCGGCCGTGCTTGGCGACAAAGTCAGGGGCAATTTTGGCAATCTTCCGATACATTTTCTGCCAGCTCAGATATTGGTTGACGATGTTGGCGGACAACGCTCCTCCAATAATCCGGTAATCCGTGAGAAGTCCCGAAATTCCTTCAAATTTGATGCTATGCTTGACGCTCAAGCGGACCCAGAATTCAATATCCTCCGATTGACGAAACTCCTCATCGAACCAGCAGACCCTGCGCGGATCCTTAGGGTGCGGAAAAGCTGCGCGGTCGATAAACGATTTCCGCAATACAGCTGCACTACCATTCCCTACCGGGTTGCGAGTAAAAATGTCGGCAGGTTGGACATCAGTCAGTTTTGGTCGCATCGCTACGGCCATGACGTCGCCAGTCGCATCGATCATTCGCGAGCCGGCGTAGCTAACACCAACATCTGGGCAAGCACGCATGTGAATGTGGTGCAGCATCAGCTTGTCTTTATGATAGATGTCATCAGAATCTAGCAAAGCGACCAATGGGGCGCGAGAATGCATGATGCCAGTGTTGCGCGCACCGGCAAGTCCGCGATTGGCTTGATGGATGATACGAATGCGTTCGTCGGCAAAGCTTTGAGCGATTGCGATTGACCGGTCGCTGCCACCGTCATCGACAATTACAAGCTCAAAGTCAGTGAAACTCTGATCCAGAACAGATTGAATTGCTTCGGCAATATATGCTTCCACGTTGTAAACGGGCATAACGACAGAAATTGCGGGGATGCTCATAGATGGCTCCTGAAAGAATAATTGTGAAGGTAAGTTAGGCAAAGACACGGCGCCGCAAGTCACGCGGCATGAACAGGCTTGAAAGAGATGCGAGAATTGTCATGATCCCGCGCCGACGATCGGCAAGAAATGCTGCCGCATCGATCTGCAAACCGGCTACCATAAAATCGATTGCGACCTTGGGGTTGGCGCCAGTGCGAAGCGCCCGGCGGGCCAGATAACGGAAATAAACGGCTTCCATTGCCTGGACATCCATCCGCTGCGCATAATTAGATGCGAGCGCCCGCCAGCCATGGAGCATTGCAGTGAGATCGGCTGACAAACCCGATTCCATCATTCGGTAACTGACAAGCCTCTGGTCGATCCCCATGATCAGGAAACCTTGGTCCACGTAACGCGCGACGAATTCCTGATCCTCTGCAAAGTCCATGCCCACAGAAAAACCGCCAAGCTCAGCGAAAGTACCGGCCCGGACAACCAGATTGGAGGTGGTGCACACCGGATTCTCGCCAACGATTTGTGTCAAACGAAGCAGTCCGTTTGGAACCGTACTCAGGGTTCGGACTGTTGGGCCACCTGCAGCTGCAGTTTCAAGAAACTCTATCTGTGCGAAGCTGGCATCGACACCCAAATAGGTATCGTGAAATTCACGATGTGCGGCCAACTTATCAGCGGACCACAGATCATCTGCGTCCAAGAATGCAAGAAACTCGCCTCGCGCAATCTGTGCGCCCAGATTGCGGGCCGCGGATGGTCCTGCATTGAACTGCGATATAGCCCGTACCCGCTCGTCTTTTGCAGCAAGCTGCAGCATCAAGGACAAGGACCTGTCGGTAGATCCGTCATCAATAAGGATCAGTTCCCAATCATTGTCCGATTGGTCCAGAACACTGGTGACCGTTGCTTCCAAAGTATCGAATGCATTGTAAACGGGTACAATGACGGAAAATGTGGGAATGTTCATTTTGAGATCGCCTTGTTGATTGGGGTGAAAACTATCGATTGCGGCATGCGCTGGCGGACAATGCGCCAAGTGGTCGGCACGACCGCTAGGGCTAGCCCTAGAGAATAGCCGGCGCACGCCGCCGTAAGTGAATGAGCTGCGCCAAGTGCCAGTCCGGCCAAGGCTAAAAATGTTGCCAGCGAAGCCAATCGTGCATCCTCTCCCGCTGCACCGTTTGCTCTGAAGAAAGCACCAGCGCCCTGCACCAGAAAAAGGGGAATTCCGGCCAGTGCCAACAGCGACAGATATTTGGCGGAAGCGGCCCAATGAGGCCCAAAAACTAGCGGCACGTAGTAAGGCGCCAGGACAGCTTGAGCCGCAATGATCGGCACCAGAACTGCCATGCCTATAAGCAAGGCCTGACCGAATTGACGCTGGCGCTCCACACCGGCTTCCGTGCGGCAAAGCGATGCAAACAGAACAGTAGCGAAAGCTGTGATCAAAGACTGTGCGATGCCCAGCCCGGCTCCGAACGCGAAATAATATGATCCCATCGCACTCACACCCAGCAAAGCCGAGAGTACGAGCTTGTCTGCATGAATGCGCAGAGCGGCCATCATCTCGCTGGCCAGAATTCCGCCGCAATAGGCGCGAAATTCACTGATTGGCGCGGGGATGCACTTTTCAAATGCCCATGGGCGCGCAGAACGGGCCAACATGGTCCAAACAGGTGCGGTAAGCAGCTTTGGCAGAACAATCGCCCAGGCGTTAGGCCACGCCATAATCAACGCTGCGGTTAAAATATGGTCAAGCACAGCTTGGGTCGCATTGATGCGGGCACAGGCGCCCAAACGCTCGTCACGCATCAAAAGGAAAATTTGCACCAGTCCTGGCGGCATGATCAGATAGACCGCACTCAGGACAGCTAGCATTAGCGCCGCTTCGTTCTGAGCGAAGAAATAGGCGAGAAGAAGCGAGACTGCCAGCTGCACTGTTGCGACCGCTATGCAGCAAATCCAGAACAGCTGACTGGCCCGCGCGCAAATGCCTGCCAATTCCCCATCGCTTGCCGCTACTATACGCTGACCAATGCCCGCTTGCGTCAACACGCGAGTCAGTTCGAACAAAGACAAAGCCAGAGCCGCCGTACCAAGCAAGGCCGGATCGGCTTGTCGTGCAATAATAAGGATCGCTCCCAGCCGAACGATGCGGTTGGCCAACTCGGCCGATGCATAGCCGGCAAAGCCACGCATCAACGAAGCTAGGTTCGCTGGTATAAATTGAGAGAGCTTTGCAGTTTGCACAGTCAGTTCCTTTTCAACTGCCGATCAACTCGCAACTCGCGTGCCAAGTTTTTATGATGTTGATTTTAAGACATTTATTTGGAATTCAGCTTTGATATCGTGTTTAAATTTCGCAAAATGGGTTAGTCAGAAATCCTGTTCGCGAAAAAATGCCTCATAATGCGAAATCACAAAGCGTCATTGCCAACATGGGAGTTTGTGAAATCATATAAATATCTGTTTTAAAGTTATTTTTTTCACATGGCACGGTCGATGCTTTGGGAGTGGCAACGCAACTCAAGGAGCCTAGCCATGAAATACGATCTCGCGCCTATGTCCGCCACCATCCAATCGGAGACCTTTGTGTCCGATCTCGAGCTGGCCACGAGCAAACCTAGGACAACCGATCTCTTCGGACTTCCGATTATGTGTGACACGTTGGACCGGACGGCGCGCACAGTTGTAGCGCGTGCCCGTTTTCACAAATCGACAGTTGTGAGCTTTCTAAATGCCCATTGCGTAAATACACTGATGCGCGATCGAAAATATGTCGCTGCGGTGGAAGAGAGTGATCTCATCCTGCCCGATGGAAGCGGCATGCGGATCGCGTCCAAAATGGCGAAACGTTCTTTTGGCGAAAATCTCAATGGAACCGATCTATTCCCGTTAATTTGCGATCATGCCGAAACTGCAGGACAATCGATCTTCCTTCTTGGTGGAGCTCCGGGCGTAGCACGCCAAGCCGCTAACGCGATGCAAGCACGTTTTACCAGTTTAAAGGTGGCTGGTGCCGCCGACGGCTACTTTTCTAAAGCCGAGGAAAACAATCTTATTGCGCAGATTAATCGGTCAGGCGCAGATTTGCTCTTTGTCGGCTTTGGTGTCCCTTTGCAGGAAAAATGGATTGCACGTGTCAAAGATAGACTAATGGTGCCAGTTATTTTGGGCGTTGGCGGCCTGTTCGATTACTATTCCGGTCAGATCCCTCGTGCACCAAGTGCCATCCGGGCGATAGGCTGCGAATGGGCATGGCGGCTCGCTATGGAGCCACGCCGTTTGGCCAATCGCTATCTGGTCGGAAACGCTATATTCTTAGGGCATGCCATGGCTCATGCTCTTGCTTCACGCGGCATCACAGAAAGAGCTTCGACAGTTTGCAAACGCGCGATCGATTTTACCGGAGCATTTCTCGCACTCGCTATTTTACTGCCACTACTGCTCCTGGTGGGGGTCGCGATCCGTCTTGAAGACCGCGGCCCCGTTTTCTTCCGTCAATTGCGGATTGGTGAGGATGGTCGAAGCTTTGATATGCTCAAATTCCGGTCAATGTATCTCGACGCAGAAATCCGCAGAGCTGCTTTGCTTGGCCAAAGTGAAAGGCAAGGCATTTGTTTCAAGATGCGAAATGATCCGCGTATCACCCGTATCGGTCGGTTCATTCGCCGGTTTTCAATCGACGAGCTTCCGCAACTGATCAACGTGCTGCGCGGGGATATGTCACTCGTCGGCCCGCGCCCAGCTTTAGGCAGTGAAGTTCAAGCATATAGCGATCCCGCGTTGAAACGGTTGCGCGGCAAGCCAGGCATAACTTGTATTTGGCAGGTATCTGGCCGCGCCGAAATTCCATTCAAGCAACAGCTAGCAATGGACGTCGCGTATTTACAGCGCCGGAGTCTGTTCACTGATGTAGCGATTCTCTTCCGCACGATACCCGCTGTGATATCAGGCCGCGGAGCCTACTGATCCGAGATCATCGCCGCGAACAGCCTGCCGCAACCTGCCCTTGTTGCGGTAAGCTGTTCGCATATTTCCGAGAATAATCGACCTGATGAAACGCCTTCGGATGCACGAAAAACGTCCAAAGCGTCGACCAATTTAATGGCTCCGACATTGGCGGCCACACCTTTCAAAGCGTGCGCCTTTCGGTCAGCTAGTTCCGCATCTTGCGCGTTCACCGCATCGGTCAGCTCTTTGCCATAACTGTCGATGTCCGCTTCAACAGCTGCCAGAAAGCGTTCATGAAAATGCACAGGTAACGCTTCGAATGCCGCCTTGAACCGGTCAAGATCAAACAGCTGATGATCATCATGGACACCATTAGCCATCATGATAGCAGTTTTAAGAGCGGACCGGATGTCCCGTTCCTTGATCGGTTTGGATAGGCACGTTGACATACCCGCGGCAATCAAACGATCGCGCTCCTCCTGCAGACTATGGGCGGTTATCCCGATGACCGGTGTTTGCGAGTTCTCCGATCCACTTGCCCTCAGCTTCTGCAAAGCTGTAACACCATCCATAACCGGCATCTGAGAATCCATCAAAATCGCGTCATACCGGTGACTTAGAGCCGCCGCGAGCGCCTCTGCGCCGTCTGATACAATATCCACGCGGCACCCCATCTTCTCCAATAAGGCCGCGACAACTTGCTGAATCGTTAGAGTATCTTCTGCCAATAGGATGTGGGGCGCCTCGCCTGCGGCATTCAACATGGTGGTCGCTTGTTCCGGTTTAGAAGCAACCTCATCCAGTCTTAGAAATGCTGATATTGCAGGCATCTTGCCGGTTTTACGCATCAGCGAACCGTCCATCGCCCCGGCGAGGAAATGGGCTCGGCGCAACTGGGGTTCTAGCGCAAGTTCTTGGCTTTTCGGGAAAGTACCGGCAGCCTCTGAACTTAATATCAGCACCAACCCGTCCTGCCACTCAGCAGACAATACTGTGTGCTGTTTGGTTTCCAACCCAAACCCGATCAGACAGTCCAAAAGCTCTCGCAGGCGGACTGCATCGACTTGCACAGTATTGGGCAGATCTTTAGCAAATTCAAACTTAACACTGGCTCCGCTGGAAGTTTCGGCGCCTACTCTTTTCCAGAAAGTTCGGCACTGCTTGAGCAGGTGTGGTAGTTCCGTCGGTGCAGGAAAGAGAGAAACCTCATCGCCTTCGCCTTGCGCTTCCGCAATTGCTTCATCCACGAGAGCCACAAGGCGTTCGGTGGCGTGTTCTGCAAAATCGAGGGCCTCGGTTTCTGCGTCGGTGCGCGACGACTCCCGTAACAAATCCACTACACCTGACAAACTGCTCAAAGGTGTTCGAAACTGGTGTGCAAAGTGGGATAAGACACGCGTCCGAATATCAAGCGCGGATTCTACCCGCTCTCGTTCCTGCGCAAGTTCCTGAGTCAAATTATCGAGTTCCCTGACCCGGCGCACGGCGCGCAATTGCAAAGCTCTAACGCGCCGCTCGTTTGCACGCGCTTCGGTTATATCATGCACAGAACCGTAAACGGCGTTCGTCGTGCCTTCCATAACCTCTTTTCGGATACTCCAATGCAGCCAGCGAAGACCGTTTTCAGGATGAAGAATTCGATGCTCGAACTGATAATCTTTGTTCGGCTCCGCGCTCGCGAAGAATTGCTGACCTGCGGTTATAATCCGCGTGACATCAAGAGGATGTATGCGCGCCGTGACATCCTCCGGCGAAATCGCACGCTTCGCTGGATATCCGAACAGGCCATTGAGTTGAGACGAACTCTGATACGGCTCTCCGACCCTTCCAAAAATAGTCGCAAATCCACTGGTACGCTGGGCTGCCAGCAACTGGCGTGATTCCATTTCAAGCCGCTCGACGAGGTCTTCTTCACGCTTCCGAAGCTCTCTGTTGGCACTGTTAAGGTCGCGCATCCGCCCTTCCAAAGCCCGCTCGGCGGCGGCCAGCGCGGTCTGCGCCCGGTCGAGCCGCCGGACTAGAATTGCTTCACGTTCGTCTGCGGGCAGGTGGGATAACTGATCTCTGTGCACTAAGCTTCCTTGTGGATAGCATTGGTCAATGCTTGAACGGTGATTGGCAGCAGAAGATCGGCACCTTCGGCATCCTCCGAACGCGGCTTGCCAATAGAGATCGCCCTAACATCGCCCACACTCTTGCGAATGTCGTCTCTGCTTGCGGCCTCCGGATCAAACAATACTAGGTCAAACTTCAAGTTCGTATCCAATTCGTCAAATCTGCTCACCGTCTGAACGCTAAAGCCTAACTCTTCTAGACAGACTTCAGCGTTCAAACTTGTTGTCGCGCTGGCTGAGATGACCACGACATTTTGGTTTCTACCCGGTAATGCACTCAGACCTTCTGATTGGCGCTTCATTGGCAATGTCACGGTAAAGGTACTGCCCTGACCTTCGACACTTGCAACTGACACGTCCCCTCCCATCGCTTGCGCCAGATTACGACAAATCGCCAAACCCAGACCAGTGCCACCAAACTTGCGTTGCGTCGCCGCGTCTGCCTGCTCGTATGGATCAAACAAAGCCTCAAGCTTGTCCTTTGGCACGCCGATACCACTATCCTTTACGCTGACTTCCAATAGGACTTTTTCATCCCCAATTGGCTCAATCGAGCTGGAAAGCACAACGCTGCCGGTCTCGGTAAATTTGATCGCATTGCTTAGAAAATTCGCTAGAATTTGCTGGATTCTTGCTGGGTCGCCAAGCAGTTTCTCCCGCGCAGCAGGCCTTAGCTCCAGCGACAATCCTCTTTGCCTAGCTAGTGGCATGAACAATTCTGCAGAGTTTTGCAGCAGCTCTGTGCTGTCAAATGGCCGTTCCTCTACAGTTAACGCATCGCTCTCCGCTCGTGCGTGTTGCAAGACATCATCAAGGACCCGCATCAACGCTTCAGTAGAGCTTTCAATTGAAGCTAAGGCACGGTCTCTCGCCCTTGCCGAATTACCTCTGCGAACTTCGTCCAGCATTCCCAGAATTCCGGTCATTGGTGTGCGAATTTCGTGCGACATTGTCGCCAGAAGATTACGCCTTATCTCGGCCTCTCGCGTCGCGCTGTCGCGTGCGGCAAGAATTTGCTCCTCTGCGTCTTTCTGTTTGGTCACATCGCGTGCGATGTAGGCGAAGCCAACCAACCCCTCACTTGAATCGCGGATCGCTTCGAGCGCTTCGAGCGCCCAGAACAATTCTCCGTTTCCGCGCTGCCGCTCAATTGTTTGCGACGCCTTTTCTCCTTTTTTGACTCTGAGCAATAATTGAGCAGGCTGGCTTTCCGGTGCGGTCATCGTCGCAGAAATTTGATCGAGACTTTCGTTTTCCTTCCAACCGAAAGTAGATTTGGCTGCGCTGTTGGCTCTGGTCACATTGCCCGAAGGATCGAGCAGCAAGATTCCATATTCTTCAATCGCATCTACCAGAAGATCGAAAGACCGCATCAGCCGGAGCCGTTCGCGTGTCACCCGGCTTTCCATGGCATCGAAAGCCGAGCCGAGCCGCTGAAGTTCGTTTCTGTTCGCAGGGTTATCACTATTCGATATCCCATGGCCCAAACTGATATTATCTGCCCTTTGCGCCAAGGCTTCAATTGGCAGCATGAGTTGTCGCCTAATGAAAACGACAATAAAAAGGGCAAAGGCAGCAGTTGCCAGCAGCCCACTTATGAGCGTTGGGCGAGCCGCGGTGAACGCGTAATTACGCACGTCTTCTCCAGGCAAAGTCGAAACAACAAACCACTCTGGTTGGCCTAAGCGGCTGGCTGATACGTAGATATCCGTCCCCGGCAAATATCCCTCATATGTCGCGTCACCTGCATCTTGCAGAGCTTTCCATAATTCCTGCAACGAAGCGTCTTCAGTCTCTTTAAGATCAAGAAATTCTTGAGTTTTGTCGGTGTTTTGGATCGTATAATCAGGATGCCGGATCAGTTTTCCGTCATTCGTAACGATGATACGGAGAATACCCGGACCGGCTACAATTTCGTCGCCACTAAAAATCTCGTCAAGCAGAATGCTTGAACCAAAAGCACCAAGCTGCTTTTCGCCGTCTCGGACCGGAGTCATGCATCCCGTAGTCCAGGTTCTACCTGTCCCGTCGAACAGAATAGGACGTAGACTTGTACAGCGCATTTCACCTGACGGGTTTACACCGGGTTGAACGACTTGGGAAAACTCTTCGCTTTGGAAATCAAGATCCGACGGAGCGGTTGAACGATAGAACTGCAACTGGTCCTGACGCTGGGGCGCATGCATGATCAGGTCATTATCTGGCGAGAAGAAGTAAAGGTTCTTCACGTTTTCGGGCAAGCCATCAACCAGCCCGACAAGCGATGCGAAGGCGACTTGCAAATTGCGACGTCGCTCGGCTGTGACGTACTGATCAGAGATAAAGGCTCCAAACCCTGAAACCGGTCCTATTGATGTGCTGGTACCGTCCCAAAGAGCGCTTCTGCTGCGACGCGTCCCGTCTCCGAAAGCCGGGAAATTGCGATCAAAATCAGGCACCGCGCCTGTGCCAGTCCGCCTCATCTCCAGCAAGCGATCACGCGCCCGTGCCTGAGCGACTTGCAACTCTGAGAATTTAAGATCAAGCGCTTGCTGCGCCAGAGCACGGTCCTGAGCGAGAAGCTGCATCGAAGACGCAATTTCGCGCTCTCTCGAGCTTTGGTACGCGAGCCACGTCGAGAAACCAAATAGAAGTAAAGCAACCGGCAGAATAAATGCAAAGGCACGGACACTAATGCTTGCACTGCGCATAGTGACCCTCCTTGATTCTTCTCGACCCTTGCCCGAACGCGATACATAGCATTAG
>JAHDBR010000032.1:0-8297 GCA_020630295.1 Sphingomonadaceae bacterium
CACCGCTTGTAGTGGTACCGCCGCTTGTGGTCGTTCCTCCGCTGGTGGTTGTTCCGCCGCTGGTCGAGCTGCTTGTCTGCTGACCGCTAGCCGAAGTGATTCCACCGGCGCCAGTGATGCCCTGATACCGGACGAAGAAATCGTCCAGCGAGATCGACGATACAGGATCACTGAAGTTCAGCGTTAGCGTACCTGTGCCGGTATCGCCCGGCGTCACGCCGCCACGGTTACCAGCGCAAGAGCCGCTGCGTGCCGCTTTGTAGCATACGTCAACGTTACCGATGCCGTTTGGATAGTTCGAATCCTGAACTACGAAGCTGTAGTCGCCAGTCGAGGACGAGCTGGCGATGTCCGGGTTTGTGTTGAACGAGAAGCTTGAGATACGCGAGTCCAGCCCGCCGACAGTGTTGTTGGTGACTGCGTAACCGAAGGTGTATCCGGTGTCGGTCACATCGACCACGGTGAAGGTGGTCGAAGCCCCCAATCCGTCAATCGTAGTGCCGTCTGCAAAACCATCATAATCAATGGTGAAGCTGTCACCGATGTTGCTGGCATCGATCATAATGGGCTCTGCCATGGCCGGGGTTGCCATGGCTACAGCGCATAACGATGCAGCGATTGTGAAACGTTTAAGCATTTTACGCATTCCTTGACTTCAAAAGGTATACGCAAACTAAAGCAATTGCCGTGCCAAGTGAGGATTTCTGCGGGTTTGAGTGGTTAACGCCCCCAGCCTGACGGCCGGATTGTAAGGTAGCCCGACAGGGTAAACACGTTAACCATCCAAGCCCTAAACTCCGTGTACAGCCTTAATCCACGGCCCATACGGAGTTGAACCGAGCCAGCCGACCTGCGCTTCTGCTGACACTTTGTTGATTGCCATTTGCGGCTTTGAACCGGGATGGACGGGCTTTCGCAGCGGCCGTGTGCCGGGCGGCATGGCGATAATTTCTGCCATTGCGTTAGGCACGTCCATCGGATCAGTCGAACCGCCATTATTGGTTCGGGAACGCAGACTTTCAATCATCGCGGGATAGCCGTTCAGATGCTTGTCTTCCGCACGGTCCAGAAGTTTGAGGGTGAGCGCATTTGCGTTCTCCCATATTTGAGTGGGATACCCGCCGGGCTGGATGATGGTGACATCAATATTGTGCGGGACCAGTTCGTAAGCCATTTGCTCGCTCATCGCCTCCAACGCGAATTTGGTCGGCGAATACTGGCCAAAGCCTGGCAGCATGACACGGCCCAGCTGCGAGGTAACATTGAAAATCTGTCCGGATTTAGCCGCGCGCATCTTTGGCAGAACCGCACGCGCCATACGCTGCGGCCCGAACACATTGGTGTCGAATAGCATCTGCGTTGCGGCCATGTCCTGAATCTCGATCGGACCCGCGGTTGAAATACCGGCATTGTTAATCAGAACATCAACTGCACCGCCAGCAATACGCTCTGCTTCAGCGACACCGGCTGCGACTTGCGCATCATCGGTCACATCGATTTCAATAATGTGCAGGTCGAGCTTCTCGGACTTGGCCAATGCCCTTAATTCGTCCGCTTCTGGCCGCGGCAAATTGCGCATCGTCGCGAAGACCTTTGCACCTTTGCGCGCGTAATCCTCTGCCGCCAAGCGTCCAAAACCGGACGAAGTGCCCGTGATCAGGATCGATTTGCCTTCAAGGCTGGCGGGCGGCGTAATCTTGTGACCCTGTACGGATGTGGAAGCGGCAAGGGCAGCCGTAGCTGCGGCTCCGCCCAATAAAGTCCGGCGATTGACGTTGGTCATTTCTCTCTCCTTGAGGGCCTGTGACGATACCGCCAAAGGTGATTTATCGTAGCAGATCAATCCTGCATTCTCATCGCAATCTCACTCATAAAGCGCGGTGCGTTATTTTGTGCCAGCCAGGGTGCCTCTGCGCCAACCGCGCCGAGCATCTCGATCAGATGGGGCTGCTCTGCTTTTGCGTAATTTCCCAATACGTGGCCATGCACGCGATCTTTATGGCCCGGATGACCGATCCCGATCCGCACACGGCGGAAATCGGGGCCCAAATGTTTGTCGATTGACCGCAGGCCGTTGTGTCCGGCGTGCCCGCCGCCTTGTTTCACTTTGATCTTGAAGGGATCAAGATCAAGCTCGTCATGAAATACGGTCAGCGCATCCAGTTCCAGCTTGTAGAACCGCATGGCTTCGCCAACCGCCCGGCCGCTTTCGTTCATAAAAGTGCCGGGTTTCAAAAGCAGTATCTTCTGGTTGCCGATGCGGCCTTCCTGAGTCCAGCCTTGGAACTTTTTCTGCACCGGACCGAAGCCGTGCATTTCCGCGATGACATCCACCGCCATGAAGCCGACATTGTGCCGGTGCATCACATAACCCGGTCCGGGATTTCCTAAGCCTGCCCAAATTTGCATATGCGCGCTCTAACCGCGTGCGCCATAATTGCAAAAGCGAATTGATGCCGGTCCAACGCAAAAACGCCGGCCGCACTTTCGTGGGCCGGCGCTTTTAATTGCGTGGATGACGGTTAGATCAATCTTCCGATTTATCTTCGCCTTCACCTTCAGTTGCTTCGGACTCTTCGCCTTCAGCTTCTTCGCCTTCAGCGGCTTCCGCTTCGTCTTCGGATTTCTTGAGAGCGGATGGAGCAACCAGAGTTGCGATTGTGTAATCGCGGTCAGTAATTGCACTTTCCGATCCCTCAGGCAGCACAACTTCGCTGATGTGGATAGAATCGCCAACTTCTTTGCCGGTAACGTCGATTTCGATTTCCGAAGGAATCTTGTCCACTTCGCAAACCAGATCGAGATCGTGGCGGACCACGTTGAGAACGCCGCCCTTCTTGAGGCCGGGCGATCCTTCTTCGTTGATGAAAGACACTGGAATAGCGACTTCGATCTTCGAACCCTTTGCCAGACGCAGGAAGTCTGCGTGGATAG
This sequence comes from Sphingomonadaceae bacterium, assembly GCA_020630295.1. GTDB lineage: Bacteria > Pseudomonadota > Alphaproteobacteria > Sphingomonadales > Sphingomonadaceae > Pontixanthobacter. Next base: position 2,935 of record JAHDBR010000032.1, read on the forward strand.
GGCGGTCGGTTACAGGGTGGAACGCAACATCTTTAGGGATGGTGCGAACTTTGTCTCCGCTGATCTCTACCATCACGATAGAGTTCATGAAGTGACCTGTCATAAGCTGGCGGACCAGCTCTTTTTCTTCGACGTGGATCGGTGTAGCTTCTTCTTTTCCGCCATAGATCACGGCGGGGACACGGCCTTCACGACGCAGTGCACGGGAGGCTCCCTTGCCAGCCCGTTCGCGCGTCTCAGCCGGCAGGTTCAGAGCGTCGCTCATAATAAGTGCCTTTCGAAATGCATAAAGTTATCTTCCGCACCACACCTCCAGGGATGACCATGGCCGGAAGCGCGCGCCTATATGGCGCAAAGCGGTTCTTGGCAAGGAAAAGCGTTACTGGATACGGATGACGGTGTAGCCTCGCTGGCGCAAAAGCTCTGGAAGTCCGTCATCACCTGCCAAATGGGCGGCGCCCACGGCAATCGTGATCAACTCTTCACGCTCCAGCCATGTATCTATCTGCTTGACCCACTTTTCATTGCGATCTGTCAGCAGTGCCGCACGAAGCTCCGGGTCTGCCAACATCCCTTCGGTATTTTCTTTCGCTAATGCAGCCATATCACCAGCCAACCATAGCTGCGCAAGATCGCCTGCATCGGATGTCTCGGCTTCTCTGCTTTCAACGACAATGGCTTCCAGCAAATCGCGTTGATCGGCCTCGGGCAACCGGTCAAAAATACGCAGCTGATTCCGGGCACCCTCCAGCACCAGCCGCGCGTCGAATTGAGCGATTAGCGCCCGGTCAACGCCGTTCGCAGCATCCCCGTCAGACAGGGTTTGCGCAAGCGAAAGGGCCGCAGCCCACGTTTCGGTTGCAGTGTAATCATTGCTGTCCATCTTCGCATTAGCCAGCAATTTCGCCAGATCGGCGCGATATGGCTGCTCCACACGGTCAAGCAATGGGGGTTCGCCGGCAGAAGTGGCCAGTGCTGAAAAGATGTTGGACAATTCTCTGGAGCTGACATCTTCGATTTCTGTCGCAAGCCAATCCGACTGCTCAAGGGCGCGTTCCAATGCGTGGGTTCGCCAGTTCACCCCGTCCGGCAGCGCGTGAATTGTCCCAAATAGCCATCCCTCGCGAAGACCGTCTTTATCCTCGATCAACCAAAGGGCAGGGGCGGGATCTGCCTCGGCCAATTCAATCGCGGGCGGGGAACAAGAAGCCAACGCAATTGGGGCCAGCAATGCGCACATTGCCAGCCCCTGAAATTTGCGCCGGATATTCCGGCCAGTTTCGATTGCGCTCGGGATCATTGAACGCGGGTAGATGATATCCCTTTACCTGCCAAGAAGTCCTGCACGCTTTGCTCACCAGCCAGATGGCCTGCGCCAACAGCGACAAAGACTGTGCCCGGTTGATCCATGCGTGCATCAATCCAGCCGGCCCAATAGGCATTGCGCATATAGAGAAGACGCTGCGCAAGAACCGGGCTTGAGAGAAGCGCCTCATTCATAAGAGAGGCAAGTGTCGAAATATCACCTTCGGCCCATTCAACTACCAGTTGGTCGAGCATTTTGACGGCACCTTCAGGATCTTCGAGAGACTGGAGAAGGAACTGCAGCTGCGCTTCGCGCGGCATTTCATCGAACACGTTTATCTGGAATTCAACCGTTTCAAGTGCGTCCCGCTTGGTGCCTTCTTTTACAGCTTTCTCCAACACTGCTTCAACCCCGGATTCGGCTTTGAAACCGGCCTTTTGCATGAAGATTTGCGACATCTGGATTGCGGCCAGCCATGGCTCAAGCGGGTCCAGCGCTTCGGCCGGGACACCAAGTTTGGCGATACCGGCTTCGTATGTCGCCTTTTGCTCGTCGCTCATCAGGCTGCGCAAAGTGGTTCCGGCCGGCAACAGGCCTTTACCCATCACCAAACCCTGCATCTGACCGAGCGATTCAGGGGTCATGTCGATCTCCGTGACCAAAGTGTCGGAGCTTTGCAGTGCGTCACCGATTGTTCCGGTGTTCCAGTCCACATCTTCGGGGAGTGCGTGGACAGTGCCGAACAGATAGATCGTGGTATCTTCATCAGCGATTTTCCAGAGCGCCGGGCCGCCCATTTCAACGTCGGCAGCGGCAACTTGCGCTGGCTCTACAGGGGTAGGCGTGCTTTGCTGTGCAGCAGCAGGGCTGGTGGCGGCGAATGCCAATGCAGCTGTAGAAAGGGCGAGTTTTTTGAGTGTTGCTTTCATGTCGATTCCTCTTCTTTAATAATTGTTTTAATGAACTTCTTTTTGAAAATTGTTCTATCTCATCCGGCGTATCAGATACACGCCCAAGCTAACGACGATAGTCAATGCCAGAATAGGTAAATGGCCCACCGGTTCGATTATTTTGGCCTGTTCCAACGCCATGATACTCATCACGGAAATGATGTAGGCGTAGCAACCGAATGTGTTGGCCCAGAGATTATCTTCCAGATCAACTTCATCGATCCGCATGTAATAACGGTAGCTGAACCAGCATAATCCGGCAGCGATCACAAACATGGACGAGAACAGCACCCAGACAGGGATCTCGCCTCGTTCTACATAAGATCCAATCAGCCCGCTGCCGAAGCCTGCTGCCGCGGCGATGATCATTCCCAAACCGACAAAGGTCCAGAAGGATCGCTTGCGTTTTTTCAGGCGCTCTTCACCAGAGACTTCTGCTGCTTGGCCGGAGGTGTGATTATAGTCCGTCATCGAAAATCTCCTCGATGGGCATGTTAAACAGGCGGGCGATGCGAAATGCGAGGGGCAGCGAAGGATCATGCTTCCCCGTTTCAATCGCATTTACAGCTTGGCGGGAGACATCGAGCTGTCCGGCCAGTTCGGCCTGGCTCCAGTCGCGCTCGGCGCGCAAGACTTTCAGTCGGTTGTTCATAAGCCTCTCACACTCCGCCGCGCAGGCGTTTCCAGAACAGCCCGACGTAAAAAGCGACGACTGCAAAGAAAATACTCGCCATCGCTGGAATATCGCGGGTGCCCTTTGGTGCATCATTCGCAACATGCTGGAACCCGTCATAAATCCCTTCGGCAAATGGCAGGCCAAGGAACAGGATTAACAGCGTCGCAAATGCGAGGCTGGCACCCGAGGTCCAGAGACCGCGTGTATATTCGTCAGCGTTTCGGGTGAACAGCATCACCCAGCACGCAGCGAAAATTACAAGAGATGAAACCAGATTTGCGGGATCGGGTAGGTGAGCCAGCGATGTTATCGCGGAACCTGCCAACCCGGCCAATCCGAACCATCCGGCGTTCATAAAGATATTTGCCTTAGTCATGGCGATCTTCCTTCAATGTCAGAATGCGTAGCGAGCAATTGCTCCGCCGACAGCTTCGCCAGCGAAAAAAGCGCCCACGACGATCAGACCGAAAACTGCGATGTGCCAGAGTTTGAGTGGTTGCTTGGTTGCGGGGTCAGATTGGTCAGACATTCCGTGTATTCTCCTCAAAACGGGTGGCTGTTAGGCAATCATACGAGCGATGTTCACGCTGATATCGCCGACGGCATAGCCAGCCAGCAGGAATGTCAGATTTGCCAGCGTATGTGCTGTGCGTTCCGGCCAGTTGATCTTCTTGAGCATTTGTCAGTCCTTTCAGTATGTCGTCTTATCCTGACGTTGTGTCAGGTATGCCTTACTATATGTCGTGATTCGCTGACTATGTCAACACTACCTGACATAATGTTCGGATAACCTGTCTTTCTGCTTGTACATTTCTGGATATGGTGCAGTGCGGCATTGACGGGTTTGGGGGCATCCGCCAAAGCCGCGTCCATGGCGACTACTGCACCGACAATTCCCGCGCGCGAACCCGCGAAATCTTTTCAGGATATGATCCTTGCGCTCCATGATTTCTGGAGCGCAAACGGGTGCCTGATTCTGCAGCCATACGATATGCGCATGGGTGCAGGGACATTTCACACTGCAACGACTCTGCGCGCGTTAGGGCCAGAGCCGTGGAATGCTGCATTCGTTCAGCCATGCCGCCGCCCGACAGACGGTCGCTATGGAGAAAACCCGAACCGCCTGCAGCATTATTACCAGTATCAGGTCATCCTGAAGCCGAGCCCATCCGACATTCAGGAATTATACCTGAAAAGCCTGGAAGTAATTGGCATCGATCCGCTGAAGCACGATATCCGCTTTGTCGAGGATGATTGGGAAAGCCCGACGCTGGGCGCTTGGGGTCTTGGCTGGGAAGTCTGGTGCGACGGGATGGAAGTCACGCAATTCACCTATTTCCAGCAGATGGGCGGCTTTGACTGCAAGCCGGTGGCGGGCGAACTGACCTACGGGCTGGAGCGGCTTGCCATGTATATTCAGGGGGTCGACAATGTGTACGACCTCGATTTCAACGGCCGCGGCGTTTCATATGGCGAGGTGTTCCTCGAAAATGAAAAGCAGATGTCGAAGTGGAATTTCGAGGTTGCCGATACAGACGCCCTGTTTGATTTGTTCAACAAGGCCGAAGCCGAGTGCCGCAACGCGCTCGCCAATGATGTTCCGATTGCCGCCTACGAGCAAGCGGTCGAGGCCAGCCACATCTTCAACCTTCTGCAAGCACGCGGCGTTATCAGCGTACAGGAACGCGCCAGCTACATGGCCCGCGTGCGGGATCTGGCGCGCGGATCATGCGAGAAACACATGGAACTGAGCGCCCCGGCATGGGCGGAGAAATATCCGGAGTGGTCGGCATGAGCGATTTCCTCCTAGAACTCCGCTGTGAAGAGATTCCTGCGCGGATGCAGAAGGGCGCGCGCGCCGAGCTGGAAAAGCTGTTCCGCCGTGAAATGGATGCAGCCGGTGTCAGCTTTGGCGAACTGACCGTCTGGTCAACGCCCCGTAGGCTGGCGCTGATTGCGCGCGATATGCCGCACCAGACCGAGGCGGTGAGCGAAGAAGCTAAAGGCCCGCCCGAAGGCGCACCGGATCAGGCCGTAGACGGTTTCTGCCGCAAAAACGGTGTCACGCGTGACCAGCTTGAGGTTCGCGATGTGAAAGGCCGCCCGACTTATTTTGCGGTCATCAATACGCCGGGTAGGGCAGTGGCAGAAGTTCTGGCAGAGGCAATTCCCGCGATTATCCGCGATTTCAGCTGGCCCAAGTCACAACGCTGGGGCGCAGCGTCTATCAGCACGGAAAGCCTGCGCTGGGTGCGCCCGCTTTCGGGCATTGTCGCGCTGCTGGGCGAAGAAACGGTCGCCTGCGAAACGCACAACATTGCGTCGGGCAATATTACCAAGGGGCACCGTTTTCACCATTCGGGCGACGTGCTGATCACAAGTGCAGATGATTATGCCGCGAAATTGCGCGATGCCCGCGTAATCGTCGATC
>JAHDBR010000032.1:8397-27940 GCA_020630295.1 Sphingomonadaceae bacterium
ACAAGTGCAGATGATTATGCCGCGAAATTGCGCGATGCCCGCGTAATCGTCGATCATGAAGAGCGGCAGAATATTATCCGCCAAGGCGCAGCGAAAGCTGCAACCGATGCCGGTCTGGTCTTGGTCGAGGATGAGGGTCTTGTAGTCGAAAATGCCGGTTTGACCGAATGGCCGGTGCCGCTGCTTGGCCGGTTCGAGGATGATTTCCTCGAAGTGCCGCCGGAAACCATCCAGCTGACCGCGCGCGTGAACCAGAAGTATTTCGTGTGCGAAAAAGACGGCAAACTTGCCAACGCCTTCATTTGTACCGCGAATATAGAGGCGGACGACCCTGCCGTGGTGGTGGACGGCAACCGCAAAGTTCTGGCCGCGCGGCTTTCGGATGCCAAATTCTTCTGGGACGTGGACCGAAAGAAAACGCTGGTCCAGCACGCGCAGGGGCTGACACGGATTACTTTCCACGAGAAGCTGGGCACGGTCGCTGATAAGGTGGACCGCGTGGCCAAGCTGGCTTCCTGGCTTACTTCTGACGCCAAAGCGCCCAACGGCGACCATAACCATGCCTATCAAGCTGCGGAACTGTCGAAGGCCGATCTGGTGACTGAAATGGTCGGCGAGTTTCCAGAGCTTCAAGGCCTTATGGGCGGGTATTACGCCAAGGCAGAGGGCTTGCATGAAGACATCGCCAACGCCATCCGCGATCATTACAAGCCTGTTGGGCAGAACGATGATGTGCCAACTGCGCCGATTACAGTCGCCGTAAGTCTGGCGGACAAGCTGGATAATTTGTTCAGCTTCTTCAAAATTGATATTTTGCCGACGGGATCGAAAGACCCCTTCGCTTTGCGCCGTGCGGCCTTGGGATATCTCCGGCTGATACAAGCTAACAATCTCACGATCTCGTTGGATCAGGCTGCGCAGGCATGGGGCACTTTACTTGACGCGAAGCTCGGGACAAAAGTCGCCGACTTCCTGCTCGACAGGCTGGCGGTCCAATTGCGCGATGAAGGCGTGCGCCATGATTATGTGTCGGCATCACGGCAATGGCTTGGCAATACCGATGTCAGAATTGATCGCGTTGAAGCACGGGCAAGAGCACTGGCCGGGTTTCTTGAAAGCGAGAACGGCAGCAACCTGCTCGCCGGCTACAAGCGCGCCTCGAACATTCTGAAAAAAGAAGATCATCCCGCCACCGCAGCGGATGCCGGGACGACGAACGATACTCTTTCCTACTCACCGGAATATGCCGAAAAGGCACTGATGGACGCACTTGATGCAGCGCAGCCCGAAGCGGCGGCTGCAGTCAAGGCGGAGGATTTTGCAGCGGCGATGACCGCGCTGGCTTCCTTGCGTGCGCCGATTGATGCGTTTTTCGACGAGGTGACAGTGAATGATGACGATCCTGCAAAACGTGCCCATCGGCTCAATCTGCTTTCGCGGTTCCGCGGCGCGGTTCAGCAAGTGGCCGATTTCAGCAAGATCGAGGGATAATATTTTTCCTCTGGAGGGTGGTCCATGTGGTCCATGTCTCCGGATTACAGGAGCTTAGCAAAGTGAAGACAGTCTACACGTTTGGCGGCGCGGCACCCGGCGATGATCCGCGCGCCAAGGATAAGACGGTAACGGGCGGTAAGGGCGCTAACCTCGCTGAAATGGCGGAAATCGGATTGCCGGTTCCTCCTGGCTTCACCATTACGACGGAAGAATGCGTCAGCTATCTCGCTGGCGGTTCGGACTTCTCAGATGCGCTGCGCGCTGAAGTGGCCGCCGCCTTGACGCATATCGAGCAGACCGTTGGCAAGAAACTCGGCGATATTAGCGACCCGTTGCTCGTTTCTGTCCGTTCCGGTGCCCGCGTTTCGATGCCGGGTATGATGGATACTGTCCTCAACCTAGGCCTGAATGACCAGACGGTAGAGGGGCTGGCCGCAACATCGGGTGACGAGCGGTTTGCGTGGGACAGCTATCGCCGATTCATCCAGATGTATTCGGATGTTGTGCTGGGCGCGGATCACGGCCTGTTCGAAGAAGCACTGGAAATCGCCAAGGAAGACAAGGGCTTCTACAACGATACCGAGATGGAATCGGAAGATTGGAAGGCTCTGGTTGCCGAGTATAAAGGCATTGTCGAGCAGGAGCTTGGCCGTCCATTTCCGCAGGATGTAACCGAACAGCTATGGGGCGCAATTGCCGCCGTGTTTGACAGCTGGGATAGCGACCGCGCGAAGGTCTATCGCCGTTTAAATGACATACCTGCCGAATGGGGCACTGCTGTCAATGTGCAGGCCATGGTCTTCGGCAATATGGGCGATACCAGCGCGACAGGCGTTGCCTTTACCCGCGATCCGGCGACTGGCGAAAAGGCCTATTACGGCGAATGGCTGGTCAATGCGCAGGGTGAAGACGTGGTCGCTGGCATCCGCACGCCGCAATATCTGACCAAAGCCGCTCGCGAGGCAGCAGGCGCAAAGCCGTTGAGCATGGAAGAGGCTATGCCCGCCGCCTATGGTGAGTTGGCCCATGTATTCGAGCTGCTGGAGAAGCATTACCGCGATATGCAGGACATCGAGTTTACCGTTCAGGACGGCAAATTGTGGATGCTGCAAACCCGGTCCGGCAAACGCACTGCCAAGGCCGCGTTGAAGATGGCGGTAGATATGGTCGGGGAAGGGCTGGTTGACGAGAAGGAAGCCATCCTGCGCGTTGACCCGATGGCGCTTGATCAATTGCTGCACCCCACGCTGGACCCGGATGCAAAGCGAGATGTGCTTACCGTCGGTCTTCCGGCTTCTCCGGGTGCAGCCAGCGGCACCATTGTGCTGGATGCCGATACTGCGGAGCAATACGCAAATCGCGGAGAGAAGGTCATTCTGGTCCGCGTGGAAACCAGCCCGGAGGACATTCACGGGATGCACGCTGCGCAGGGCATTCTGACTGCACGCGGCGGCATGACGTCACACGCAGCCGTGGTGGCGCGCGGTATGGGCCGCCCTTGTGTGTCCGGTGCATCTGCCGTCTCGATAGACATGAATTCGCGTACCTTGCGGATTGGCAATCGCGAGCTGAAAGAAGGCGATACGCTGACGCTTGACGGTGCAAAAGGTCAAGTGATGGCTGGTGAGGTCGCAACGATCGAGCCGGAGCTGGACGGAGATTTCGGCGTGCTGATGGAATGGGCGGACAAGCACCGCCGGATGGGCGTGCGCACCAATGCAGAAACGCCTGACGATTGCCGTATGGCACGCCAGTTTGGCGCCGAGGGCATCGGCCTATGCCGGACAGAGCATATGTTCTTCGATGCTGGCCGGATCAGCGCAGTGCGCGAGATGATCCTTGCCGAAAGCGAAGCCGGTCGGCGCGATGCACTGGCCAAGCTGCTGCCGGAACAGCGTTCTGACTTCCGCGAGATATTCGAGGTTATGGTGGGGCTGCCATGCACCATCAGGCTTCTCGATCCGCCATTGCACGAGTTTCTGCCGCACGGAGATGCGGAGTTTGCTGATCTTGCAGATGTTACCGGCCTGAATGTGGACCATTTGAAGCGCCGCGCGGCGGAACTGCATGAGTTTAACCCGATGCTGGGTCACCGCGGCTGCCGCCTCGGCATAACCTATCCTGAGATCTACGAGATGCAGGCGCGGGCGATCTTCGAAGCCGCTTGCGATGTGGCCAAGGCATCAGGCGAGGCGCCCGTTCCCGAAATCATGGTTCCGTTAGTGGCGACCAAGCGTGAGTTGGAGCTGCTACGTGCGCTGATCGTCCGGATTGCCGGTGAAGTGTTTGCCGAGCAGGGGACCGAGATCGAGTATCTGGTTGGTACTATGATCGAATTGCCGCGTGCTGCACTGATGGCCGGTGAGATTGCCGAGGAGGCGAGGTTCTTCTCGTTCGGAACCAATGACTTAACGCAAACAACTCTGGGTGTTTCGCGTGACGATTCCGCCCGGTTCCTCGCGCCATATGTGGATAAGGGCATCTTCGCCCGCGACCCGTTTGTCAGTCTGGATGTCGACGGCGTCGGCCAGCTCGTCGAATTGGCGGTTGAACGCGGACGCGCCACGCGCGGCGACATCAAGCTGGGCATATGCGGCGAACATGGCGGCGATCCGGCCAGCATCGCATTCTGTGAAGAAGTCGGGCTGGACTACGTCAGCGCCTCACCTTACCGCGTGCCGATCGCGCGGTTGGCGGCGGCGCAGGCTTCACTTCGTTAGGATTTCCAAGCGGTTAGCGTCAGTATCTCAAACGTTTCGGTGACCTTGCCATCATCCTCGCGCAAGGCATCGAAGGCGTGCGAGGCGCGTTCTAGGGAAGCCTTAGTGAAGGGTGGTGATACAGTCGCAAGCGAGCTGGTGAGCCCATGATCGCGCAGATCGCTGATCAATTGCGAAAGCTGGCTGTAGCGAACTGAAAGCGTATAACTGTCAACAACTTGCCGTTTGAAGCCTGCACGTTGCAGCAACGCTGCTGCCGCTGAACTGTCTATCATCGGGTGCATTCTGGGAGACGGGCGGTCGCCGTCCGCCGCCAGACTAATCTGACGCAACGCAGTCAGGCTACCCGCACCGGGAAAAGCGGCTAAAAACAAGCCGTCTTTCGTCAGCGAATTGCGCGCGTGGATAAACGCCCCTGGCAGATCATTGACCATGCCAAGTCCCAGCATATGCACGATCAAATCAAAGCTGTCCGGGGGGCCGGGTTGTTCCTCCTCGAACAAGCCCAGCTCCCCGGCGGAAACCTGCTCCGCAGTGGTACCGACATAGGCAGGGACTTGATGTGTATGATCCCCAATAATGAGGGCACGCCGGGGGGTCAGCTTCATGAAGCCGAGACGCTCAATCGTGTCCTCAGCCATATTATCGATCAGAAAGGTGGCCGAATTCTCGCTGGCGGCGCGGCGGCGCGCTCTCGCCCATTTTGCGGCGCTTCGCTTGCGTGAAAAAATGGTCGGCGGTGCAGTTTCCATTCCAAACCCCTGCCGCGCTTGCTCATTCTGCGCAACCCGCACATTGTGCCATAGTGACTATTGCACGATCCGTTCACGAAGCGCTCAAGCCCGCGATTGATTTGCTGTACCCGCCTCGTTGTCCGCTTTGCGGTGATGCGATTGCGGAGCAGAAGGGGCTGTGTGCAGTTTGCTGGTCAGAGCTGGTAATTCCAACCGACCCGAGTTGTGCGTCCTGCCAGCGGCCATTTCGCGGCGGCACATTTGATGCAGGAGAGGGGGCCGCACAATGCGCACCATGTCTAGCTCAGCCACCGCGGCATGACGGCATTGCGGCGGGCACAATCTATAATGACGCGTCCCGTAAACTTGTGCTCGCATTTAAGCATGGCCGGCGGATCGCCTTGGGCAATATGTTGGCGAACCTAATGGTTGCGCGCTTACCCGAGCTTGATGGCGAATGGATTGTCGTACCTGTGCCGCTGCATTACTCCCGCTTGTGGATGCGCGGTTTCAATCAGGCGGCATTACTAGCCGCCCAGATCGCCAAGCACGCCAAACAACCTCTCATCGTGGATGGTTTACGGCGAACCAAAAGAACAAACGCACTGGGAGGTCTGGGGCGCAAGGATCGGGAGCGAATGCTTGCTGGTGCCATTTCGGTGAGCCTGCGTCATGCCGCCAAACTTGACGGACGAAATATTGTACTCGTTGACGACGTTCTGACTAGCGGCGCTACCAGTGAGGCGTGCGTCAAGGCCCTCAAAAAAGCCGGTGCCAATAAAGTGATTGTCAGTTGTTTCGCCAGGGTAATGAACGAAGCGCTGTAGCGTGCAAACGCCTCAAAAACGCGAAACGCCCGAGGTCAAAGACCCCGGGCGCCACGTGACGAATATCGAAAGATCCACCTTGCGGTAAAAGCGACCATCCCCCTTGAAGGCCGCTTGGATCTAATCCCTCATCGTTCAGGAGCGCCTAGCGGTAAAGCTGGCAGCGTCCTATACCCCCTGAACCTGGCACTTTTTCGTACCTTAGTTCTGGAATGACCCTTTCGAGCCATGAAGCGTTCATTTCATCCATTGCGCCGCGGTGAAAGCGGGAAGTACTTACGCCATAGATTTTGCCGATTATCTGTGGTTATCGTGCAACAAAGTTTTACATCCGTACCATTACCCACTTCAGCGAGAATTTGATGCCCAAAGGTTCCTTCCAATCAGCCGACATTGAGACTGGCTCCGCATTTCTGCCAAAATTTGATGCGAACGGTTTGTTGTCCGCAGTGATATTGGACTGTGATTCCAACGATGTGCGGATGGTTGCTTTCATGGACCAAGAAGCGCTTGATGCCACGTTGGATACTGGGATCGCCCACTTTCACTCTCGGTCGCGCGGCAAACTTTGGAAGAAGGGCGAAACATCGGGCAATGTGTTGCGGGTGGTGTCGATCAAGGTTGATTGCGACCAAGATGCATTAGTCATTGCTTGCAAACCTGCGGGACCAACCTGTCACACCGGAGCGCAAAGCTGCTTCTACCGCGAACTTGATCTGGATTCGCGAACTCTCAAATCATCTTGACGTTTACGTAAAGGGTAGCTAAGGATGCGGTATGGCTACTGCATCAAAGAACGCATCCAATAAGTCCAACCGGGAAGCCCATGCGGGCGCCCATCTTGACCGGCCTGACAAGCTCGAGCGTGAGCAGTTCACAATTTCGGACCTGACTACCGAGTTTGATTGTACCGCACGCGCTCTCCGCTTTTATGAGGACGAAGGTCTTATCGCACCGCAGCGGGTCGGCCTGACCCGGGTATATTCCAAACGCGATAGAGCGCGGCTTGCGTGGATTATGCGGGCGAAGAATGTTGGTTTTAGCCTGACCGAAATTCGCGAGATGATTGACCTGTATGACCTTGGCGATGGCCGGGTAGAACAGCGCCGCGTAACGGTCGAAAAATGCCGGAACCACGTAGCCAAACTTAAGCGTCAGCGTGCGGATATCGACTCGTCTATCAAAGAGCTGACCGGTTTCATCGAACAAATTGAAGATCTGGACCTGGATCGTACTCAGGACTGATCACTTACGAAGGAAATTACATGCCTACCTATACCGCTCCTACCCGCGATGCGCGCTTCATTGTCAACGAAATGCTCGATCTGGCGAGCTACAACAACCTGCCAGGTTTTGAGAGCGCAACACCCGACATGATCGATACGGTGATTAACGAAGCGGGTAAGTTCTGCGCAGAAGTACTCGCGCCGCTAAACCAGATTGGCGACAAGGAAGGCTGCACGCGTCACGACGATGGCAGCGTCACTACACCAACCGGCTTCAAAGCTGCTTTTGACCAGTACCGCGAATCAGGCTGGGGCACGATTTCCCAACCAGAAGAGTTTGGCGGGCAGGGCATGCCGCATGTTCTGGGCATGTTGATCGAAGAGTTTGTCGGCACTGCTAACCAGGCTTTTGCGATGTATCCCGGACTGACCGGCGGCGCTGTAGCGGCTATTTTGGCGAAAGGATCAGACGAGCAAAAAGAGAAATATCTGCATAAGATGATCGCCAATGAATGGCTCGGCACCATGAACCTGACCGAGCCGCATTGCGGTACCGATCTGGGCATGATCCGGACCAAGGCAGAACCGCAGGCAGATGGTTCTTACGACATCACCGGCACCAAAATTTTCATCTCGGCCGGTGAGCATGATTTGACGGAAAATATCATTCACCTTGTTCTGGCGAAGACGCCGGGTGCGCCTGATAGTTCAAAGGGTATCTCGCTATTCATCGTTCCCAAGTTTCTGGTGAATGATGACGGTTCGATCGGTGATCGCAACACGCTGCAATGCGGGTCTATCGAAGAAAAGATGGGTATCCATGGCAATTCCACCTGCGTCATGAATTATGACGGGGCTAAAGGCTGGATGGTCGGCGAAGAGAATAAAGGCCTCGCCGCCATGTTTATCATGATGAATGCCGCGCGTCTCGGCGTCGGTATTCAAGGCTATGCCCAGGCAGAAGTCGCGTATCAAAACGCTGTGGCCTATGCGCTCGACCGCCGTCAGGGCCGCGCCTTGACCGGACCAGCAGAGCCTGAGGCACAAGCAGATCCCATTTTCGTGCACGCAGACGTGCGCCGGATGCTTATGGATGCAAAAGCATATACGGAAGGTATGCGCGCACTTGCACTATGGGGCGCGCTTCAGGTCGATCTGACACACAAGGGCGCGACTGAAGAAGATAAGGCAAAAGCTGACCAGATCATCAGCCTGCTTACCCCTGTGATTAAAGGCTACGGCACGGACAAAGGCTTCGACGTTGCTATCAATATGCAGCAGGTCTTTGGCGGACACGGCTACATCCAGGAATGGGGCATGGAGCAATATGTGCGCGATAGCCGTATCGCTATGATTTACGAAGGCACCAACGGTGTTCAGGCCATGGACCTTTGCGGCCGGAAGCTTGCTCAAAACGGCGGCGCGGCAATCCAGGTATTCTTCGCCACTGTTGACGAGGAAATTGCTGCGGCGAAGCAGATTGAAGAACTGGCTCCATTTGCTGAAAAGCTTGAGAAAGCTCTTGGCGAGCAGAAAGCTGCGACCATGTGGTTCATGCAGAATGCCATGGCTAACCCGGATAATCTGGGGGCGGGCGCTCACCACTATATGCACATTATGGGTATTGTTTCGCTGGGCCTCATGTGGCTACGCATGGCTACTGTTGCGCATGCAAAACTTGCCGAAGGTGCGGAAGATAAAGCGTTTTATGAAACCAAGCTGGCTACTGCGCGCTATTACGGCGATCGATTCCTTCCCGATGCCGGAGCTTTGCGCCGGAAGATCGAAACCGGTTCGGACTCTATGATGGCACTGGATGCGGACGCATTCCAGACCGCAGCCTAACAGGCCAAACGCACAAAAAAGGGGGGCTCAGTGAAAACTGGCCCCCTTTTTCATGTCTGGGATAATGTCACTCCGGCAGGAAGTCCGGGACTGACAGGTAACGCTCGCCAGTATCGTAATTGAAGCCGAGCACTTTGGCATCGGGCGCCAGCTCCGGCAGTTTTTTGGCTATTGCTGCCAGCGTCGCGCCGCTGGATATGCCTACGAGAAGTCCTTCGGTCACAGCACATTTACGCGCCATTTCCTTGGCGGCATCTGCATCGACAGGAATTGCGCCGTCAATTGCCTGCGTGTGCAAATTGCCGGGAATGAAGCCGGCGCCAATGCCTTGTATGGGGTGAGGGCCGGGCTGGCCGCCGGATATAACCGGTGAAAGCTCCGGCTCTACCGCATATGCCTTCATCCCGCTCCAATGGCGTTTCAGCTCTTCAGCGCAGCCTGTCAGGTGCCCGCCAGTTCCTACGCCCGTGATCATCACATCTACAGGGCTGTCTGCGAAATCCTTCAAAATTTCTTGAGATGTCGTTTTTACGTGCACTTCAAAATTGGCGGGGTTGTCAAATTGGGCCGGCATCCATGCACCGTCAGTTTGCGCGACAAGCTCGGTTGCGCGCTCGATTGCGCCCTTCATGCCCTTTGCTTTGTCCGTCAGATCAAACGTCGCGCCATATGCCAGCATCAGACGGCGGCGTTCCAGAGACATCGACTCCGGCATTACCAATACGAGCTTGTACCCCTTTACCGCTGCGACCATGGCAAGGCCGATACCGGTATTCCCGCTGGTGGGTTCAATGATCGTCCCGCCCGGCTTCAGCGCGCCGGAGGCTTCCGCATCTTCGACCATTGCCAGTGCGATACGGTCTTTGATCGATCCACCTGGATTTGATCGTTCTGACTTGATCCAGACATCGTGGTCAGGAAACAGCCGCGACAAACGGATGTGCGGTGTGTTTCCGATGGTGGCTAGAACGGAATCGGCTTTCATTTACTATCTCCCTGCGGTTGGGCTGTGTTGTCTGCTTCTGTATCTAGTAACTCGTCAGGCGGTTCAAAGGTCCGCGTAGTCCGAAGGACTGGAAATAACTTGCTCCACAGAGCGACCGTAATGACGGCTCCAGCCCCTCCAGAAACGACCGCCAGCACCGGTCCAATCAAATAGGCCAAAGTACCTGAGAAGAAATCTCCGAACTCGTTTGATGCCGATATCGTCAGGAGAGAAACGGAGGAAACACGCCCGCGCTTATCATCCGGCGTATGTAACTGGATCAGGGATTGCCGGATATAGACCGAGAACATATCCGCCGCGCCTACGATAAACAGCATCGCCAGTGACAGGAACATATTGGTCGAGAAGCCAAAGATGATGGTGGCAACTCCGAAGACCGCAACGGCCCATAGCATTTTGGGACCGACATTGGTTTTCAGCGGCCGAAACGAGAAAAACAGCGCTGTCAGCGCTGCACCAACCGCCGGGGCAGCGGCAAGTTGGCTCAAGCCGGTTGGGCCGACCTCGAGAATGTCCCGCGCATACACCGGGAAAAGCGCTGTTGCGCCTGCCAAAAAGACCGCAAACAGATCGAGTGTGATCGCTCCGAGCACCATCTTGTTGCGCCCGACATATTGGAGGCCGTCAATGACCTGCCGGATAGGGTGCTGCGTACCGGGGATAGCAGTGCGGGGCACAGAGCCAATGAAGCTCAGCGCAGTCACAGAAACAGCAAATAGCACAAATGCAGCAGCATAAGGCAGCGCAGGATCAACCACGAACAAATAGCCACCAATGGCCGGTCCAACGATCATTCCGACCTGCCATGCTATCGACGACAGAGCGATGGCGTTGGGCAGTATCTCTTTAGGGACTAGATTCGGGGCGAGGGCGGAGAGAGCCGGGCCTGCAAATGCCCGTGCAATGCCGAGCAGCACCGCAATCGCGAACAGGCCAGGAATGGTAATCGCGTTCTGCCAAGTCAGATACGCCAAAATAGCTGCACAGATCATCTGCAGAGCAACGGTCAGGCGGGCTACATTTCGTCTGTTGAAACGGTCTGCCGCTAAGCCGGCAAATGGCGTGAGCAGGAACAAGGGGATGAATTGCAGCAGGCCAATAAGCGCCAACTGTCCTGACGCTGCGCCAACACCAAGCCCTGAATCTCTGGCAATGTTGTAAGTTTGCCAGCCAATAATCAGCAGCATGGCATATTGCGCCAGCGTCATGGACAAGCGCGAAATCCAATAGGCCCTGAAATTTGCTACTTTAAAAGGAGAAGTCTGTTCGCTCACAGCCTGCGCCATGACAGGCGGCGACAGGTTTGAAAAGGCGTTGTGCCTATGGGGCTTGTATTAGCGGTTCCGGCGAAGGCGTGGGTTAGGCTGAAGAGCGTCGATGAGATTGATGAAATCATCCACGCGGATAATTCGTTCAAACTGAAACCCAGCGCGTTTTTCATGCGTCCAGATGACATATGCTTCGATCCGGCCCACAACTGGCAGGCGGACAATGATACGGTCGCCGCGCGACAGGTCATCGGCATCATCAACCATAAATCCATGGGCTGAGAGGTTGCTAATGTGCAGTTTCAGATCACCGCGATCATGGTGTTCTGCGATCACCGGATGATCTACCGGATGCCTCGCGGCACGGCGAAGATCGGTAACTGATAGCTGTGCTCCGACAGACATGATTGGCGGCCCTTCCCTTGAAAACTGGAAGAACCGTACTGAACGAAAAAGCCTATTAATCTGTAAAATTTTATGTCCCGCTTCGGGACAAATGGCCGTTTTTTCAGCTAGAATAGAATTATTGCGTGCTTTTTCTTACCAAGACTTAATTTTATTTCAGCGTTTGCTTCTACTTGAACCAGGGTCCCGGCATCTTCGACAGGCTCCCCGTTAAGCCTAACGGCGCCTTCAGCAATTTTGCGCTTGGCTTCCTTGTTGGAGGCAGTGAAGCCCAGTTCTGTGAGCACTGCTCCGATCCGCATACCTTCCGCGCCAACGGAAAGTGTGGGCAAATCTTCGCCCGCACCGCCGCCAGCAAAGGTTTGCGCGGCTGTTGCTTCTGCAGAGCGCGCCGCTTCTTCGCCGCGTACCAATTTGGTCACTTCGTTCGCTAGCACAATTTTGGCATCATTGATGGCGCTGCCTTCCAATTGCTCCAACCGGCTAATTTCATCCAGCGGCAAGTCGGTGAACAGGCGCAGGAAGCGTCCGACATCTCGGTCATCTGTGTTGCGCCAATATTGCCAGAAATCATAAGCCGGAAGCTGGGCTTCATTCAGCCACACTGCGCCAGCAGCAGTTTTGCCCATTTTTCCGCCATCAGCTGTGGTCAGAAGCGGAGTGGTCAGTCCGAATAGCTCCGTGCTGTCCATACGCCGGCCAAGTTCGACACCGTTGATGATGTTGCCCCATTGATCGGACCCGCCCATCTGTAGGCGCGCACCCATTTCTTCGGACAGATAACGGTAATCATAGCCCTGCAGGATCATGTAATTAAATTCGAGAAAGGTCATCGGCTGCTCGCGGTCGAGCCGCAGCTTGACCGAATCGAAGGTCAGCATCCGGTTTACGGTAAAGTGGGTACCGACTTTCTGAAGCATCTCGATATAGCCAAGCTGGCCAAGCCAATCCTGATTGTTGACCATGACAGCATCCGTGGGTCCATCGCCGAAAGTCAAAAGCCTTTCAAAAACGGTCCGGATAGATGCGATATTTTCGTCAATAACCGTATCGGTCAGCATCTTGCGGCTCTCGTCGCGGCCGGTAGGGTCACCGATACGTGTGGTGCCGCCGCCCATCAGGACAATTGGCTTATGACCGGCCTGTTGTAACCGGCGAAGCATCATAATCTGAACCAGACTGCCAATGTGCAGCGACGGTGCTGTCGCATCGAAGCCGATATAGCCGGGCACGATCTGTTTCGAGGCGAGCTCGTCAAGCCCCACCGCGTCGGTCATCTGGTGGATATATCCGCGTTCTTCGAGCACGCGAAGCAAGTCTGATTTATAGTTGGTCATCGTGATCGCGCTGTAGCAATGAAAAATCACCTTCGTAAGTGGGTTGCAGCAGCTTTTCCGGTGCGCGATAGAGCTGGCATGAAAGCTCTTACTTTACACCCCGATTGCTCCGAAGGACCCATACGCAATGTGTCCGCGGAGATATGTTCGACCGCAACAGGCTGCAAAGCCCGTTTCAGGCTCGAGGGTGATATCGGAAAAATCAAGATTCCGGCTCCTGCCGATGGTGTTCGCACCGATAACCTATGGCAAACAACCTGTTTCGAGATTTTCTGGCAGCCTCATGGCGGGTCCTACTACAGAGAATTCAATCTTTCCCCTTCTTCCCGTTGGGCGTGTTATGACTTCGATGATTTTCGTCTGAACAGCCGCGATGCACCGGTGGAAGCCATCGCGATTGCCTGTGTGAACAATGCAGACAGTCTTGAACTTCAGGCGGATATCACATCCCGACTCCCGCTTCCGGCGGATATTGCGCTCAACGCAGTGGTCGAGGATGTGGAGGGCAATATCCAATTTTGGGCGCTGGCATTCGAGGATGGCAAAGCGGAATTTCACAGCACCGTGTGCCGGGCCATTGCCATGGAGGACAACCGTTGAGCGTTTTGTTTGGTCTCGACCGTCTGCTTGCCGACAAAGATCTGTTGGCGGAACTGGCTGGCAAACGTGTCGCGCTGGTGGCACATCCCGCTTCTGTAACGCAGGACCTGACCCATTCACTTGATGCACTGATTGCAGCTGGAGTGGATGTAACGTCTGCCTTCGGCCCTCAGCATGGGCTGAAGGGTGACAAGCAAGACAATATGGTCGAAACAGAGGACGAGACGGATGCGCAATACGGCATTCCGATTTTCAGCCTCTACGGAACCGTGCGCCGCCCGACCGCGGAAATGATGTCGACGGCGGACGTCTTTCTGTTTGATCTTCAAGACCTTGGCTGCCGCATATATACCTTTGTCACAACATTGTTGTATTTGCTCGAGGCGGCGCAGGAGCACGGCAAAGAGGTGTGGGTTCTTGATCGTCCCAACCCGGCGGGAAGGCCTGTCGAAGGGCTTACGCTGATCAAAGGGCATGAAAGTTTCGTCGGCGCAGGGCCGATGCCTATGCGGCACGGGCTTACTCTGGGCGAAATGGGTCACTGGTTTATCGGCCATTTCGGCCTCGATGTGGCGTATCGCGTTATCGAAATGGCGGGATGGTCGCCGGAGACTGGCCCTGGCTACGGGTGGCCTGAAGATCGCGTGTGGATCAATCCAAGCCCCAATGCGGTAACAGTCAACATGGCCCGTGCTTATGCAGGCACGGTGATGATCGAAGGCGCACAGGTTAGTGAAGGGCGGGGCACGACAAGACCTTTGGAAGTCCTGTTCGGAGCACCCGACGTGGACGCTGCTTCTATCCGCAACGAAATGACACGGATCGCGCCGCATTGGATGGAAGGCTGCATTTTGCGCGAATGCTGGTTTGAACCAACCTTTCATAAACATCAGGGCAAGCTGTGCAGTGCGCTGATGATCCATGCCGAAGGTCCGCACTATAGACACGAGGATTTCAAACCCTGGCGGCTTCAGGCGCTGGCCTTCAAAGCTATCCGAAATATTTATCCCGACTATCCGTTATGGCGCGGCAAGGATTTCAAATACGAATATACCAATGATGTTCTGGCGATCGACGTAATCAATGGCGGCCCGGCACTGCGCGAATGGGTCGATAATCCTGCATCTACGCCCGACGAACTCGACACCATGACGTCAAAAGACGAACAAAGCTGGCGATCTGAAGTCAAACAGTATTTGCTGTATTGAAGTCAGTGTTAGCGCGGATTCAGGAGCCGGATTTTCGGCTGAGTTCGCGCATAGCATCGTCGAGACCGTCCAGCGACAATGGATACATCCGGTCGTTGACCAGCTGCTTCAGCATCTTGGTGGATTGTGAATAATTCCACTGCTTTTCCGGTACAGGATTAAGCCATACTGTGGCCGGATAGGTGTTGGTGACCCGCTGCATCCAGACCGCCCCGGCTTCCTCGTTCATATGCTCTACGCTTCCGCCCTGATGAGTGATCTCATAGGGGCTCATCGCCGCATCACCCACGAAAATCACTTTATAATCGTGGCCGTATTTATGCAGGATATCCCATGTATTGGTCCGCTCCTGCCACCGGCGACGGTTATCCTTCCACACGCCTTCATAGAGACAGTTGTGAAAGTAAAAAAATTCCAAGTTTTTGAACTCGCTATTCGCGGCACTAAACAGTTCTTCACACAGTTTGATGAAAGGATCCATTGACCCGCCAACGTCCAAGAACAGTAAAAGCTTTACCGCATTGTGCCGTTCCGGCCTCATGCGAATATCCAGCCAGCCCTGCTTGGCGGTTCCGTCGATTGTCGCATCCAGGTCAAGCTCGTCTGCGGAACCCTCGCGTGCGAAGCGGCGAAGGCGGCGCAGTGCCATCTTGATGTTCCGCGTGCCCAGTTCCTTCGTATTATCGAGGTTCTGGAATTCGCGCTTTTCCCAGACTTTAACGGCTTTCTTGTGCTTGCTCTCACCGCCGATGCGAACGCCCTCCGGATTATAGCCGGAGTGGCCAAACGGGGACGTGCCGCCGGTACCGATCCATTTATTTCCGCCTTCGTGGCGTTTTTCCTGCTCCTCAAGACGCTTCTTGAGGGTGTCCATAATCTCGTCCCAGTCGCCAAGTGCTTCAATCTCCGCCATTTCCTCTGGGGTTAGAAACTTCTCGGCGACGGCTTTCAGCCATTCTTCTGGAATATCGACAGCATCCTGACCATAGTCGGTCAGCAAGCCTTTGAAGACTTTGTTGAATACTTGGTCAAAACGGTCGAGCAAGCCTTCATCTTTTACGAAGGTTGCGCGGCTCAAATAATAGAAGGCTTCCGGCGATTGTTCGATGACGTCACGGTCGAGCGCCTCCAGCAGCGTGAGATGCTCTTTAAAAGAAGCCTGGATGCCAGCGGCGCGAAGTTCGTCAACGAAATCAAAAAACATAGGTGGCTCTTAGCTACTGAATCCGCCCGATGCCAGCCTTAGTCGCTAGCTCTCGTTCTTCGCGTCGACGGTGTTTCAATCTTAACCGAAAGATAACCATACCCTGCGTAGGAGGTGCGCAATGAGGATTTAGGGGACCTGCAACCGTCATGAAGCATACCGATTTCGAAACAGTCGAACGTAAAGCAATCGACATGATCCCGAAAAGCTGCGGTGAAGTCACCGTGGGTTGTTCGGACGCCGCCGGATTGGTGCAGGCCGTCATCGATTCGTCTGAGGCATTGCGGGCGGAGCATGATGCGCTGCAAGGCACTGTCGCAAAGCTGGAAGAAGACCAGCAAAAGGTTTCCGAAGCCAGCGACGAAGCCCGTCTGTTGTCCGAACGGGCAATTGAACGTCTTGGACAGGGCACGTCCCTGATCCAGTCTTCGCTTGGTCAGATTTCAGGCCTTCTCGAACTGGTCGAAACTTTGACCCAACATGTCACCGGATTTGCTGCAGCGATGGAGCAAGTACGGCGCTGTTCGCAAGATATTGATCAAATCGCCGAAACCACCAATATCCTTGCTCTGAATGCTACAATCGAAGCAATGCGTGCCGGAGATGCCGGGCGGACATTTGCCGTTGTTGCCAATGAGGTAAAAAGCCTTGCCGGTGATACGCGTCAGGCGACCGAAGAGATCAGCCGCACCATCGATACTTTGGGCATTGAAGCTGAAAGCGTGATTGCGCGGATCGAAAGCGGTGCCGAGGCGAGCCGCAATGCCAAGACTTCTGTGGCCCAAATCGAAGAAACAATTGGCGGTGTGGCCGAACTTGTCGAAGAAGTTGACCGCCAGAATGACCAGATTGCTCGTTCTACAGGCACGATCAGTGATCACGTGCACAGCGTCCAGTCGGTGTTGTCTTCATTCGATAGCGCTGCGCTGGAAAATGAAGATAAGCTACGTTCATCGCACGAACGGATGGAAGAACTGGAAATCACCGCCAGTGCGATGTTTGATAGTATTGTGAAGGCAGGT
The DNA here is from genome assembly GCA_020630295.1 of Sphingomonadaceae bacterium. Taxonomy (GTDB): domain Bacteria; phylum Pseudomonadota; class Alphaproteobacteria; order Sphingomonadales; family Sphingomonadaceae; genus Pontixanthobacter. The sequence continues at coordinate 25,294 of JAHDBR010000032.1, forward strand.
CTGTCACCCAACGACAGTGCGCTTGTTGAACGTGCACAGGCGCACGCGGCAACGGTGGCCAAAACTGCTGAAGACGCAATAGCATCTGGCGCTTTGTCGATCGATCAATTGTTTGATCAGGACTATCAGGAAGTTCCCGGAAGCAATCCAAAACTGTTCCGGACCCGCGTAAGCGACTGGGCAGATGCAAACTGGCAGCCGATCTTCGATAAAGTGGTGGCAGAAGGCGGAGCGATTACCATGTGCTCTGCGGCCGACATGAAAGGTTTTCTCCCGACGCACGTCACCGACCGGTCGCGCAAACCGACTGGCGATCTCGAATATGATACCAAATATTGCCGGAACGGGCGGATACTTCTTGAAGGCGTTGACATCAGTGCCAAGCGATCAACGGACAGCTATATGATGGCGGTTTATCGTCAGGAAGGTGATGGCACGCAGTACGTCGTGGTCCGCAATGTCTATGTACCGCTGTACATTAATGGCCGCCGCTGGGGTGATTTCGAGATTGCTTACACGCTCGATTAAGTCAGACAGCAAGACTCAAAACTGGCCGCCCGACAAGATCGGAGCGGCCAGTTTTGTATTAAATGTAAGCCGATCAGGTTTGGCGGCGTGACATGAATGCCAGGCGTTCGAACAACATAATGTCCTGCTCGTTTTTCAGCAGCGCACCATGAAGCGGCGGAATTGCCTTTGAAGGGTCCTGATCCTGCAGCACTTCCAAGGGCATATCTTCGTTCAGCAGCAGTTTCAGCCAATCGAGCAATTCTGAGGTGCTGGGCTTCTTTTTCAGGCCGGGGACTTCGCGGATTTCATAGAACACATCCATCGCCTTGCTAACCAGCGTCTTCTGAATTCCGGGGTGATGGACTTCAATGATTGACCGCATTGTGTCGCGGTCAGGGAACTTGATGTAGTGGAAGAAGCAGCGGCGCAAGAACGCGTCGGGCAGTTCCTTCTCATTGTTGGACGTAATGACCACTATCGGGCGTTCCTTGGCGGTCACCCGTTCCTGCGTTTCGTAAACATCGAAGCTCATCCGATCGAGCTCCTGCAGAAGATCGTTCGGGAATTCGATGTCCGCCTTGTCAATCTCGTCAATCAGCAGGACCGGCAGCTGCTCAGAAGTGAACGCCTCCCACAACTTTCCCTTCTTAATGTAGTTGCGGATGTCGTGAACCCGCTCTTCGCCCAGCTGGCCGTCACGCAGGCGCGCAACCGCATCATATTCATACAAACCCTGCTGAGCTTTGGTGGTGGATTTGACGTTCCATTCAATTAACGGTGCGCCAACCGCTTTTGCAATTTCATGCGCCAGAACTGTCTTACCTGTGCCTGGCTCGCCCTTTACCAAAAGAGGGCGCCGCAATGTCACCGCAGCATCAACAGCGACTTTCAAATCATCGGTTGCGATGTAGTCATCGGTGCCGTCGAAACGCTTTGGTCCGGTATCAGTCATGGGTTTTCCTATGCAACTTGCTTTTGGCGGGCGTTAATCGGCAAGGCTCCAAAGGGCAAGGGTGCCCTTAGGTCAACTTTCCCGATTGATATAGAATACGCTTTAGAAGGCGAACATGATGAGGCGCTGTGACAGCAACTCAAACGCGGTTTCATCGACGTTTGCTTCTGTATTGTTCCAGCTCATTGTCAGGACATGCCAACGCTCTGCTTCATCTTGCAGAAGCCAGGTTAGATTCAGCACGCCCGGCTCCGAACCGCCCTTGAATCCGGTATACAGCCAGTCATTCTGGCGGATCAGCGGCAATGAGGGATTGACGGCCAAGATCTTGCGCGCAGTCGGATCGTTTATTTCTGATAGGCGCTTTGCAAGCAGCTTTAGGTCATTCCCGCTGGCAAACCACTCGACTTCATCAATAGCAGTCGGCTCTACGAATCGCGGCGGTGTAATCCGATTAGGATTCCCGTTCACATCATCGACGAAATCGGCGAGGATTGCGCGCTTTCGGGCTTCGTCACCAGCCACATATTTCGCCAGGTTTTCGGGGCTGCCTTTCAATCCGAACATTTCGAGCGTGCTCAAGAATGGAAGCGCTTTTGCCGGATCAGAATGGCCGATGCGCAGAAGCTCTGCCTCTACAGTCTCTCTGCCCAGTTCGTGCAGCAGCAAATCGGTCGCGGTATTGTCACTGATGGAAATCATCAATGTAGCCGCACTTTGGAGCGTGATTGGCGCACCATCCGGCCAGTTTTGCAACCGTCCACTAGGGAATGATTTCCTGCTGATCCGGATCACGTCCGCCCAATCACGTTCGCCGTTTTCTATGGAGCGGGCGAGTGCGGATAGAATATACAGTTTAAATGTAGAGCCGATGGCGAATTGGTCGTCCGCATTGAGAGCCAAAATTGGCTCGGCACTGGAATCGAGCCGGGTGAACAGTATCCCTACATCACCGGGTAAAGCCTCAAAATCGGCTTTTACTTTTTCCAGCGTGTCTCCGCGCGCTTCGAATGATGTCAGTTGAAGGCCGGCAATCTTGTGCGGCGCGTTCGGATCGAGCGCTATCTGCCCTTGGCCGAGCGCCTTCTCGAAGCGGAAGGTCACCGCCCCGCTATATTCATCAGCCGGCGCAATTCTTTCGACTGCCTCAATCTCACCAAATTGTGCGGAAAGCTGGCTGTTCAT
>JAHDBR010000033.1 GCA_020630295.1 Sphingomonadaceae bacterium
GCGATTCGCAATTTTGTTGCGAATGTGCTATATAATGTTGCGACCGCGCCGGTTTGGTCCCGGCAGCGGCGGTGTATCTGGAAAGGTTTCTGACCAAATTCTGACAATCAATCGGCTGGGAAGCTGTATCATGTGATGCGGCGCGCGGTGATTTTGACTGTCATTTGGCCCGGAGCCGCAGGAAAGGACTTTTTATGGCTGGTAAGGCACTCGCCTTCGATGTCGGCGACTATGTCGTCTACCCAAAGCACGGCGTGGGCCGTGTGACAGAAATTCAGAACGAAGAAATTGCCGGTATGGCGCTGGAACTTTACGTTCTGCGTTTCGAGAAAGAACGGATGACGCTCCGCGTGCCGACCAATAAGGTCGAAGCGATCGGCATGCGCAAGCTTTCCAGCGATAAGACGCTGAAAGAAGCGATGGAAACTCTGAAGGGCAAACCGAAGGTCAAGCGCACCATGTGGTCGCGCCGGGCCCAGGAATATGAAGCGAAGATCAACTCCGGTGATCTGGTTTCCATTGCCGAGGTGACGCGCGATCTGTTCCGTCCGGACGATCAGCCGGAGCAAAGCTATTCCGAGCGTCAGATTTTCGAGGCTGCATCCAGCCGTCTGGCCCGAGAGCTTGCCGCAATGGACAAGACCGACGAGCCAACAGCGCTTGAGAAAGTGTTGGACATTCTGCGCGAACACGCGCCGCAATATTACGATAATGACGACGACGACAGCTGATCGACGAACCGTTATCTGAAATCGATTAGGGCTGCCTGAAAGGGCGGCCCTTTTTCGTATCCGCCTTGCGGAGATGTGCTTGCTGTATTATATCGGCAATACACACACGGAGGAACTCATGCTTCATACATTTTTCAAACGCGCCATGCCCGCTGCGGCTATGGCCATCGGTCTGACATTGTCCGGTTGCGGCGATATGGACATCAAAATCGGCGATACTGACGGCGTGCCGCTCGCCGAGCTGGATATGTCAGGCGCTGTGCCAACTGACGTAGTACTCGCCGGTCCTGATAAGATCATCATTACCGACGGCGACGTGCTTGATATCCAGGTCGAAGGCGATGCTGATAGCACAGCAGCATTGCGGTTCGCGCTTGATGACGGGACCCTCGCTATCTCGCGCGAGAAAGACGGATGGAAAGATGGTTCCTCCGCAACGGTTCGGATCACCATGCCTTCGCCCTCCTCACTGGTTCTGGCCGGCTCGGGCTCGCTCGAAGCAGCATCTATGGCGAAGGAATCCAGCGTCACAATTGCCGGTTCGGGTAAAGCAAATGTAGCGGCCATCGACGCAGACAAGCTGGAAGTGACCGTTGCCGGTTCGGGCACATTTTCCGGAGCCGGTTCGGCGGCGATGCTGGAAACAACTATTGCAGGCTCGGGCAGCGCGAAAATGGCTGGTCTGAAAGCGGGCAATGCCGAAGTGACAATTGCCGGCTCTGGTGATGCAGATTTCGCTTCCGATGGCAGCGTTGAGGCAAACATAGTAGGTTCGGGTGATGTCACGGTCACCGGCAGTGCAACTTGCACCGTGAATGCGGTCGGTTCGGGTAAAATCACCTGCCAAACGGTTACTGAAGCCGAAAGCTGATCATCGACGCTTCATAATTAGCGGGCTATGCTGCGCGGGAAAGGTGACTGATATGTCCAATTTCCCGCGCAGTATAGCTCTGATTACAGGTGCCGGTCTGATGCTGGCCCTGCAAGGCTGCGTTGCTAAAACCGCATTCGATGTGGTGACGGCCCCCGTTCGCGTGGCCAGCAAGGCAGTCGATCTGGCGACCGAGAGCCAGTCGGAAAAAGACGAGAAACGCGGCCGCGAGATCCGCAAGCGCGAGGAAGCTATCGGAAAGCTGGAGCGCCAATATTATAAAGAGCGCGAAGATTGCGACGACGGTGACCGCGGCGCCTGTAAGGATGCCCGTGAAATCTATGACGAGTTGCAAGAGCTGATCGCCACCCAACCACCGGCGCCCGAACCAGACTAATAGGAGGCCCGGCGTAAACGGTCATTGATTGCTTTCCCAACACCCGATCGGGGGATAGGGGCGGCAGCAATTCTGGGACAGTCGGACTGAGCGGCCAGATGTAGACAGGCATAAAGACGGGCCGCCGCTTCGGCCAAATCGCCATTCGCAGACAAAGTGCAATCGCCTTCCACTTCGCCAAACCCTATCAAATACTCCCCTGCCTCGGCGCGAAGTGCATCCAGCCGCAGCGGCTTTCCCGGCGAGTAATGGCGCGGCAATTGACCCGGCGCTTCAACGGTCTGAACCGCTTTAACCGTCGCCAGCGGCTGACCAAGAAAATGTTCGTGGAGCAGTGACAAATCAACGGGTCCGGGCCGCAATTCTTCCCAAGTGCCGTCTTGGCGTATTGCCAAGATACTGGATTCCAATCCCTCCTGACTGTCTCCGCCATCAAGAACGGCATCTATCCGCCCCTCTAGCGTCGTCAGTACGTGCGCCGCTGATGTCGGGCTGATCGCATTACTCCGGTTCGCGGAAGGCGCAGCCAGCGGCACGCCGCTTTGCGCAAGTACCGAACGCATCACTGGATGCGCGGGCATCCGCACTGCGATGGTCGGTAATCCCGCCGAAACGGCATCGGCAAGCACCGCATCATCGCGGCGCGGCAACACCAGCGTCAACGGGCCAGGCCATGCAGCCGCGGCCACCCGTTCTGCCATATCGGAAAAATGTGCGAGCGCTTTGGCCTGTTCGATTGAACCGACATGGACGATCAGCGGATTGAAGCTCGGTCTGCCCTTGGCAGCGTATATTTTCGCCACAGCAGCATCGCTATCGGCGCGCGCTGCCAGACCGTAGACTGTCTCCGTTGGAACTGCGACAATGCCGCCCGAACACAGGATTTCAGCCGCGCGGGCGATTCCGGCAGGGCTGGCATGGTGCATTTCCGTAGCGTTCTTGTCGCGCATCCGCTCCCGCTATAGGTGAGACACAGAAAAGCCAAGGGAATCGCGCGCCCGCGCAAACTAAACGCACCTCTAAAGGACAGAAAACCGTGACACCTTTTACACCGCCTACTCAAGACCAGTTGCTCGCGATCAAGGTCAATGCCGGCATGGAAAAACTCGCGGAGAGCGAGAAGTTTGCCGCAGCAGAAGCCGATATGGTCGAAGCGATTGTTGAAGGTGTAGGTGCATTTGCCGCTGGCGAATTCGCTCCACTTAACCGCGTGGGCGATCTGGAAGGTGCAAAGCTGGAAAACGGGGTCGTTTCCCTGCCTGACGGGTTCGCCGAGGCCTATGGCCAATATGTAGAGCAAGGCTGGAACGCGATTGCATCGCCGGTCGAATTTGGCGGGCAAGGTTTGCCCTTTACGCTGGCCTGTAATGTGCTGGAGAACCTTGGTGCGGCCAATATGGCATTTACCTTGCTACCTATGCTGTCTGTCGGCGCGATTGAAGCGATCGAGCATCACGGCAGTGACGCCCAAAAGGCGACTTATATGCCCAAGCTCGTGAGCGGCGAATGGTCAGGCACAATGAACCTGACCGAGCCGCAGGCCGGTAGCGATGTCGGAGCATTACGCGCGACAGCAACGCCCATCGAAGACGGCGAGCACGCTGGCAAGTTCAAGATTCAGGGACAGAAAATCTACATCACTTGGGGCGAGCATGATCTGGCCAAGAACATCGTCCACCTTGTTTTGGCGCGATTGCCCGGAGCGCCGGAGGGCAGCCGCGGCATTTCGCTGTTTCTGGTACCCAAATACCATGTGGCCGGAGACGGTTCGCTGGCGGGCCGCAACGATGTGCGATGCGTGAGTATAGAACACAAGCTGGGCATCAACGCTTCGCCTACCTGTGTTATGTCTTATGGCGATAACAATGAATGCATCGGCGAGTTGATCGGTGCGGAGAATCGCGGATTGGCCGCAATGTTCACCATGATGAACAATGCGCGGATCAATGTCGGCAGCCAAGGCGTTCAGATTGCCGAGCGTGCGCTTCAGCAGGCGGTCTATTACGCTAATGACCGTGTCCAGTCAGCACGCGCGGGTGCTGCCGACCGTGAGCCCGTGGCAATCATCCAGCATCCCGATGTGCGGCGTATGCTGCTGCGCATGAAGTCGCTGACAGAAGCGATGCGCGCGCTGCTCTATTATACCGCTGGCCAAACCGATCTGGGAACGCTGGGCGATGAAGCGGGCAAAATGCGCGGGGACATTCTTGTGCCCATGATCAAGGCCTGGGGCACAGACACCGGGATTGATGTGACCAGCATCGGCATTCAAATCCACGGTGGCATGGGCTTTGTCGAGGAAACTGGCGCTGCGCAGCATTACCGCGATGCACGGATCGCGCCGATTTATGAAGGCACTAACGGCATTCAGGCCGCAGATCTGGTTACCCGCAAACTCGGACTGGAGAATGGCGAGGCCTATGCCGCGTTGATGGCGGATATTGCCCGCGATGCAGCTGACGAACCGGCCCTGTTCGCTCTGGCGGGTGATTGCGCCGCTATCGCAACCTGGATGCGGGACGAGGCGTCACTGGATGACAAGCTGGCAGGCAGCGTGCCGTTCTGCACCATGTCGGCTGTGGCCGTGGCGGGTTGGCAAATGCTGTTACAAAAACGCGCCGTGGAAGCCGGTGAGGCGCCGGGCTTGGCCGCGATCAAACCGGTAACCACACGGTATTTCCTCGACCATGTCGTGCCCGAGGCAGCAGGCCAGAAGGCCGCAGCTACCGGAGGCGCAGAACTGTTTTACGCACTCTCGGCAGAGCAATTCGGCGGTTAACACTGGCTAGGCCGAGGCCTTAGTTCAGCGGCATCGGGATTTCGCGGGCAAATTCGTCTGTGAAACTTGCCTTCGGGTCACCGCGCAATTCACGTTGCGGCCGGAGAGAACCGAAGTTTTTCTGTTCGATAGCCGGTCCCGGCTCCGCACCCGGAGCAACGACCCTCCAGATGATGCCTGCTGTGTCATCACTCACCAACAACGCGCCGTCACCAGCCCATTCGGCCCATGTCGGGCGGCCGCGCGTTGTGCCCTCGCCTGTCAGGAAACCGTCCAGCACATTTACCGGCGTGCCCAACGGATTGCCGCGCTCGTCAAAGGCGACATAGACGACGTCATATCCGGAGGCCGGCTTGCGGTTCCACGAACCATGACGCGCAATAAATGCGCCTTGTCCGTACTTCTCGCCCATCATGTGCCCTTCTTTCGAAAACACCATGCCCAGAGCAGCAACGTGCGGCCCCAGAGCGTAAACAGGGCGGCGGGCATATTCCTGCAGATAGGCAGGCATCGGCGCCTCGACACGGTCGTCAACGAATTCGCGGTAATAGATCCACGGCCAGCCGTATTGCACGCCGATCGGGACATTGGTGAGATAATCAGGCACCAAGTCGGATCCGAGCATATCGCGCTCGTTCACGGTGGTCCAAAGCTGTCCGCTCCACGGATTCCAGTCTAGCCCGTTTGGATTGCGCAAGCCCGATCCGAAAATCCGCGAGCTTTTACTTTCGATATTATATTCCCAGATCGCGGCACGACCTTCTTCGACTTCCATGCCTTTTTCGCCAATGTTGGAGACCGAACCAACGGCTACGTATATCTTGCTGGCATCAGGGCTAAGTTCGATATTGCGCATCCAGTGGCCGCCGCCCGGGGGCAGATCCATCAGCTTTTCGCCCTCGCCCGTCACTTCCTCGTCCCCTAGCGCATAGGGAAATGCCAAAAGCGCATCGTGATTGGCGACATACAAAGTGTCATTGGCCCAAGCGATACCCGAGGGCGAATCCAGAGCGTCCGTTAACGTAATTCGCGTTTCCGCCACGCCGTCCGCATCACCGTCACGCAATAAGACCAGCTCATTGGCCGATTCGCCGCCGGCGCCCGCGCGGGTCATCAGCATATCTGCGATCCATGCGGTAATGCCGCCTCCATCGCCTGACGAAGGCGAGCGCGTTAGCGTGACCAGCACATCGCCATTGGGCAGAGTGTGGATCACACGCGGGTGGTCGAGCCCCTCTGCGAAGCGTTGCACCGCCAACCCCTCTGCCGCCTGAGGCACTTCGCCTTCGGCCCAGCCGACCGGCTTGGCGATATTCACCGTGGGCACCGCTTCGGCATTTGGTTCTTCGAAAGTTGGATCATTGCCGGTAACGGCATCAACGGTCAGATCAGCCGTATCGCCGCGAGTGAGGAAGAATATCGCTGCAGCAAGAACGGCGAGGATGACGAGTACCCAGATCAGGATTTTGCGCTTTTTGCTCATGCGGCTACAAATAGTCTGCTTGCGCCCTTGCGGCAATGGCACATCGCCTTAGATGGAATGGATGTTCGATTTTACCCCTGATCACGATGGTGATGCGCCTCTGCCCAAGGCCGAGCAGTACCGTCAACTGAACGAAGCCGCTGGGGCACTGACCGACGGTGAAAATGATACGATTGCCAATATGGCGAACGTCGCTGCGCTGATGTGGGAATTTATCCCGCGGCTCAACTGGGCCGGCTTTTACCGTTTGATTGAGGGGGAGCTGGTTCTCGGGCCGTTTATCGGCCGGCCAGCGTGTATCCGTATTCCGTTGGATACGGGTGTCTGCGGGGCAGCTGCAAAAACGGGTGAAACCCAGCTGGTTGAGGATGTTCACGCATTTCCCGGTCATATTGCCTGCGATGCCGCCAGCAAGTCTGAGCTGGTAGTTCCGGTCAAGAAGGATGGCGTGGTCGTGGGCGTCATCGACCTCGATAGCCCTGAAATGGCAAGGTTTGACGCCGAAGATGCCGCTGGCGTCGAACTATTGGCAGCTACGCTTTCTGCGGCGATCTCCCGATAAACTACTTTATGGTTTACAGCGGACCTGTTCGACCCAAATCGGGACGCTGACGGCGGAAGCCTTGGGTAACTGCGGATCACGATGGTATAAATTGCCTTAACGCCGGGAATCACCTGGCTTGTCCAAGTTAGGGGAATACCATGAAACATCGCCATATCGTTTCGCTAGGCGTTGCAGCAGGGGCGCTAGTCGTTTCTGCACCAGCGATGGCGCAGCCCGAAATGACCTACGGTCAGAAATATGAATATGCGCAGCCCGCAACTGCAGGCGCGCCGGTCGTTTATACGCAGAACCCTGTCGTTCAGCCGGTCCCGACCCACACCGCGCACCAGATGCCGCATAATGGCGCAGACTACACAGTCGAGCGCGCCCCGATTGCACATCACGCACCCGTTACGCATCACACACCGGTGGTGCATCATGCGCCAATGCATTCCCAACCGATCGTGTACCCTGCTGGCCACCATGGCGGCTATCCGCAGCAGACAGGCTTCGACCGCAACGCATGGCTCGATGAATGCGAAGCCCGTTACGAAGACAGCAATTACGGCGGTCGCCGTGATCGAAACGGCCGGGCTATCGGCGGCATCGTTGGCGCAGCAGCTGGCGGACTGATCGGCAACCGTGTCGCAGATGGGGACCGGCTCGCAGGCACTCTGATTGGCGCAGGTGTTGGCGGTATTGCCGGAGCAGTTGTTGGTTCAGCGGTAGATTCTAGAAGTCGCCGCAACCGGACGGACGCTTCTGCATATTGCGAAGACTATCTAGCGCGCTATTCCGGGGGCTACAATTACGGATACCAACATCAGCAAATGATGTTGGTGCCGGTAATGGTTCAAGTCCCGCAGCGCGCTGTAGTGCGTGAATATGTGACCGAGGAATATGTCGACGTTCCCGTGACAACCTACGAGACAGTGCCTGCAAAACGCACCATTCATTATGCACCTGCTCCGGTGAAGCGCGTGAAAACGATCAAAAGTGCACCGGTCAAACGCGTGAAATATCGCAAGGGCAAATAAGCTGGCTTTACCAAGTTAGCCTAACGAACAGGGCGGCGAACCTTACGAGTTTCGCCGCCCTTTCTTTTGCAAATCGTACGTGACGGGAAGGCGTTATCAGCGCGCCCGGCAACAATAAATTGCGCGGCGCAACTTCTTACCCGCACACGCAATGGCATGGATAACCTATTGTTATAGCTGTTAAATATCGCCGCCGGTAAGGCGCTGACAAATCAGATCAAGCTGATCGAGAGTACGGTATCTGATAGTGACCGTGCCCGATCGCGGATCACTGTCGGTCTTGATTTTAACCGGCAGGCCGAGAAATTCCTCCAAATGGCCCTGGACCGCCGCAATATCCGCATCTTTAGCTGGATCGCGCGACGGGCGCGCTTGTCGGCGGGTGGTTTCCGAACCGGAGCCGCCGCTGCGGACCAGTTTTTCCACGTCACGGACCGACAGTTTCTTGGACACGGCCCGGCGCGCAAGATCGCCGGCATCTTCATGACCGATCAGTGCGCGCGCATGACCCATGGAAAGACCGCCCGCCTCGACAAGATCAAGCACCTCATCAGGTAAAGCCAGCAGCCGCTGCATATTGGCGACGTGGCTGCGCGATTTGTCGACCAGCTTGGCAATCTCTGCCTGAGTCATATCTTCTTGGTCAGCCAAGCGGTGGTAAGCCCGCGCCTCCTCCACCGGATTGAGATCCTCGCGCTGTAGATTCTCGATCAGCGCCAATGCCATCACTTCGCGCTCGTCCAATTCCCGGACAATTGCAGGAATAGCATGGAGCTGCGCCTTCTGCGCCGCGCGCCAACGGCGCTCACCCGCAACCAACTGATAACGCCCTTTTGGCAACGGACGGACGATAATCGGTTGGATCACACCCCGCGCAGCAATCGAGGCCGCCAGTTCGGAAAGCGCGTCGTCATCAAACCACGTACGCGGCTGACCCGGCAAAGGCTCAATCGATGAAATCGACAGCGATGCTAGTCCGGACTGGACAGCATTATTTGCCGGATCCGCCTGACCGGCCGATGTAGGCGCGATCGCCGCAGCATTCTGAACCAAAGGCTCTTCCTTGCGCGTTTCACCCATTAATGCGCCAAGACCGCGCCCGAGCTTCTTCTTTTTATCAGGCGCTGCGCGCGCCGGAATATCGATCTTTGCGGGCGGAGACGACTTGCTCATGCGGCTTTCCTATTTTCGGGCAATCTGCCGATCAATTCACGCGCCAAGGCAATGTAGGCGCGACTTCCCGAACAGGAATGGTCATAGACCAATGCGGGGAGACCATGACTGGGCGCTTCGGACAGACGAACATTACGCGGGATGACCGAATCGAAAACAAGATTTCCCAAGCAATCGCGAACATCGTCAGCCACTTGATCGGTAAGGCGGTTACGCCGGTCAAACATTGTCAGCACGATGCCGACAATGCCCAGATCCGGATTGAAGCGTTGCTGCACTCTCTCAACCGTTTGCAAAAGCTGGCTGAGCCCCTCTAGCGCGAAAAATTCGCATTGCAGCGGCACCATCAAAGTGTCCGCAGCGCCCAGCGCGTTAAGCGTCAGCAATCCCAACGAAGGCGGGCAATCGATAAAACAGATGTCATGACCAGTGTGGTTCGCCAGTGCATCACCCAATCGCGCAGTGCGGTTCTCCACTGATACAAGCTCAACCTCCGCACCGCTAAGGTCAACGGTAGCAGGCACAACATCAAGGCCAGGGATGGTGCTGGGCTGGACACACTCAGCAAGAGGCATCTCATCAACCAGTACATCGTAGGTCGAGCGGGGCCGGTCGCCGCTTTCAATCCCCATTCCGGTGGAAGCATTTCCTTGAGGGTCGAGATCAATCAGCAGGGTTTTCCAACCGGTGGCGGCCATTGCGGTGGCAATATTGATGGCAGTCGTGGTCTTTCCCACGCCGCCCTTTTGGTTTGCAATTGCGATTGTGATCATTTCTTTGTCTTTATCCCTCTCGCCAGCGTTCCCACCACTATGCCCGCCTCCTCATCCGTGACGGATTGTTCCACGTGAAACAGTTTCCGCAATTTTTTCGGCAGCGTTTGCAATTCTTGCGCCGCCGAACGCCCTTTCGGCAACAGATAAGTGGTTTGCCCTGTGGAGAATCTTGCGGACAAGTCCATCAATTTGGGCATAGGAGCGAAGGCGCGCGCCGATATCACCGCAGCAGGAACAGTTTCTACCAATTCGAGCCGGCTTCCCGCAATCTCACATTTAGGCAGCGCCAATTCGGTTTTCATGCGCTCCAGCCACTCGATTCGCTTGCGCCGCGATTCGACCAGCATAACCGGACGGTTTGGACGCATAATCGCAACTACCAAGCCAGGAAGCCCTGCCCCGGTGCCTAAATCCAGCCAAAGGCCTGTTTCACGTGAAACATAGGTTAAAAGCTGAGCGCTATCTGCAATATGGCGCTGCCAAGCGATATCAAGCGTGGGTTTGGCGACCAGATTTTGCTGTTCGTTCTCATCCTTCAAAGCTGCCACAAAGTACTTCAAACGCTCTACGGCTTCCGCATCACACATATCCGCGACATATGCCTGCGCTTCACCCTCGGACTGTATCATGCTGCAATCTGCTCAAGGCGCCGCGCATGGATCAAGACTGCGGATAGCGCGGTAGGAGTGATTCCGGAAATGCGGCCCGCCGCCGCCAGATTTTCAGGACGGGCGGTAGTAAGCCGCTCAACCATTTCATTGGAAAGGCCTGGCACATCTGAAAAGGGAAAGTCCGCGGCTAATGCCACAGCTTCGCTTGCGCGCAATTCGCGGAGCTCCGCCTCCTGTCGCGCTAGATAGGGTGCGTAGGCTGCATCCTCCACCAATTCATTCGCGAGTTCGCTCTGTATCTCGAATTCGTCAGGCAGCCATGGATCAATCACTGCTAGATCAATCCCGCCAAATCGCAGCCATTCGGTTAGCGGCTTGCGTCCGGCATCGCGCTTAACCGACAAACCGGCATCGTGAAGTTCGGTGGCAGTCACCTCTGTGTCCAGCGCAGCACCCCATTCGCGCCTTTGCGTCTCGCGGTTCTCGAACCACGACAAGCGTTCCTGCCCCACACATCCCGCGCGCGCAGCTTCCGCGGTCAATCGGGTCGTGGCGTTATTGGCGCGTAGCCGAAGGCGATATTCAGCACGCGACGTGAGCATCCGGTATGGTTCGGTCACACCGTGCAGTGTGAGATCGTCCACCATAACCGCGATATATGAATTTGCCCGGTCAAGGCGGGGGGCGTCACGTCCCAATATTGCAGCCGCAGAATGTACGCCAGCTACAAGGCCTTGCGCAGCCGCTTCTTCATAGCCAGTCGTTCCGTTGATCTGGCCTGCGCAATAGAGACCGGGAATATCCCGCAGCTCAAGACCATGATTGAGCGCCCGGGGATCGATGTGATCATATTCAACCGCATAGCCCGGCACCATCATTTCCACCTGCGACAATCCGTCCATCACGCGGAGCATATCCAGCTGGACATCAACCGGCAGCGATGTGCTGATCCCGTTCGGATAAACCAGATGCGTATCGAGCCCTTCCGGTTCCAGGAATATCTGATGCCCGTCACGATCCCCAAAGCGGTGGATCTTGTCTTCAATGGACGGGCAGTAACGCGGCCCTTCGGCATCAATAGCGCCGGAGAATAACGGCGAACGGTCCAGATTGGCGCGAATAATATCGTGACTTTGTTGATTGGTACGCGTGATAGCGCAGAAAATTTCCGGGTTCACACGGCGATTACTCATCGGCGACATGGTCCAGAACTCACTGTCCGAGGGTTGCTCTGCGAGTGATGCCCAATCGATGGTCCGGCCATCCAGTCGCGGCGGTGTCCCGGTCTTCAAACGTGCCATCGGCAAATTAGCTTCACGCATCTGTGCCGCCAGTTTCTGAGCTGAATTTTCTCCTATCCGGCCGCCGGTCAAGCGCTCTTCACCGCGGAACAGAGTTCCGCCCAAAAACGTGCCGGTGCACAGGATAACCGCGCGGCTTTTAAGTGACGTGCCATCCGCGAGCATAAGGCCGGCTGCCTTACCGCCCTCCAAGATGAGGCTGGCCGCTTCACCTTCGATAAGATCAAGATCGCCTTGGTGCCTGATCGCCGACTGCACATAGGCCTTGAACAACTTCCGGTCTGCTTGGATCCGCGGACCCCAGACTGCGCTGCCTTTCGAACGGTTGAGCATCCGGTAATGGATCGCCGCAGCGTCTGCGGCGCGTCCGATAATGCCATCAAAAGCATCTACCTCGCGAACAAGGTGGCCCTTGCCCAATCCGCCGATTGCAGGGTTGCAGCTCATTGCGCCAATGGCATCAATATCGAAATTGACCAGGCCGACACGCGCACCCATCCGGGCGGCGGCAGCTGCTGCCTCCACGCCGGCGTGTCCGCCGCCAATTACCAGAATATCGTAATCACGCATTCCCGCCAATTAGGCGCAAGCGCAGGCAGGGTCAAAGCCGAATGTTTAAGCCAAGAGCGGATGTTTCACGTGAAACATCACTTTCCAATGCAGAAACGACCAAACAGTGTGTCGAGCATGTCCTCGGTTGATGTCCGCCCGATTAAACGGTCAAAAGCCAAGCGCGCTATACGCAATTGCTCACCGATCAGTAGCGGATCATCTGTGTGAGCTATCTCGCGCAAGGCATCCCTTCCCTCTGCGATCAAAGCATGCTGCCGGTCATTCAGCGCAATTGCGCCCGGTGCCGGCATCGCCGCCCGTGCATGCGCTATTAAGCTGGTTCGCAGATCGTCCATCCCTTGACCGGATTTAACCGACAATCGGACAAAGGGAGCCTTCTTCATCGGCTGTTCGGATTGATCGATCTTGGCCTCGATTTCCCAAGCACCCGCCGGTCCTTCCCCCTCTGCGCCTAGCCACAAAACCAGATCTGCACCCTGCGTCTGTGCTCTAGCCCGTTCGATACCGACCTGTTCGATAGCATCGTCGCCGATGTCCCGCAGCCCGGCAGTATCCACAAAAGTGAACGGCACACCGCCAAGCGCGACCGACCGCTCAAGCACATCACGCGTGGTTCCGGCAGTCGGGGCAACGATTGCAGCTTCATCGTCAAGAATCGCGTTGAAGAGTGTGGATTTTCCCGCGTTCGGGGGACCGGCCAAGACAACGCGGAACCCTTCGCGGAGCGCGGTCGCTTTGGGCCGCAAGAGCCAGTCATCCAGATCATCACCCAAATCAGCAACCGCGCCTGTGAACGGGTCCGGCAATCCGGACACATCATCCTCATCCGAAAAATCAAGCGATGCCTCGACCATCGCGGAGAGCCGGAGAACATTGTCGCGCCAATCCTCGACTTGAGCGGAGAATGCCCCACCCGCCATCGCCATAGCACTACGGCGCTGCAGCTCGGTTTCTGCCAATAGAAGATCGCCCAGCCCCTCCGCCTCGGCCAAATCCATACGCCCGTTTGCAAATGCCCTGCGAGTGAATTCCCCGGGAGCAGCGGGCGTACAATCGGGAATGGCGGAAATCGCCGCCTCGACCGAAGCGATTACGGCGCGGCCGCCATGCAAGTGAAACTCGGCCAAATCCTCCCCCGTGGCGGTATTCGGCCCGGGAAACCATAAAACCACGGCGTGGTCGAGGACTTCCCCCTCTTCGTCGCGCAAAGTCCGCAACGATGCTTTGCGCGGGTCAGGTAGCGACCCGGCAAGCGTTTCAATTACAGCACGGGCACTGGCCCCGCTAACACGAATGACCGCAATGCCAGCAGGAGGCCGGCCACTGGAAAGGGCGTAAATCGTTGGCATATGCCGCTTAATAGCCCTGGATCAAATCAGTCTTTCTTGGAGGATTTCGGCGTCGCCGCCGCACTCGCGCCTTCGACAAAGTTCTGGAAGAGTTTGAAGCCGATCTGGCCCATCGGTGCCAGTTGCTTGGCAAATTGCTGTAACTGTTCAGGGTTGCTGACACCCTTCATCGCCTTGGAGACGGTATCAACATAGATGTCGTTTGCCTTGGAAACATCAGGCAAACCCATGAAGCTCCGGGCTTCTTCCGGTGAGCAATCAATCTCGATCTGGACCTTCATTCGACATCCTCCGTTATGCGGACCTGCAAATTCGGCCGCTTTTATTGTCTGCCTATCCCTTATCTGGGTTTGGCAAGGCTAAGCACAAGGGTTAAGCCAATTTCACAAGATTCCAAGGACAGACTGAATATGCGTCTATTTGCGCCGCGCTATGCAATACCGATAAGCCTTCTTCTACTGGTGATAGGCGGCGCCGCAGTGCCATGGCTCTATTTAACGCTTATCGTAACTGTACCCCTGTTTGCGCTGGCAGCATGGGATTTCTTCCAATCCGCGCACACATTGCGCCGGAACTACCCGCTCATTGCCCGTATCCGCTGGATCATGGAGGATTTACGCCCCTTTGCGCAGGCCTATCTGGTCGAAAGCGATCTGGAAGGCAGGCCGTTCAGCCATCAGGAACGCGCATTGGTTTATGCCCGCGCAAAAGGCGATCTGGATGCGCATCCGATGGGAACCGAGCTTGACGTGTATTCGGATGAATATGAATGGCTGAGCCATTCGGTTGTTCCTAATGACGGCGCACCGGAACATTGGCGTGTAAATGTTGGTCAGGACAATTGCGCCCGGCCCTACTCTTCCGCGTTGCTCAATATCTCCGCGATGAGTTTTGGCTCTCTTTCAGCAAAGGCAATTGAGGCACTCAACCTTGGCGCGCAATTGGGGGGATTTGCGCATAATACGGGCGAAGGAAGCATCAGCCGTTACCACCGAAGCCACGGCGGAGATTTGATTTGGGAAATCGGCAGCGGGTATTTTGGTTGCCGCGCCAAGGATGGCGGCTTCGATGCTGGCCTGTTCACAGAAACCGCTTCGTCCGATCAGGTCAAAATGATCGAAATTAAACTGAGCCAAGGCGCCAAACCTGGTCATGGCGGTGTTCTGCCAGGCCGCAAAGTGACTGAGGAAATAGCCGAGGCGCGCGGAATTCCCGTTGGCGAGGATTGCTTGTCGCCTGCAGCGCATTCTACCTTTGATACGCCGATAGAAATGCTCGAATGGATCGCTCGGTTGCGCGATTTATCTGGCGGGCGGCCCGTCGGGATTAAGCTGTGCGTCGGTCAACCGCATGAAGTATTCGCAATCGCCAAAGCTATGCTCGAAACCGGCATTACGCCTGATTTTATCACCGTAGACGGTGCGGAGGGCGGAACCGGTGCCGCGCCACTGGAGCTGTCAAATTCGGTGGGGATGCCTCTGCGTGAAGGACTTATCTTTGTGCGCAATGCGCTTGTCGGTACCGGCCTGAAAGACCGGGTGAAAATCGCCGCATCGGGAAAAATCCATTCGGGCGCGCAAATGGCCAAGGCTTTCGCGTTAGGGGCAGATTGGTGCAATTCCGCGAGGCCGTTCATGTTTTCACTGGGCTGTATCCAATCCATGCAATGTCATACGGGTGATTGTCCGACAGGAGTGGCAACGCAGGAAGAATGGCGTCAGCAGGGCCTTATTATCGAGGAAAAGGGACCGCGTGTCGCCCGCTTCCAAAAACAGACTTTGCATTCGCTGCGTGAAATAGTGGTGGCAATGGGGCTGCAGACCCCGTGGGACATTCAACCACGTGATATGCGCGAACGGATCAACGGCGCGCGTTCCAACGCGATCGATTCTATTTACACATTCGTCGAACCCGAGGAGCTATTGTCGGGCACAGACAATGCGCTTCTCAACGCGCATTGGGCCATGGCCCGTGCAGACAGTTTCAGGAGATCGCTATGAACACCGAACAGGCACTCGCTCGCTGGCACGTAATCGCCGAAGATGGGAGTTCGCCGAGTGATCTGGCGGGAATACTTGCCGAAGACGCAGTGTTTTATTCTCCGGTAGTCCACACTCCGCAGCAGGGTAAAACCAAGGTTGTTTCTTATCTGTCGGCGGCCGGACACACTTTTTCAGATACCGGTTTTGCTTACGTCCGCGAAATTGTCGCCGGACCGCACGCAATGCTCGAGTTCACTGCCAATCTTGACGGTATCCAACTCAACGGCGTCGACATCATCACCTTTAATGATGCGGGCATGATTACCGAATTCAAAGTGATGGTGCGCCCGCTAAAAGCGGTCAACAAGATCTGGGAAATGATGGCAGCTGAGCTTGAAAAACAGGCCGGTTGAAAGCCAGTTTAATTCAAAGCCGCAAAATTCAGGATAATACGCCTCATCGTGTCGCTCAGACCGGCAGGAAGCTCCGCCTCCAAAGCTTGTCTGCGCTGATCGACATTTTCGACCAGCTTGATGTGGCGCATCGTCCAGTCAGGGCAAGCACGATCGGTGACAAATGAGTCTTCCAGCTTGGAAATACCGCTGTGACGATTATCTGCGCTGATCCGTGCCATGACCCACAACAAGTCTGTCTCTGCTCCTTCAAGCAGCTGCAGGAAATTTCGGCCATTATATAGCAGCAGGCCGGTAACTCCGCGCTCGGCATTATTTCGTGCGCAGGAGGCAAGGATAGAGTCGAGCGATTCATCGCTTAGATTCGGAGCAGTGCTTACATAGATATACTGGCGCATAAGCCCGTTACCCTTTGCGACAAATTCTTATTGCGGGGGGCAGTCCACAATTCTTCGATTTATGTCAATATATCGCGCAAAATCAATGCCGTAGCCCGTTGATTCGCCATTGATTTTACAGGATAAATTACTGATTCATCGTATCGAAGAAATCTTCGTTGGTCTTGGAATCCTTCATCTTGTCGAGCAGGAATTCCATCGCGTCGATTGTGCCCATCTGCATTAGAATACGGCGCAGCACCCACATTTTGGAAAGCTTGTCCTTCTCGACCAAAAGCTCTTCCTTGCGCGTGCCGGATTTACCGACATCAAGTGCCGGGAAGATCCGCTTGTCGGCAACCTTGCGGTCCAGCACAATTTCAGAGTTACCGGTTCCCTTGAATTCTTCAAAGATAACCTCGTCCATCCGGCTTCCGGTATCGATCAGCGCGGTGGCGATGATGGAAAGCGAACCGCCCTCCTCAATGTTCCGCGCAGCACCGAAGAAGCGCTTGGGACGCTGAAGCGCATTCGCGTCGACACCGCCAGTCAAGACTTTGCCCGAACTTGGCACGACTGTGTTGTAGGCGCGGCCCAGACGGGTGATGGAATCGAGCAAGATCACGACATCGCGCTTATGCTCGACCAGACGTTTCGCCTTTTCAATGACCATTTCGGCAACTTGAACGTGACGCGTGGCCGGTTCGTCAAAGGTGGAGGAAATCACTTCACCCTTCACGCTGCGCTGCATATCGGTAACTTCTTCCGGGCGTTCATCGACCAGGAGCACCAACAGAAACACCTCGGGGTGGTTGTCGGTGATCGCTTTGGCAATATTCTGCAGCAACACGGTTTTACCCGTCCGCGGCGGTGCAACGATTAGCGCACGCTGGCCTTTACCCTGCGGCGAAATAATATCGATAACGCGCGCGGATTTGTCCTGAACTGTCGGATCAAGCGTATCGAGCGACAGCTTTTGTTCCGGATATAGCGGCGTGAGGTTATCGAAATTGGTCCGCATCCGAACCTGATCGGGATCTTCGAAATTGACTGTCGTCAGCTTGGTCAGCGCGAAATACCGTTCACCCTCTTTCGGGGCACGAATATCGCCTTCAACCGTGTCACCGGTACGCAGGCCCCATTTACGGACTTGGTTGGGCGAAACGTAAATATCATCCGGCCCGGCCAGATAGTTCGCTTCCGGACTACGCAGGAAACCGAAACCGTCCTGCAGCACTTCAATGGTGCCAATGCCCATAATGTCAGCGGTATATTCTTCGTCTTCAGCCAGCTCGCGCAGGATGCAGAACATCAAATCCTGACGGCGCATTGTCGAGGCGCCTTCGACGCCCAGTTCTTCGGCCATGCTGACCAGTTCGGCCGGCGCTTTAACTTTCAAATCTTTAAGATGCATGTGTAGTCTTTCAATGCTCCAAACGGAGCGAATTTGTGAGCAGCCGGCAAGTCAATCAGGGCTTGGAGAAAGCAGACCGGAAATGCGCGATGGGCATTTCTTACGCCGGAATTAAAGGCTGATTACGCCGCGCGAAAAGCAACGTCAATTCATTTGCGACAGACAGGCAATCCTGCGCGCGGTCAGAACGGTTTTACCACCACCAGAATGACAATGATCGCCGCCGCTAGACCGGGAACTTCGTTGATAAGACGTAGCGCCTTGCCCTTTAACGGGCGTTCACCACGAGCGAGTTTCTTGGCGTATGCCGACATCCAGCCGTGATAACCCGATAGCAGGATGACAAACAGCAATTTGACATGGAACCAACCCTGCAGATGCGCGCCAACAGCCGACATCAATGCCAGTCCCAGCACCCAAACCGCGATCATTGACGGCAGAAGGATGATTTTGAGCAGACGCTTCTCGCGTTCGGCCCATAATGCGTCCTCGGTCGAACCCGGCTCAGATTCCTGATGATACACAAAAAACCGCGGCAACATGAACAGGCCAGCCATCCAGAATATCACGAAAATGATATGACCGGCTTTCAGCCACACGTAAATCATAGCGAGTGTTTCTTGCATCAGTGCGATCTAGCGACTGGACAGAGAAAAATCACCCCTTCCATCCGCGAATAATCGAGATCAGCTCTTCAACGTGCGGAATTGGGGTAAACTGGCCAATACCGTGGCCCAAATTGAACACGTGAGGGCGATCAGCGAATGCTTCGAGGATATGATGCGCGCTTTGCTCAAGCGCCTCACCTCCGGCGAGCAGCAATAAAGGATCCAGATTGCCCTGAACCGGTAGCCCGTCAGGCAGTACATTAGCGGCCCAGACTGGATCGACAGTTTCA
Organism: Sphingomonadaceae bacterium; assembly: GCA_020630295.1. GTDB lineage: Bacteria > Pseudomonadota > Alphaproteobacteria > Sphingomonadales > Sphingomonadaceae > Pontixanthobacter. The sequence continues at coordinate 18,710 of JAHDBR010000033.1, forward strand.
TCAATCCCCGCAGCTGAAACCAGCGTTTCGCGCATATAAGCGGGGAGTTTTTCGCCGGCCCCCTTTGGGAATCCGATAATCGGAATATCAGGATGCAGTGCGCGCAATTCGGAAACAATTCTGGCATTGGGGGCGATAACCCAGCGTTCAAACTCTTTCGGAGCGAGGCTACCGGACCAGCTGTCAAATATCTGTACCGCCTCTGCACCCGCGGCAATTTGACCTGCCAGATATTCAACCGTCAATTCGATGATTGCATCGATAATCGCGCCGAATGCGGCCGGATCACGATAGGCCATTGCGCGGGTTTCATGCTGGTCCCGGCTGCCTTCGCCAGCGACCATGTATGTGGCAACCGTCCATGGAGACCCCGCAAAGCCCAACAAGGTAGTTTCTGGGCTGAGTCTGGCCTTCACCTTGGCCACGGTTGCATAAATTGGATCAAGGCGCTGTGTGACCCGTTCAAGGCTGCCCAGCGTATGATCTACCAGCTTGGGGGAGAGCTTGGGCCCTTCTCCGGCCAGAAATTCCAGATTCTGACCCATAGCGTAGGGAATAATCAGAATATCGGAAAACAGGATTGCACCGTCAAACCCGAACCGGTCAATCGGCTGCAATGTCACTTCCGCTGCAGCCTCGCTATCATAGACGAGATCGAGGAACCCGCCTTTTTCAGCGCGCAAGGCACGGTATTCAGGCAAATAACGGCCTGCTTGGCGCATGAGCCACAAGGGCACTGAATCGCTGCGCTTTCCGCGCAAAGTGTCGAGAAGAATACCTGGCATCGAGGCGTCCTAACTAAATAATATATTTATATATAGAGGATGATGGAGTCTGTTGGCCCTGTGGATTTCGGGGATAGCGTGTCTCTGCCCGAGTTCTCCCGCTTTGAACAGTGTTTCGGCATTCGCGAATCCGCAGTCTTGCGCGTCAAGCAAACGTTATCCCCGCTGTCCCCGGCCTGTCGAAAAGCCAACTTGCCTGTCCAGAAAACACCTTGGGCAGGACTCGCAATGGGCATGGAATCAGGCATTGAACTTGTCGCCAGCTTTCTCCCGTGGTTTATGCCCAAGACTTTCCACAGCGTGACACGGGCTGAAATTCGCATATGAGCCGCCTTCATCTTCACCTATTATCAGACTCTACCGGAGAGACGCTAGAGATGGTCGCCAAGGCTGCTCTTGCGCAGTTTGAAGACGCCGACATTGTCCGCCATTTCTGGCCAATGGTACGCTCAAAACAGCATCTCGACCGGATTGTTCCAGAGCTTGCCAATAATCCCGGGCTGGTCTTGTTTACGCTGGTAAATCCTGAAACGCGTGCCCGGCTGGAAGATCATTGCCGCCAGTTAAGCCTGCCTGCTGTTCCCGCGCTGGATGCCGTCACGGCGGCATTGGAAGATCAGCTTGGTCAGGCTGCCCATGGACGTCCCGGTCGCCAGCATCTGATGGATGATGCCTATTTCCGGCGGGTCGATGCGATCCATTACACGATTGCGCATGATGACGGTGTCGGCTCCGAAAACTGGGAGGAGGCCGATATCGTTCTGGCCGGGGTGTCCCGCTCATCCAAGACCCCGACCAGTATCTACCTCGCCAATCGCGGATATAAGACTGCGAATATCCCGCTGGTCATCGAAAGTCCGCCGCCTGACGTGCTGTACAAATTGCGCAAGCCTTTGGTCGTGGGTCTGACCACTGCGCCCGAACGGCTGGTCCAGATCCGCCGCAATCGCCTGCTCAGTCTGAACGAGCAGACAGAGACATCCTATATTGACGATGATCGTGTGCGCGAGGAAGTGAAATTCGCCCGCAGGATGTTCGCCGATAATGGCTGGCCGGTGATTGATGTTACCCGCCGATCCATCGAGGAGACCGCCGCAGCTGTGATCAATCTTGTAGGGGAACGCGAGCGCCGCGAAATTCCCCCGCGCGTGGGGCCCAAGCCGATATGATTATCCTTGCTTCCAAAAGCTTCTCCCGCCGCGCCATGTTGGATGCGGCTGGCGTTGAATATGAAACTGTCCCTGCTTCGCTTGATGAACGCGCGGTCGAGGCAGCTATGGGCGATACCGCGCCGCAAGATATCGCCGAAAGGCTGGCGGTAGCGAAGGCGCAGACTGTCAGTGTGCAGCGGCCTGACGACATAGTGCTTGGTTCGGACTCGCTTGTCGTTGTGGAAGGCCAACGGTTTGACAAACCCGAAGACCGCGCGGCTGCGGCTGAGCATCTTCGCTTTTTCTCGGGCAAGGAAATGGCGCTGCATAGCGGTGCTGCACTGGTCCGCGATGGTAATGTGGTGTGGCAGGGCAGCGCAAAGGCCTCGCTCCATTTCCGCACTCTTTCAGAGGCATTTATCGAGTCTTATTTAGAACGCGAATGGCCGACAGTGGCGGGCTGCGTCGGCGTGTTCCGGATCGAAGCTCTTGGCGTGCAGCTGTTCGAGCGGATCGAAGGCGATCAGTTCACCGTTCTGGGAATGCCGCTGCTGCCCGTACTTGGCGCGCTGCGCGAATTGGAAGTGCTTCCTTCATGAGCCAGCCCTATGTTGAAGTGATCGGCGATCCGATTGCGCATTCGAAATCACCCGATATTCACGGTTTTTGGCTTGATAGACTCGGCATAGATGCATCCTATAGCCGTCAACACGTGACCTCTGGTCAATTGGAAGATTATCTCGCCGGGCGAAGGCAGGATGATTTCTGGCGCGGCTGCAACGTCACAATGCCGCATAAGCAGGCGATCATCCCGTTACTCGATAAGCTCGACCCGCTTGCAGAGCGTGTGGGCGCAGTAAATACGGTGGTGCGCTCCGCTGAAGGTTTGCTCACCGGATATAACACCGATGTTCCGGGGTTCCTCGAACCGTTAAATGATGATCTGGCGCAAAAACATTTGTTCAGGATGGCGCGCATTCTTGGCACTGGCGGAGCTGCCAAAGCAGTCATTACGGCTCTGTCAGGTCAGGGCGTTGTTATTGTACTGGCTGGCCGCAGTCCTGAAAAAGCAGCAGCTTTGATGCAGGAGCTTGCCCCTGAGGGCGAGCATCATATTGTTCCGCTCGATCACTTTGCATCTCGCACCGATTTTGCTTTTGATGACCGAGAGGGTTGTTTTGATCTGATCGTGAACACCACGCCTTTGGGGATGCGCGGTCAGCCCCCCCTTCCCTTCCACTTCAGCCACGCGCCGCCTGGCAGCATTGTGTATGATATCGTCACCGACCCGCTAGAAACTGCGTTACTGAGGGCGGCTAACGATGCGGGTTTTCGGACGATTGACGGTCTGGCGATGCTGATCGGTCAGGCGGCTGCAGCATTCGAGCTGTTCTTTGGCGCATCTCCTCCGCGCGATCTGGATGCTGAGCTTAAGGAAAGGCTGACCGCGTGAATCGTCCGCATATCCTTGGCCTGACAGGCTCCATCGGAATGGGAAAATCCACCGTTGCCGACATGTTTGAAGCTGGCGGCGTACCGGTATTCGATGCTGATGCCGAAGTGCGCGCTTTGCAGGGGCCGGGCGGCGAACTTCTGCCTGCGATTGAAGATATGTTTCCCGGCACAACAGGGCCGGAAGGCCTGGACCGGGATGCTGTGGGCCGAATTGTGTTTTCGGATCCCGATGCGCTGGGCAAGCTGGAGGCATTGGTGCACCCTGCTGTTGCCCGTCGCCGTGAAGACTTCCTGTCAGCCCATAAAGACGCCCCGATGGTCCTGTTTGACATCCCGCTATTGTTTGAAAAAGGCGGACATCAGGCGGTTGATAGGGTGATCGTTGTTTCAGCTCCTGCTGACATCCAGCGGGAGCGTGTGCTGGCGCGACCCGGCATGACAGCCGAAAAGTTCGGCCACATTCTCGGTCTGCAGGTTCCCGATGCCGAAAAGCGCAGCCGCGCCGATTACATTATCGACACGGGTGTGACCCTGGCCGAGACGGAACATCAAGTGCGCGAGCTGATTGCCAGGCTGACCGCTGAACTGCACCGCAAACAGGATTAAACACCCTTGCCAATCCGATGAACGCGGCCGATAGTCCCGGCAATGCGTGAAATCGTATTTGATACAGAAACCACCGGATTGGACCCCAAGACAGGCGATCGCATGGTCGAGATCGGCTGTGTAGAAATGGTCAACCGCGTTGAAACCGGCGCTACCTATCATGCCTACTACAATCCAGAGCGTGATATGCCTGCGGGCGCTGAGGCCGTGCACGGATTGTCGAGCGCATTCTTGTCCGACAAGCCGTTATTTCGAGATACTGCGCAGGAACTGATCGATTTTATCGGTGACGCGCCGCTGGTAGCGCATAATGCGGGCTTTGATTTCGGATTCCTCAACAATGAACTGGCTTTGGTCGACAGAGAACCGGTTGATCTGGGCCGGATGGTCGACACCGTCGCAATTGCGCGGAAAAAACATCCGGGCGCCAAAAATTCGCTGGATGCCTTGTGCAGCAGGTACGGTGTGGATCGCAGCCACCGTGTCAAACACGGTGCGTTGCTTGATGCGGAATTGCTCGCGCAAGTATATGTGGAGCTGATGGGTGGCCGGCAGATCGGGCTTGAACTCGCTGCCGAAGCGCCTGCCCCCGCCGTAGAGCAAGCGCTCCCACAATCTGAAGTCAACACCACGCGGCTTGCGCGCAAACCGCGTCCGCACGCAGCTTCGGCAGAAGAAATTGCCCGTCATCAAGCCTTTATAAAGCAAATCGAGACACCCATATGGGGTAAATAGAGTTCGGCTGAACCAGCCGCATAATTGAGTCGCTCAACTAAGGAGATAATCGACCATGGATATTCGTGTTTCAGGCCATCAAGTAGACACCGGCGCAGCCCTTCAAGACCACGCTGCGGAACGCCTGAACGGGATTGTCGATAAATATTTCAGCGGGGCGATTTCCTCTCACGTTACGTTTGGCAAAGCACCGGCAGGCGCGTTCAGCTGCGATATTGTCACCCATGTAATGCATGGTCTTATCATCAAGGCCCACGGCGAAGCGCATGATGCGCACCAGGCGTTGGACAAAGCGGCAGAAAAGATCGACAAACAGCTGCGCCGGTATAAGCGCCGCCTTAAAGACCGGCACGAGCAGGCCGCCCATTCTGCGCAGGAAGAAGAAGCCGCATATCGCGTTTTCGCAGCTGAAGAACCCGAAGCGGAAGAAGTTACCGGCGATGCACCGTTGATTGTCGCGGAAACCAAAGTCGATGTTCCCGAAGCCAGCGTGGCCGATGCAGTTATGATGCTGGATCTGCGCGATACGAATGCCTTGATGTTCAAAAATGCTGGAAGTGGACGGCATAATATGGTTTATCGCCGCCAAGACGGGTCGATCGGATGGGTCGAACCGCAGTAAGTCGGCTGGTGCCCCTCACACCCGGCGGACTCCAGACATAGACATTTACGCATAGACTGGCTTGCCAGTGCGGCAGGATATTTGCTGCATAAATGTGCGTTTGCAAACTAGAACAGTACTGAGATGGACGCGAACTTTACTCTTTTCCCCGAAGCAGTCGGGACCATTAGCGCGAATAGCAAGGGTGCCATTCTCGAAGAACTCGCTGCGCGCTTTGCGTCGGTATACGATGTGGACCGTGTTGACGTGCTCGAATCGCTGGAAGAGCGTGAGGCACTGGGTAGCACCGGGTTCGGGCGCGGGGTCGCCATACCTCATGCGCGCAGTGACGCGATCAGGCGCCCAGTCGCCGTTCTGTTGAAACTGGCGGCACCGGTCGATTTCAAGGCTGCAGATGGCATGCCGGTCGATCTGGTGTTCGGATTGCTGTCGCCAGTGAATGCCGGAGCAGGACATTTGCACGCTCTGGCTTCAATATCGCGTTTGGTGCGTGATGATGAAATGCATGAGGCGCTTAGCGACGCAGAGACTGCTGAGTCGCTTTATGCTGTTATTACCAATGTGATCGATCGTGATGCCGCCTGAAGGTGCAGACGTGAATATGAGCAGCGAGAATCTGCATTTTCGCGCGCTCGAACGCCTTTACGCCTCTGCGCCTGTAAACGGCCTGTTTGAGTCGAAGCTCGAGATTGTAACCGAAGGCAAGGCGCGGCTGGTATTTAACGTCACTCCCGAATCTTACCACGCTGCCGGGGCGGCGCACGGTACGATTTATTTCAAGATGCTGGACGATGCCGCTTTCTATGCCGCAAACACGCTGGTTACAGACCGCTTTCTGCTAACGACATCCTTCAACCTTCACTTCACCAAACCCGTGCGTGAAGGAAAGGTGATCGCCGAAGGCCATTGGGTCAGCGGGAAGCGCCGTGTGTTTGTAGCCGAATCCCGTTTGATTGACGAAGAGGGTGATGAAATCGGGCGCGGGACGGGTACCTTCATGCGTTCACACATCGCGCTTTCGGGTCTGCCCGGATACACGTCAGACTGATCCGCCCGTTGGAAGATCGCCTGCCAGCACACATTGAAATCGCCGGATTAATCCGGTCCGTCCAAGGCGAGGGCGGTTTTGCGACGGTCCTGTCCAAGGGCGAGCAGGATGCTGGTACGATTGCAATTGTAACCTTGGGCAGAGACGGCTCCGCCGAACTTTATGAGCGTATGCCGCAACTCGACGGCACAAGGGTTTTCATCCTGTCTCGCCGCGCTGAACCAGATAAGTTAATGGATTTTAACGATTATTTAACCAAAAGAGGCGCGCAGGATCCCGATTTATGGATTGTCGAACTGGACATCGCAGATCCAGAACGGTTTGCCGCACTGCAGCGTAAATAGGTTGACTTAATTTCACTTGTAACTATTTCGCAGGTCGAACTTCAGATGCGCAGGCGGCTGGATGGCATACGGTCATCAAGTTAGCACGCAGACGGGGAACGGCCGGCAGGCCACATTCTGGACCAATCACACACTCTTGATCTAACCATCAGGTCCCAGCCTGCGACAGCGCTTGTTCACCGCACAATGATAGAATTTCATGGCTCGTAAGACCCATTTCGCCGGATTTGCAGCAATTGCCGCAACTTTGAGCATTACCATTGCCAGCGCCGAAATCTCCGGTGCAAACGCCGAACAAGGCGTTGAACAAGAGATTCCAACAACCTCTCAACCAGTTACCGATGAAGTGGTTCCCGTTTTTGTTTCCGAAGAAGTGGTTCAACCGCTGCCGGAACCAGAAGAAATCGTGGAGCCCGAGCCGGCGCCGGAACCTGTTCAGGCACCAACCGCCTCCTCGCTCCGCAATCTGGTTTCACAAACCGACACTGGTTATGAGCTTACCCGTGAAATGGAATGCCTTGCGGGGACCGTCTATTTCGAGTCACGCGGTGAACCGCTCGCAGGTCAGCTGGCCGTTGCGCAAGTTGTGATCAACCGCGCTGAATCGCGTCAGTTCCCCTCCAGCTATTGCGGTGTTGTGTATCAGCGCTCGCAGTTTAGCTTTGTGAAGGGCGGCAAAATGCCGAGGATCAATCGCGGAAGCGGTGCGTGGAAGCGTGCAAAAGCTATCGCGAAAATTGCCCATGAAGGGCATTGGGAAAGCGAAGCGCAAGACTCGCTTTACTTCCACGCGAAATATGTCCGTCCAAGCTGGAGCCGCACCAAAAAAGCGCGCGCCACGATCAA
>JAHDBR010000034.1:0-13858 GCA_020630295.1 Sphingomonadaceae bacterium
CACCCCTTGACCTCACACCCGACTCCCCCTAATGGCGCGTCATCCGATGTGAGGGCCTCTCACCAAGTGGGCTTGAGCAACGGGTAGATAGAGCTGAACATTGCCGGTTTAGCCTCGGGGGCCTTTCAAGCCAGTTTACTGGTGCGAAGAGGCTCTTTTCTATTGAGCGTTATGTATCCTTCGGGAGAACGCGTTTCGGGGCGGCCGTCAAAGTAACCCGGTGCCTTTGGGCGTGGGTGGAGTGTTTTCAGCTCGCGCAGTTTCCGGCGTTTTCCCGTTTGCGGGATGCGCGCGGCGTGCGCGGGTTTTCACATTCTTCCCTGACTAACAGGCCCCTCGGTTTGCACCTTGCCATTGGTATGCACTCGCATCCCTTTAGCAAAAGTGGGAACCGGTTTTGCGCCCGAAAGGGTCGCGCCCATGGTGGCAATCCCGCCATCATGGAAAACAAGGTGAAGAGCACTTCATGCCGACTATTAACCAGCTGGTCCGTAAGGGCCGCGTTCCGCAGAAGGCCAAAAGCAAGGTCCCTGCGATGGAAGCAAACCCGCAAAAGCGCGGCGTTTGCACTCGTGTTTATACGACTACACCAAAGAAGCCGAACTCTGCGCTTCGTAAGGTTGCGAAGGTTCGCCTGACCAACCAGCGTGAAGTCATCTCCTACATTCCGGGCGAAGGCCACAACCTCCAGGAGCACTCCGTTGTGCTGATCCGTGGCGGCCGTGTGCGCGATCTTCCCGGTGTGCGTTACCACGTCCTGCGCGGCGTGCTGGATACGCAAGGGGTGAAGGACCGCAAGCAGTCCCGTTCCAAGTACGGCGCCAAGCGTCCGAAGTAAGGTTTAGTCAGGGGTGCGGTCAGCATATTTGTGCTGATCCGGTGCCGGCCTGTCTCCCCCTTCCAGCCACCCGGTCATTCTGCGGAATCGTATCGGATAGCTGGAAGGTGGAGCCGGGCAGGGACCAGCCCCGCAAGGCACTGCTCAGGTGGTGCCGCACTCCGAAGGAGTTTTGTAATATGTCACGTCGTCGTCGTCCCGAAAAGCGGGTCATCCTGCCCGATCCCAAATTTGGTGATCAGGTCCTGTCGAAATTCATGAACAACCTCATGCTCGACGGTAAGAAATCCACAGCAGAGCGTATCGTTTACGGTGCTCTCGATACGGTTGAAGCGAAAGCCAAGACCGATCCCATCCAGATGTTCCATGACGCGCTGAATAACATCAAGCCGCAAGTGGAAGTGCGCAGCCGCCGTGTTGGTGGTGCGACATATCAGGTTCCTGTTGAAGTGCGTCCCGAGCGTGCACAGGCGCTGGCTATTCGCTGGCTGATCGGTGCGGCGCGCGGCCGTCCTGAAACAACCATGTCCGCACGCCTTTCGGGCGAGCTGATGGATGCGTCCAACAACCGCGGCAACGCGGTGAAGAAGCGCGAAGATACGCACCGGATGGCCGACGCCAACCGCGCATTCTCGCACTATCGTTGGTGATTGGGCGCTGGTAATCAGGCGAGTTGGAGTGTGCCGGGCTTGGGTCCGGCTGTCTTTAACTAGTCACATTTGCAACTATATTGGGCGGGCGGCGCATGTGGCGCTCCCGTCCAGCAAATCGAGGAATTGAACATGGCACGTAGCCATCCTTTAGACAGATACCGTAATATTGGTATTATGGCGCATATCGACGCCGGTAAGACCACGACTACAGAGCGTATCCTCTATTACACCGGTAAATCCTATAAAATCGGCGAAGTGCATGATGGCGCGGCGACGATGGACTGGATGGAGCAGGAGCAAGAGCGCGGCATCACGATTACGTCTGCTGCAACGACCTGTTTCTGGAATGCCGAAGACCGTAACGGTCCAGAGCACCGGATCAACATCATCGACACGCCCGGCCACGTTGACTTCACCATTGAAGTCGAACGTTCGCTGCGTGTGCTTGACGGCGCGGTAGCCTGTTTCGACGGCGTTGCCGGCGTTGAGCCGCAATCCGAAACCGTATGGCGCCAGGCGGACAAGTATAAAGTTCCGCGGATGTGCTTCATCAACAAGCTGGACCGTACCGGCGCGGACTTCAAATATTGCGTCCAGTCGATCATTGACCGTCTGGGTTCGACACCTGCAGTTCTGTATCTGCCAATCGGCATCGAAAGCAGCCTGGTCGGCCTCGTCGATCTGGTGAACCAGCGTTCGATCACTTGGAAGAACGAAGATCTGGGTGCTGAATACGAATATGGTGAAATCCCTGCCGACATGGCGGATGAAGCTGCAGAATATCGCGAAAAGCTGATCGAACTTGCTGTCGAGCAAGATGATGACGTGATGGAACAGTACCTTGAAGGTAACGAGCCTGACGCGGCAACGCTGAAGGCGCTTATCCGTAAGGGTACACTGAACCAGAGCTTCGTGCCTGTATTGTGCGGTTCCGCATTTAAGAACAAAGGCGTTCAGCCTCTGCTCGACGCGGTTGTCGACTATATGCCAAGCCCGCTGGACGTTCCTGCGATTAAGGGCGTTCTGCCGGATAGCGAAGAAGAAGACAGTCGCGAATCCAGCGATGAAGCTCCGTTCGCGGCGCTGGCGTTTAAAGTGATGAACGACCCGTTCGTTGGCTCGCTGACCTTCACCCGTATCTATTCGGGCAAGCTGGAAAAAGGCACGGTTCTGAACTCCGTTAAGGAGAAGAAGGAAAAGATCGGCCGTATTCTCGAAATGCACTCCAATGACCGTAAGGACATTGAAGAAGCATTCGCGGGCGACATCGTTGCGCTGGCAGGTATGAAGGCAACCACCACGGGTGACACTCTGTGTGATCCTGCGAAGCCGATCATTCTGGAGCGTATGGAATTCCCGGATCCGGTTATCGAGCTCTCGGTTGAGCCGAAAACCAAAGCTGACCAAGAGAAGATGGGTGTTGCCCTGAACCGCCTGGCTGCTGAAGATCCGTCTTTCCGCGTTACTACCGACCACGAATCCGGCCAGACGATCATCAAAGGTATGGGCGAGCTTCACCTCGACATTCTGGTTGACCGTATGAAGCGCGAATTCAAGGTTGAGGCAAACGTAGGTGCACCTCAGGTTGCCTATCGCGAGTCTCTCGGACGCGAGTTCGAAGTCGATTACACGCACAAGAAACAGTCGGGCGGTACCGGCCAGTTTGCGCGTGCCAAAGCGACCTTTAGCCCGGGTGAACGCGGGCAGGGCATCGTTTTTGAAGAAAGCATCAAAGGCGGTAACATTCCGAAGGAATATATCCCGTCGCTTGAGAAGGGTATCCGCGAGCAGGCCGAAAGCGGCTATCTCATCGGCTTCCCGATCATCGATTTCACGATCCACGTGACCGATGGTGCCTATCACGATGTCGACTCCTCGACAGTGGCCTTTGAAATTTGCGGTCGCGGTGCGATGCGTGAAGCAGCGGAACGTGGCGGCATCAAGCTGCTCGAGCCGGTGATGAAGGTAGAAGTCGTAACGCCTGAGGATTATCTCGGTGACGTTATTGGCGATCTCAACTCGCGTCGTGGCCAGATCCAGGGCACAGACAGCCGCGGCAACGCACAAGCTGTCGATGCATTCGTCCCTCTGGCCAATATGTTCGGCTATGTGAACGAGCTCCGTTCGTTCACTCAGGGTCGTGCGCAGTACACCATGCAGTTCTCTCACTACGAGGAAGTGCCGGCAACTGTTGCACAAGAGGTTAAGGAGAAGCTTGCTTAAGCGCGAGCGAGTGTCTAAGGGCGGCGCCTGTCTTGGCGGGTGCCGCTGATTCCCACATTGTATTTAGTCATAGACTTAGAGGTTATTGAAAATGGCGAAGGAAAAATTTGAGCGGAATAAGCCGCACGTAAACGTCGGCACCATTGGCCACGTTGACCACGGCAAAACTACACTGACTGCAGCGATCACTAAGGTCCTGGGTTCGGCTGTTGATTTCGCAAACATCGATAAGGCTCCTGAAGAGCGCGAGCGTGGTATCACGATTTCGACTGCTCACGTTGAGTATGAAACAGACGCGCGTCACTACGCACACGTCGACTGTCCTGGTCACGCCGATTATGTTAAGAACATGATCACCGGCGCGGCGCAAATGGACGGCGCTATTCTGGTTGTGAACGCAGCTGACGGCCCGATGCCACAAACCCGCGAGCACATCCTGCTTGCGCGTCAGGTTGGCGTTCCTGCTCTGGTTGTTTACATGAACAAAGTTGACCAGGTCGACGACGAAGAAATCCTCGAGCTGGTTGAGCTGGAAGTTCGCGAACTTCTGAGCGAGTACGGCTTTGACGGTGACAACATCGCAATCGTTAAGGGTTCGGCTCTGGCTGCTCTTGAAGGTCGTGATCCTGAAATCGGTGAAAACTCGATCAAGGAACTGATGGCTGCTGTTGATGAGCACATCCCACAGCCTGACCGTCCGGTTGACAAAGACTTCCTCATGCCAATCGAAGACGTGTTCTCGATTTCTGGCCGCGGTACTGTTGTTACCGGCCGTGTTGAAACCGGCGTTGTAAACGTTGGCGACGAAGTTGAAATCGTCGGCATCAAAGACACTGGCAAAACAACCGTTACCGGCGTTGAAATGTTCCGTAAGCTGCTTGATCGCGGTGAAGCTGGCGACAACATCGGTGCTCTGGTTCGCGGTGTTGGCCGTGAAGACGTTGAGCGTGGTCAAGTTCTGGCGAAACCAGGTTCGGTTAACCCGCACACTGAGTTCTCTGCAGAAGTCTACGTTCTGTCCAAGGACGAGGGTGGTCGTCACACACCATTCTTCGCTAACTACCGTCCTCAGTTCTACTTCCGTACAACTGACGTAACCGGTGAAGTGATCCTTCCTGAAGGCACGGAAATGGTTATGCCTGGCGATAACGTAACGATCGACGTTAAGCTGATCGCTCCTATCGCTATGGACCAAGGTCTTCGCTTCGCGATCCGCGAAGGCGGCCGTACCGTTGGTTCGGGTGTTGTTGGCGCGATTAAAGCCTAACAAACCGCATTCAAACAAGCGCCCGGCGGCTTCGGCTTCCGGGCGCTTTGTTTTGAAAACGGAAGTTTTGCAGCTCCAAGTCCGAAACGTAGCGCGGAATCGTGTTACAGGGGTTGCAACGTCGGGGGGTTCCCCATATAGGCCCTCTCAACGAACGAGATTCGTCTCATATTCGGAAAAAGTTTTGATCAGTTGCCATGCTCTCCTTCGGAGACGGGAGAGGGCAGGTAGCTGTTTTTTGTTATTTGCTCTTTCTCATTGGTAGTTGGACATGGAAGCTCAGAATATTCGCATTCGCCTTAAGGCGTTTGATCACCGCGTACTCGACCAGGCAACTGGCGAAATCGCAGAAACCGCTCGCCGTACTGGCGCGCTCATTCGTGGCCCCATTCCGATGCCGACGAGAATTGAGAAGTTTACCGTGAACCGCGGCCCGCACATCGACAAGAAGTCGCGCGAGCAGTTCGAGGTACGCACTTACAAGCGGTTGCTCGATATCGTGCAGCCAAACGCCCAGACAGTAGACGCGCTGATGAAGCTTGATCTTGCTGCTGGCGTGAACGTGGAAATTAAGCTCGCTTAATTCTGCGGCTCCGGTATAGGCCGGGGCGAAGACTAAGGAATACCGCCGGACGGCTTGCTTTTGGCAAGTTTGGCCGGGACTGCGTTCCCCGTCTCGCAAGCCCACCACTGTGGGGGAGCACTCAGCCCGGACGGGGCAACGCATCATAAACTGGGCTGGCACGCACCTGGGGATGGGCCTTAGGTGCCTCTGTGTTAGGAGTTTTGACGATGCGCACTGGCGTGATCGCAAAGAAGGTTGGGATGACCCGCCTGTTTCAGGAGGATGGCCGTCACGTTCCCGTGACTGTGCTTGCTCTTGAAGATTGCCAAGTCGTTTCGCACCGCACCGAAGAACGCGACGGTTATACCGCGCTTCAGGTTGGTTCGGGTGAGGCCAAACAAAAGAACGTAGCTAAACCTCAGCGTGAGCACTTTGCGAAAGCAGAAGTTCCGTTGAAGCGTAAGGTTGCCGAATTCCGCGTCGATAATGACGAGGGTCTGCTTCCTGTCGGTGCCACGATCTCTGCTGACCACTATGTGGCTGGCCAGAAGGTCGACATCACCGGCCACACGCAAGGTAAAGGCTTTGCCGGTGCCATGAAGCGTTGGGGCTTCGGTGGTCTGCGCGCGACACACGGTGTGTCTATCTCGCACCGTTCGCACGGTTCGACGGGTAACCGTCAGGATCCGGGCCGCGTGTTTAAGGGCAAGAAGATGGCCGGCCATATGGGCGACCGTCAGCGTACCCAGCAAAATCTCGAAATCGTTCGCACTGATGCTGATCGCGGTCTTCTGTTCGTCAAGGGTTCTGTCCCTGGCCACAAGAACGCATGGCTCGTCGTGCGTGATGCAGTGAAGCTGCCTCTTCCCGAAGGCGTGCCGTTCCCCGGTGCTGTCGTAGAGAAGAACGCTCCTAAGCCTGAAGCTAAGGAAGCGGCGCCCGCTGCAGAAGAAACCAACACCGCAGACAGCACTGAAGCTGCCAGCGAAACCGGTAAGGAGGGCTGATCCGTGAAGGTGAAGGTCCAGAAAATCGACGGCGGTAAGGCGTCTGGCGATATTGAGCTCAACACGGCCGTTTTCGGCGTTGAGCCTCGCGCTGACATCCTGCACCGCGTCGTGACATGGCAGTTGGAAAACCGCCGTGCCACCGCCCGTCCAACTCGCGAACGTTCCGACGTTGCGCGTACTGGCGCGAAATTCGGCAAGCAAAAAGGTGGCGGTGTAGCCCGTCACGGTGACCGCGCTGCCCCGATCTTTATCGGTGGTGGTAAGGCTCACGGTGCTCGCAAGCGTGATTTCAACCAGTCGCTTAACAAGAAAATCCGCGCATTGGGCCTGAAGATGGCGCTTTCCAGCAAGGCAAAAGACGGTCTGGTGATCGTGGACAGCCTGAAACTGAAAGATGCCAAGACACAGGCGCTCAAAGGTCACTTCGACAAGCACGGCTTTGCCGGCAAGGTTCTGGTGATTGACGGCGAGCAAGTTGACGATGGCTTCCGCAAGGCAGCCGGCAACCTTCCGGGTGTCAACGTGCTGCCGGCGCAAGGTGCCAATGTCTATGACATTCTCAACCACGACACGCTGGTCCTGACCAAAGACGCTGTCGAAAAGCTGGAGGCGCGCTTCAATGGCTAAAAAGCAAGAAATCGACGCGCGTCACTATGACGTAATCCTTGCTCCTCACATCACTGAGAAGTCGACATTGCTGTCTGAAAATGACGCGGTTGTCTTCAAAGTGGCGAATGATGCAACGAAACCGCAAATCAAAGAAGCGGTTGAGGCTCTGTTCGACGTGAAGGTGAAGGGCGTAAACACCATTGTCCAAAAGGGCAAAGTCAAACGCTGGAAGGGTCGCCCCTACAAGCGTAGCGACTTCAAAAAGGCAATCGTAACTCTGGCTGACGGCGGTTCTATCGACGTCACTAGCGGTCTCTGAGGCGTAGAGAAGAACTATGGCACTCAAGAATTATAAACCAACAAGCCCCGCCCGTCGCGGCTTGATCCTCGTCGACAAGTCCGGCCTGTTTAAAGGCAAGCCGGTAAAGTCGCTGACAGAGGGCAAGCGCAAGACCGGTGGACGCAACAATAAAGGTCATGTCACCTCACGTGGCATTGGCGGCGGACACAAGCAGAAATACCGCTTCATCGACTTCAAGCGTCGTAAGTGGGATATGGAAGCGACTGTCGAGCGGATCGAATATGATCCTAACCGCACAGCCTTCATTGCCTTGCTGAAATATACCGATGGCGAGCAAGCCTACATCATCTGCCCTCAGCGTCTTGCTGTAGGTGATACTGTAGTTGCTGGCGAAAAGACCGATACCAAGCCTGGCAATGCCATGCTTCTGGGTCAGATGCCTGTCGGCACCATTTGCCACAATGTGGAAATGAAGCCGAATAAGGGCGGTCAGATTGCACGTTCTGCCGGTACTTACGTCCAACTCGTTGGCCGTGACCGCGGAATGGTAATCGTTCGCCTGAACTCGGGCGAGCAGCGTTACCTGCGCAGTGATTGCATGGGTACGGTTGGTGCGGTTTCAAACCCTGACAACCAGAACCAGAACCTGGGCAAAGCCGGTCGTCGCCGTTGGATGGGCATTAAGCCGCTGACACGCGGTGTGGCCAAGAACCCTGTCGATCACCCTCACGGTGGTGGTGAAGGCCGTACATCGGGTGGTCGCCATCCGGTTACGCCATGGGGTAAGCCGACCAAGGGTGCTCGCACTCGTAAGAACAAGCAGACGGATAAAATGATCATCCGTTCGCGTCACGCCAAGAAGAAGAGGTAACCGAGATGGCTCGTTCCGTCTGGAAAGGTCCGTTCGTAGACCTCCACCTGCTGAAAAAGGCAGAAGATGCACAGGAAAACAGTTCCAACAAGCCGATCAAAACCTGGTCGCGCCGTTCTACTGTCCTGCCGCAATTCGTTGGCCTGACGTTCAACGTCTATAATGGTCAGAAGTTTATTCCCGTGTCCGTCAATGAGGACATGGTCGGTCACAAGCTCGGTGAATTTGCGCCAACGCGTAATTTCCCCGGCCACGCTTCCGACAAGAAGGGTAAGCGATAATGGGTAAGGCAAAATCCCCGCGCCGTGTTGGCGAAAACGAGGCTTTGGCTGTCGGCACCACCATCCGTGGTAGTGCGCAGAAGCTGAATCTGGTTGCGCAGTTGATCCGTGGCAAGAAAGTGGAAGATGCGTTGAACATCCTCACTTTCTCCAAGAAAGCCATGGCTCGCGATGCTTCCAAGGTTCTGGCATCTGCTGTTGCGAATGCTGAAAACAACCACAATCTTGATGTGGATGCGCTGATCGTTGCGGAAGCAAGCGTCGGCAAGGCCATCACAATGAAGCGTTTTCACACTCGTGGCCGCGGTAAATCCACCCGTATCCTGAAACCGTTCAGCCGCCTGCGCATCGTCGTTCGCGAGCATGAAGAAGAGGAGGCGTAAGCCATGGGTCAGAAGAGTAATCCGATCGGCCTGCGTCTGCAGATCAACCGTACTTGGGACAGCCGCTGGTACGCCGAAGGGCGCGACTACGCACAGCTTCTCAAGGAAGACATCGAAATCCGCAAATACATCATGGATACCGTGCCTCAGGCTGCGATTTCCAAGGTGGTTATCGAGCGTCCGGCAAAACTTTGCCGCGTTTCGATCTATGCAGCCCGTCCCGGTGTTATCATCGGCAAGAAGGGTGCAGACATCGAGAAGCTGCGCTCGAAGCTTGCGACAATGACTGACAGCGAAGTGAAGCTGAACATCGTTGAAATCCGTAAGCCGGAAATCGATGCCAAGCTCGTTGCGCAAGGCATTGCCGACCAGCTGATCCGCCGCGTTGCTTTCCGCCGCGCCATGAAGCGTGCCGTTCAATCGGCGCTGCGTCTGGGTGCTGAAGGCATCAAGATTGTCTGCGGTGGCCGTCTTGGCGGCGCAGAGATCGCACGTGTTGAATGGTACCGCGAAGGTCGCGTTCCGCTCCACACATTGCGCGCAAACGTAGATTATGCCGAAGCCGAAGCGCTGACCGCATATGGTATCATCGGCATCAAGTGCTGGATCTTCAAAGGTGAGATTCTGGCGCATGATCCGACCGCACAGGACCGTCTGATGATGGAAGCGCAAACTTCCGGCGTGCGCCCCGCACGATAATGGCGTCCCGTTGATAGAGTTCGAGAGAAAGCATAATGCTACAACCGAAAAAACATAAGTTCCGCAAGGCTTTCAAAGGCCGGATCAAAGGCGACGCGAAGGGCGGCACAACGCTGAACTTCGGCTCCTATGGTCTGAAGGCTCTTGAGCCAGAGCGTATCACTGCACGCCAGATCGAAGCTGCGCGTCGTGCGATTACACGCCATATGCGCCGTCAAGGCCGCCTATGGATCCGTGTATTCCCGGACGTGCCAGTATCGAAGAAGCCTGCCGAAGTCCGTCAGGGTAAAGGTAAGGGTTCGGTCGAATATTGGGCAGCACGGGTAAAACCGGGCCGCATCCTGTTCGAACTGGACGGCATTCCCGGCCCATTGGCTGCCGCCGCTTTCGAGCGCGCTGCCATGAAGCTGCCAATCAAGACAAAGGTCGTCGCCCGTCTCGGTGACACCTCGCACCTGGAGGGTTGATCATGAGCTCGATCGAAGATCTCCGCGCTAAGTCGGATGACCAGCTTGCAGCTGACTATACCGATCTGAAGAAAGAGCAGTTCAACCTGCGCTTTCAGGCCGCTACCAACCAGTTGGAAGGTAAAGGCCCGGCCCGGATCAAAGAAGTCCGCCGTACTATCGCACAAATCAAGACCCTGCAGACCGAACGGTCCGCAGCGGCCAAGTCGTAAGGAGCACACGATGCCGAAGCGTATTCTGATCGGAACCGTCACCTCCGACAAGACCGACAAAACCGTGACTGTGAAAGTCGAACGCAAGGTGAAGCACCCGCTTTACGGGAAAATCATCCGTCGTTCGAAGAAGTATCACGCGCACGACGAAGAGAATGCTTACAAAACGGGCGACACCGTCCGGATTGAAGAGACCAAGCCGATCTCCAAGACAAAAACTTGGAAGGTTCTGGACACGGTCCAAGCAGGTAAGGGTCAGGCTGTAGAGGCTGACCTGGAAGTTGAAGCTGCCGCCGGTAGCACAACGTAAGACGTTTTTTGGAACTGTCAGACTGGTTCTGGCAAGCCGACTAAGAAGGAACTGAATCCATGATTCAGATGCAATCTAACCTAGACGTCGCGGATAATAGCGGCGCGAAGCGCGTCCAGTGCATTAAAGTACTGGGCGGGTCCAAGCGCCGTACCGCGAGCGTTGGCGACGTGATTGTCGTCTCCGTGAAGGAAGCGCAGCCACGCGCGAAAGTCAAAAAGGGTGACGTTCACCGTGCGGTGATCGTGCGTACCCGCAAGGAAGTCCGCCGTGCAGACGGCAGTGTCATCCGTTTTGACGGCAACGCAGCTGTTCTTGTTAACAAGAGCGAAGAGCCAATTGGCACTCGTATCTTTGGCCCTGTGGTTCGCGAATTGCGCAGCCGCGGGTTCATGAAGATCATCTCGCTCGCTCCGGAGGTGCTCTAATGGCCGCCGCTAAAATCAAAAAAGGCGACAATGTTGTCGTGCTTTCGGGTAAGGATAAGGGCCGCACCGGCACTGTCCGTCAGGTTATGCCAAAAGATGGCAAGCTGATCGTCGAAGGCATCAACATCGCTGCCCGTCACCGTAAGCCAAGCCAGGAAAACCCGCAGGGTGGTATCGATCGCTTCGAAGCGCCGATGCATATCTGCAAGGTTGCCGTGGCCGATCCTAAAGATGGCAAGCCAACCCGCGTCCGCTTTGAAACAGGCAAGGACGGCAAGAAGGTTCGCGTTGCTGTGAAGTCCGGAGAGAAAATCGATGGCTGATTACACACCACGCATGAAGCAACGCTATGACGCGGAAATCGTCAAAGCGATGACTGAAAAGTTCGGCTACAAGAACGCTCTTGAAGTTCCGAAACTGGAAAAAATCGTCCTCAATATGGGTGTCGGTGAAGCCAGTCAGGACAAAAAGAAAGTCGCGACTGCTGCTGAAGAAATGGCCCTGATCGCTGGCCAAAAGCCGGTTATCACGAAAGCCAAGAAGTCGATCGCACAGTTCAAGCTGCGCGAAGGCATGCCGATTGGTTGCAAGGTTACCTTGCGCAAAGAACGCATGTTCGAATTCCTTGACCGTCTCGTAACTGTCGCAATGCCCCGTATTCGTGACTTCCGCGGCCTGAACCCGAAATCGTTCGATGGCCGTGGTAACTATGCGATGGGTCTGAAGGAACAGATCGTCTTTCCTGAAATCTCATACGACAAGATTGAGACTGTTCGCGGGATGGACATCATCGTGACCACCACTGCGAATACCGATGAAGAAGCACGCGAATTGCTGCGTCTGTTCGGTTTCCCGTTCCCTGCTGAAGCGCAGGCTGATGAAAAGGCTGCGGCGTGAGCCCGGCCCTAGGTAAGAATTGAGAAAGAGAGCTTAAGTCCATGGCGAAACTGAGTTCCATCAACAAGAATGAGCGTCGTAAGAAGCTCGTCAAGAAGTATGCAGCCAAATATGCTGCGCTGAAGGCGATCGCTGATGACAAGTCGCTCGATGAGAGCGAGCGTATGATTGCTCGCCTCAAGATGGCTGAAATCCCGCGGAACGGTAACCCAACACGGGTCCGTAACCGCTGTGCAACAACCGGCCGCCCACGCGGCTATTACCGGAAGTTCGGCTTGAACCGTATCGAACTCCGTAATCTTGCCAATCGCGGCATGATTCCGGGTGTTACGAAGTCGAGCTGGTAAGGATCTGACAGATGGCTATGACCGATCCATTGGGTGATATGCTCACCCGTATCCGCAACGGCCAACGCGCCAAGAAAGACTCTGTTCTTTCACCGGCGTCTAAGCTGCGTGCAAATGTTCTCGAAGTGCTTCAGCGTGAAGGCTACATCCGTGGCTATTCCGACGATACTTCGGGCAAACATCCTGCTTTGCGGATTGAACTGAAATATTTCGAGGGCGAGCCTGCTATCAAGCACGTCGCCCGCGTCTCCAAGCCTGGCCGCCGCGTCTATTCGGGTTCGAAAGAACTTCCGGTTGTGCGCAACGGCCTTGGCATCACCATCGTCTCGACACCACGCGGTGTGCTTTCGGATGCCGAAGCACGCAACGAGAACGTCGGCGGCGAAGTGCTTGCGGAGGTGTTCTGATGAGCCGCATTGGTAAGAAAGCTGTTGCGATCCCTGGCGGTGTTACTGCCAATATCGAAAACGACACGCTGACTGTGAAGGGGCCGAAAGGCACACTGAGCATGGGTCTTTCCGAATTCATCGACTACAAAGTCGAGGGTGACGAAATCCAGGTGAAGCCGGCGAATGATACCAAGACTGCACGTTCCTTCTGGGGCATGCACCGGACATTGGTTTCCAACCTTGTTGAAGGCGTCACTGACGGTTTCACCAAGACATTGGAGATTACCGGCGTTGGTTATCGTGCGCAGGCACAGGGCCAGAAACTGAAGCTTCAGCTTGGTTTCAGCCACGATGTCGACATTGACGTGCCGCAAGGCCTTGATGTGAAGACACCCGATCAGACGACTGTAATCATCAGCGGTGCTGACAAGCAGGCCGTAGGCCAACTCGCCGCTGAAATTCGCCGCTGGCGCAAGCCGGAACCTTACAAAGGTAAGGGTATCAAATACCAAGGCGAATACGTCTTCCGTAAGGAAGGGAAGAAGAAGTAAGATGGCTAAACTATCTCTCTTTGAACGCCGCCGCCGCCGGGTCCGCACTGCGTTGCGTAACCGTGCCGGTGACCGTCCGCGTCTGTCTGTGCACCGCACAGGCCGTCACATCTATGCGCAAATCATCGACGACAAGGACGGCCGCACTGTTGCAGCTGCTTCTACTCTTGGTGCCAAGAAATCCGGTGCCAATGTCGATGCTGCTGCAAGCGTGGGTAAAGACATTGCGGCTGCCGCCAAAAAGGCCGGCGTAACCACTGTCGTGTTCGATCGCGGCGGTTTCCTTTTCCATGGCCGCGTGAAAGCGCTGGCCGATGCCGCCCGTGAAGGCGGGCTGGAGTTCTGATTATGGCTGACGATAAGAAAACGCCGGAAACCGAAGGCGCGGCTGAAACAGCTGCGGAAGCTCCAAAGGCTGAAGACGTGAAAGTTGAAGCGGCTGCGGTTGAAGATGCCAAGGTAGAAGCGACACCGGAGGCGGAGAAGGCTGCCGAAACCGTTGAAACGCCGAAGGCTGACGCACCGCCTGCTCCAACCGAGCAAGCACCTGCGGGCGC
>JAHDBR010000034.1:13958-18150 GCA_020630295.1 Sphingomonadaceae bacterium
GATGCGCAACCCCGTCAAGGTCGGGGCGGTCGCGGTGGACGTGACAATAATCGCGGCGGTGGCCGTGGTCGCGGACGTGACGGTGGCCGTGGTCGCCGTGAGGAAGAAGATGATGGCATCATCGAAAAGCTGGTCCACATCAACCGCGTCTCCAAGACCGTTAAGGGTGGTAAGCGTTTCGGTTTCGCCGCTCTGGTAGTTGTCGGTGACGGCACAGGCCGCGTTGGCTTCGGCCACGGTAAAGCCCGTGAAGTTCCTGAGGCGATTACGAAGGCAACTGCTGCCGCTCGCAAGAAGATGATCCGCGTGGCCTTGAAAGAAGGCCGCACACTTCACCATGACGCCAAAGGGCGCTTTGGTGCGGGCAAGGTCACCGTTCGCAGCGCACCTCCGGGAACCGGCATCATTGCCGGTGGTCCAATGCGTGCTGTCTTCGAAAGCCTGGGCGTTGCAGACGTTGTGACCAAATCGGTTGGTACGTCGAACCCTTACAACATGATCCGCGCTACATTCGATGCGCTGGCTAACCAAACTTCACCGAAGTCAGTTGCCCAGCGCCGTGGTAAGAAGGTTGCTGACCTTCTGGGGCGTGGTGGCGCAAGCGAAGCAGAGGCTGAAGCCGATGCTGCAGCTGTAGCGGAGTAAGATAGATGGCTGAAAAGAAAACCATCAAGCTCAAGCAGATCGGTTCGCCGATCCGCCGTGACGAGAAACAGCGCAAGATCCTGATCGGTCTTGGTCTGAACAAGATGCATAAGGTCGTTGAGCGTCAGGATACGCCTGAAGTTCGCGGCGCAATTGCCAAGCTGCCTCACATGGTAGCTATTGTAGATTGAATATGTCGCCGGATTCGTCCGGCGCATATTGATTAGAGTGGCCCGGGCGTGTACCGGGCCGCTTCCTATTTAGCGCGAACCCCTTTGCGGGCCAAGAAAGCGAAAGCGAGTGCACTATGAAACTTAATGATCTCAGAGATAATGAAGGCGCGCGTAAAACGCGTATCCGTGTTGGCCGTGGTATCGGTTCCGGCAAGGGCAAAACCGCTGGACGCGGTCAAAAGGGTCAAAAATCCCGTTCGGGCGTAGCTGTAAAAGGCTTTGAAGGCGGCCAGATGCCACTTCACATGCGTATCCCGAAACGCGGCTTCAACAATCCGTTCGGCAAAGACTTCGCAGAAGTGAACATCGGCATGGTCCAGAAGTTCATCGACGAGAAGAAGCTGGACGGCAAAAAAGACATCGACCACGCAGCATTGAAAGCTGCCGGACTTGCCAAAGGCGGCAAAGACGGTGTGCGTTTGCTGGGTAAGGGTGAAATCAAGGCAAAGGCCAAGTTTATCGTAAACGGCGCATCCAAGGGTGCTGTTGCTGCGGTTGAAAAGGCTGGCGGTTCGGTAGAAGTCCTGCCTGCGCCTAAGCATGATGGCGGCCAGGGCGATAAAGCGCCAAAAGGCAAAGCTTTTGAGCGTGCCAAGGCTGCGAAAGAAGCCAAGGACGGCAAAAAAGCCAAATAATCTGTCTAAATAGGGAGCGGGGGTTCGACATCGGGCACCTCGCTCCCTATGTATTCTCCTTAAGTTGGTCAGGGGGTCTGGCCAAAGGGAATATACGGTGCGGCAAAACTGGCCGGACACCAGATTTTAGGATCGATAGCTTCTCATGGCATCACGCGCCGACAACATTGCGAGTAATCTAAGTCTCGCCAACTTCTCGAAAGCGACCGAGCTCAAGAACCGTATCTGGTTCACTATCGGTGCGCTGATCGTTTTCCGCTTTATGAGCTTCATTCCGCTTCCTGGGGTCAATCCGTTGGCCTTGCAGACGCTGGCGGACCAGACGCGCGGCGGTATTCTCGATCTGTTTAACACATTCACCGGCGGCAGCCTTGAGCGGATGAGCCTCATCGCGCTTGGCGTTATGCCATATATTACTGCATCGATTGTCATCCAGATGGCAGCTTCGCTGCACCCGACCCTAGCTGCGCTCAAGAAAGAAGGGCAGACAGGTCGTCAGAAGCTGAACCAATATACCCGTTACGGCACAGTGTTCCTGTGTGCGATTCAGGGCTGGTTCCTGGCTGCGGGTCTCGAAGCCTTTGGCGCGCAAAGCGGTGTGGCTGCGGTGGTTGATCCGGGATATATGTTCCGCGTTGGCGCAGTCATCAGCCTTGTGGGCGGCACCATGTTCCTGCTGTGGCTGGGTGAGCAAATTACGTCGCGCGGTATCGGTAATGGCGTTTCGCTGATCATTATGGCGGGCATTGTTGCGCAGTTCCCGAACTTCACAGCCAATCTGTTTGAAGGCGGACGCACCGGTTCGATCGCCCCCGGCATCATTATCGGCTTTGCGATTATGGTCGTGGTGCTGATCCTCCTGATTTGTTTCGTAGAACGCGCCCAGCGCAGGCTGCTTATCCAATACCCGAAACGCGCCAGCGCGCGGGGTATGATGCAGGCCGACCGTTCGCATCTGCCGCTGAAACTGAACACTGCCGGTGTTATTCCGCCAATCTTCGCCAGCTCGCTATTGCTGCTGCCGCTGACAATCACGCAATTCGCAGGCAACTCGCTGGACACCAGCGAAGGTGCCGGCGGTTTTCTTCAGCAGATGCTGCAATATCTCCAGCACGGTCAGCCGCTCTATATGGGTCTGTATGCTGCGGGCATCATCTTCTTCTGCTTCTTCTACACTGCAGTCGTATTCAACCCGGAAGAGACAGCCGATAATCTGAAAAAGAATGGCGGCTTCATTCCGGGCATCCGTCCGGGCAAACGAACCGCTGATTATCTTGATTACGTCCTGACGCGTATTACCGTGGTCGGCGCGATCTATCTGACGTTCGTTTGTGTCATTCCGGAATATGTCATCGCGCAAACTGGCATTCCGCTGTTCCTTGGCGGAACCAGCTTGCTGATTGTTGTGAACGTAACCGTGGATACGATCAGTCAGGTCCAGTCGCATTTGTTGGCGCACCAATATGGCGATCTGATCAAGAAGGCTAAACTGAAAGGCCGTATGCGCTGAATCCAGCGTCAGGCCGGTAAGTTGAATTTGAGCGAATAGGGGTTTCTGGCGTGAACATCATTCTTCTGGGACCTCCGGGTGCGGGCAAGGGTACGCAGGCAGCTGGACTTGAGAGCCGCTGCGGTATGCTGCAACTTTCAACCGGTGATATGCTTCGCGAAACACGCAAGGCTGACACCGAACTTGGGCGCCAGGTTGCCGATGTGATGGATTCCGGACAGTTGGTTTCGGACGAGATCGTCTCTGCCATGATTGACGCGAAACTGGCCGATATGCCTGCTGAAACAGGCGCGATTTTTGACGGCTATCCCCGTACCGAAGCACAGGCTGTTTCGCTCGACGAAATCCTCGCCAAGCATGACCGCGAACTCAATCACGTGATCGAACTGGAAGTTGACGTTGATGCGCTGGTTGACCGGATTACGGGCCGCTTTACCTGTGCGAATTGCGGAGAGGGGTATCACGACCGCTACAAGCTTCCTGAAACGGAAGGCGTATGTGACAAATGCGGCCATACCGAATTCAAACGCCGCGCTGATGACACTGAAGAAACTGTTCGCAAACGGATGGAAGAATATCGCGGAAAGACCGCGCCTATTCTGCCGCTCTATGAACAGCGGGGCATCGTGACCCGTGTTGATGGCATGGCCAGCATTGATGAAGTGTCTGCTGCGCTGGATGCCATTCTCGCCTGACATAAAGCGCGGTTAGAACGCGATCTCTCTTTCCTTTCGCCCTGTCCTTGGGATAGGATGCGGTCAAGAAGAGGGAATTATGCACATATTCAAATCGCTTACCGCCGCAGCTACGGCATCCCTGGCATTGGTTTCGGCACCGGCCCTTGCGGAAGTTGTCGCCACGCAGGATGATGCGTTCGTCACCCGCGATACTGCGGTAGTTTCGGCAGATCTGCGCGAAACCTGGCTGGCGTTGATTACGCCAGGAAAGTGGTGGAACTCTGCGCATACGTTTAGCGGCGATTCCGCAAATCTGATCCTCACCCCGCAGGGCGGTGGCTGTTTCTGCGAGCGTATTCCGGCGAAAGATGACGAGGGCACGATCGGTTTGGCCGGCAGTGTGGAACATATGTCTGTTCTGCTCGCGATCCCCGATCAGGCGCTCCGCATGGAAGGGGCGCTTGGCCCGCTGCAAAGCGAACCGGTAAGCGC
>JAHDBR010000034.1:18250-25099 GCA_020630295.1 Sphingomonadaceae bacterium
CAAACCAGCGCGCAGGGAACCATCCTGCGGCGTACTGCTTCCATATATTGAAACGCGGCTTTCCTCGCCTCGGTGGCGGGATGGTGCTGGATTTAGCTGTCGGCCGTTAGTCGCTAGCTAAAACCTCGCTCCGCGCAGTAATTTGTAGGAGCAATCATGGCCGTATCTGATCACGTAGACCTGTCGACATTTATGGAAGGCGTAAAGAAACGCAATCCTGGACAGACCGAATTTATCCAGGCGGTGCAAGAAGTTGCGCAAGATGTTTACGACTTTATTTCCGATAAGGAAGAATATCACACCGCGCAGATTTTGCGCCGGATTGCAGAACCTGACCGCGTTGTGTCGTTCCGCGTTTGCTGGGAAGATGACAATCACAACATCCGCGTCCAGCGCGGTTGGCGCGTCCAGAATAACAACGCAATCGGACCCTATAAGGGCGGCATCCGTTTTCACCCCAGCGTCACCGAAAGCGTCCTGAAGTTTCTGGCATTCGAGCAGACCTTCAAAAACTCGCTGACCGGCCTGCCCATGGGCGGGGGCAAGGGCGGTTCAAACTTCAATCCGCGCGGCAAGAGCGACAGCGAAGTGATGCGTTTCTGTCAGTCATTCATGACAGAGCTCTACCGTCATATCGGGCCGAACACAGATGTTCCGGCGGGCGATATCGGCGTGGGTGCGCGCGAAATCGGCTATATGTTCGGTCAATACAAACGGATCACGGGCCGCTGGGAAGGGGTGCTGACCGGCAAGGCGCTGGAATTTGGTGGGTCGCAAATGCGCCCTGAGGCAACCGGATATGGCGCCGTCTATTTTCTGCGCAATATGCTGCAGCATCAGGATCAGGATATTGAAGGCAAGACCGCGGTCATATCCGGTGCCGGCAATGTTGCCACGCACGCAGCCGAGAAAATTACCGAGCTGGGCGGCAAAGTGCTCACCATGTCCGATTCCGGCGGTTTCATTCATGACCCCGACGGGATTGATCAGGAAAAAATCGACTGGATCAAGAAATTGAAGAATGAGCGGCGCGGCCGCATCAGCGAGTATGCTGACGAGTTTTCCGGCGCATCGTATCATGAGGACGAGCGTCCGTGGAATGTCGAATGTGATCTGGCGATGCCCTGCGCGACCCAGAACGAACTCAATGAAGATGAGGCAAAGGCGCTGGTAAAGAACGGCGTACAGGCTGTTTCCGAAGGCGCAAATATGCCGACGACGCTGGAAGGGGTGCACGTCTTTCAGGAGGCACAGATTATGTACGGGCCGGGCAAAGCGGCCAATGCAGGCGGCGTTGCCGTGTCGGGGCTGGAGATGAGCCAGAATGCAGAACGGATCAGCTGGAATCAGGAGCGGCTCGGCGATATGCTGACCGATCTGATGGAAGGCATCCACGAGAAATGCGTCGAGCACGGCAAGGATGGCGAGGGTAATGTAAACTACGTCAAAGGTGCCAATATTGCCGGCTTCAAGAAGGTCGCCGATGCAATGCTGGCATTTGGTGTAGTGTAGTTTTGCGGCTGCCTTGAAGAACCGTTTCTTTGCCTTATTTACCAGCGTGAAGCGTTGAAAAAGCAGGCCGGCTTGTTTGCCTGTTGACCTTGCGGGCGAATCCTTTTAAGCGCGCCGTTCATTCGTCAGTATTGGGATAGTCCTGCAGGCCGCAGCATTTTGTGAGCCATCCGGGCGTTTTGCGTCAGCAAGTCCTGAAATTGGCAAATGTATCAACGCTATGAGATAGGGGCACGCCCTTTCCGGTAAGCGGAAATAAGCGTGATCCACCTGTGGAGCATGGAGAAGTAAGTGGCTCGTATTGCCGGGGTAAACCTCCCCACAAATAAGCGCGTGATTATCGCGCTCACCTATATTCACGGAATTGGCCGCACAACGGCCGTCCAAATCGCTGACAAGCTTGGCATCGATCACGCCCGCCGGGTGCAGGATCTGACGGACGCTGAAGTCCTTTCGATCCGTGAAACGATCGATGAAGCACATCAGGTCGAAGGTGACCTGCGCCGGGAAACCGCGATGAACATCAAGCGCCTGATGGACCTGCGGTCCTATCGGGGCCTTCGTCATCGTAATGGCCTGCCTGTTCGCGGCCAGCGCACGCACACCAATGCCCGTACCCGCAAGGGTAAGGCGAAGCCCATCGCGGGCAAGAAGAAGTAAGCAGCAGTTTCACTGCATAGCTTACCCTCTCTTCTGACAGAAATTAGGAGCCTGTAATCATGGCACGCGAACCAGGTCGGGTTAAAAAACGCGACAAAAAGAACATCTCAAGCGGCGTTGCACACATCAATGCCAGCTTTAACAACACAATGATCACCATCACCGATGCACAGGGCAATGCGATTAGCTGGTCCAGCGCCGGTACGATGGGTTTCAAGGGGAGCCGTAAATCGACTCCTTATGCTGCTCAGGTCGCAGCAGACGATGCCGGCAAGAAGGCCGCCGATCACGGCGTCCGCACGCTGGAAGTCGAAGTGAAGGGCCCGGGTTCGGGTCGTGAAAGCGCGCTGCGCGGTCTCGCCGCAGTCGGTTTCACAATTACTTCGATCCGTGACGTTACGCCGATCCCGCATAACGGGGTCCGGCCTTCCAAGCGTCGCCGCGTCTGATCCGACCCGCTGGGCGGCCTATTCGGGGCCGCCAAGTTTTTCCGGACCGGACGCGCAGAACAGCGCATCCGGTCTAGCCCGCATCTGAACCAGGGGAATTTCATGTCCGTCAACACCAAGAACTGGCAGGAACTTAAGAAACCCAACACCCTCGAGATGAAGGAAAGCGGCGATAAGACTCGCAAAGCTACCTTTATTGCCGAGCCGCTTGAGCGCGGTTTCGGTCTTACGCTCGGTAACGCGCTGCGTCGCGTTCTGCTGTCGAGCTTGCAGGGTGCTGCAATTACGTCGATCAAAATCGAGAACGTGCTGCACGAATTCTCGTCGCTTGCCGGCGTTCGTGAAGATGTCACCGACATCGTTCTGAACGTGAAGCAAATTGCGCTGAAAATGGAAGGCGAAGGCCCCAAGCGCCTGCAGCTTTCCGCAACCGGCCCTGCCGAAATCAAGGCTGGCGATATTGCTGTAACCGGCGACATCGAAGTGATGAACAAGGATCTCGTGATCTGTCACCTCGATGAAGGCGCGACCTTCAATATGGAACTGACCGCAGACACCGGCATGGGCTATGTCCCGGCTGTGCAGAACCGTCCGGCAGATGCGCCGATCGGTCTTATTCCGGTCGACTCGCTGTATTCGCCTGTCCGTCAGGTCAGCTACAACGTTGAAAAAGCGCGTGTCGGCCAGGAACTGGACTTCGATAAGCTCAGCCTGACTGTCGAAACAGACGGCACAGTGGCGCCTGAAGATGCAGTGGCTTATGCCGCCCGCATTCTGCAGGACCAGCTGACATTGTTCGTCCACTTCGAAGATGGCATTCCTCAGCCGCAAAGCGCGATGATCGGTCAAGCTGCGCAGCCGCAGGAAGACGATGCGAACCAGCTCAACCGTTACCTTCTCAAAAAGGTGGACGAGCTGGAACTGTCCGTACGTTCGGCCAACTGCCTCAAGAACGACAACATCATCTATATTGGCGATCTGGTCCAGAAGACCGAAGCCGAGATGCTGCGCACGCCGAACTTCGGCCGCAAGTCGCTCAACGAGATCAAGGAAGTGCTTTCCAGCATGGGTCTGCGCCTCGGCATGGATATTCCAGGCTGGCCGCCAGAGAACATCGAAGAAATGGCCAAGAAGCTCGAACAAGAGCTGCTCGGTTAATCACGCCAATACAGGGTTCCGGCGGCGCACCCGTTAAGCGCCGCCAGTACCGGGGTACCTGATACGGCCCCCTTACGAACTGAAGGAAGTAAATTATGCGTCACGGTATTTCACAGCGTAAGCTGAGCCGTAAATCGGGCCACCGTAAGGCTTTGTTCCGCAATATGTCTGCCGCGCTGATTAAGCACGAACAGATCATGACCACGGCTCCGAAAGCCAAGGAATTGCGCCCGTATATTGAAAAACTGATCACGCTGGCGAAGAAGGGCGGACTTTCAAACCGCCGCCTCGCGCAAAGCCGTCTGCTGGACGAAACGCAGTTGAAGAAGCTGTTTGACGTTCTGGCAGAACGCTATGCAGACCGTGATGGCGGCTATACCCGCGTCATCAAGGCGGGCCTGCGTGGCAGCGATCGTGCACCTCTTGCGATCATCGAACTGGTGGACCGCGATGAAGATGCCAAAGGTCAGGACAGCGGCCCGGTTATGGGCGCTGAAGAAGAAGAGCTCGAAAACGCGTAATCCGCATTTTCCATTGATCACCAAGTGGGCCGGAGGAGAGATCCTTCGGCCCTTTGTGTATCTGCGCCTGATGCATCGGCAATGCGTAGGTAACGCTTGACTTCACCTCCGTAATATCAGACATTTCTGTTATGACAGAAATTAAAGACGAGTCGCGTTTATCGCCTTCGGTCGCAAAGTTCGTGCTCCATTGGGGCGATCTCGGCAGCCAGTGGGGTGTGAACCGGTCCGTCGCGCAAATTCACGCGCTGCTGTTTATCTCCGACAACCCTCTCACCGCCGAAGATATCGCGGCCAAGCTGTCTATGGCGCGATCCAACGTGTCCAATTCGCTGCGGGAATTGCAGGGCTGGCGCCTGATCCACCGTGTCCCGATTATGGGGGACCGCCGCGATCATTTCGCGGCAGAGGCGGATATTTGGGAAATGGCCACCAAAATTGCGCAAGGCCGCAAGGAGCGTGAGATTGATCCGGCGGAGGCTGCGCTGAAGTCCTGTCTCGAAGAAGCCCGCCATGATGCTGAAGTCAGCGATGCTGCGCGCGCAAAACTTGAGGGGATGCTCGGCTTTGTGACCACCATGTCGCGTTGGCATGACGAGATGCTGAAGGTTCCCAAGCCGGCGCTGATGGCGCTGATCAAGATGGGCGGCGGAATAACGCGGTTGATCAACTGGGGAAGCAAAAAACCAGAGTAACAGGCCCGCATTCAAAGGAGTAGGGCGATGCAAGCGGTACACAAAGAGCAGCAATTCAACGACCATCAGCCCGACCTAAATGAGCTTAGCTGTGATCATGCGCTTTACGACACACGCTTTCGCCGGCTTATTGGCGAGCGTGCCTGGGCCGGATTGCCCCGCGCTGTGCAGCTACGTTTCAGTAAGCGTCTAAGCGATAACGCGCTGGCAAATTATCAGGGCCGCGTAATCGAAACACGCCATTCGCGCTGTGGTTGGCTGTTGGCGCAGCTGTGCCGCATGGTTGGTGCGCCGTTGCCGCTGCACCGTGACCCGGATGTGCCCGCAGTGGTCATTGTCAGCGAGGATAAGGCCAGCGGCGGTCAGTGCTGGAGCCGTATATACGGGCGCGAACACGGCTTCCCGCAAGTGATCCATAGCGCAAAGAGGTTCGCCGGACCGACCGGTCTTGAGGAATATCTGGGCCGCAATCTTGGTATGGCATTACGGGTGGAGGCTGACGCAGGCGGACTTGTATTCCGCAGCGATCATTATTTTGTCATGCTGGGAAACATCCGTTTGAAAATCCCCCACTGGATGGGGCCGGGGCGCACCGTGGTGGTCCACCGCGATTTGGGCGGCGGCCGCTTTGCGTTCGATTTGGAACTGCATCACCCGCTATTGGGAGAACTGGTGCATCAGCACGCGGAGTTCCGCGATGCTTGATGCCGGTCCCGATACTGCAATTGGCGCCCAAAATAGCGTCCAGTATGGCGCACAATTGAAAGTGCTGATCATCGGCGGCAGCGGAGTGTTCGGCAGTCGTTTGGCCAAAATCGCGGTGCGTGAGGCGGGTGTCCGGCTGACACTGGCCGGCCGCCGCGAAGGTGCGTTACGCAATGTCGCAGCCGCGCTTGAAAGTCCGGCGGATATTCTGGTGCTGGACCGTGACCAAATCACTGCCGATGATCTTGCGCCGTTTGACGTGGTCGTAGATGCGGCGGGCCCCTTTCAGTCGTCCCATAGCAAAGTCATCGAGGCCGCGCTGGCGGCGCGGGTGGCCTATGTCGATCTTGCTGACGGGCGCAAATTCGTGGCCGATTTTCCAAGGTTTGATGAAGCTGCCAAGCAAGCGGGCATACCGCTGATTACCGGCGCCAGCTCTATCCCTGCGCTATCCCACGCCATACTGGACCGGATGGTGCAGGATTGGCGCGAAATTCATACGCTCCGTGTGGGTATCTACCCTGGCAATCGCGCCCCGCGTGGGCGTTCCGTGGTGGAAGCTATCCTCTCATACGTGGGTAAGCCGGTGCGGGTGTTTCGTGAGGGTGCCTGGACCGAAGTGCCCGGTTGGGGAATGACTCACCGGGAGGTCATCCCCGGAGCAGGCAAACGCTGGGCCAGCGTGTGCGATACGCCCGAACAGGATCTGCTTGTAGAGCGATACGCACCCACCAGATCGGCGGAGTTTTTTGCCGGTCTGGAGCTGGGCTTTCTCCATCTGGGGCTGGCTGGCCTGTCCCAACTGGTGCGCTTCAAATTGCTACCTAGCTTGCGCCCCTTTGCCGGGCCGATGCTGTGGGCGGCACAGAGGCTGCTGGCATTTGGTAGCGATAAGGGCGCGATGACTGTGCGCGTAGAAGGGATTGATGCGAACGGGCAAATGCAGCGCAGCAGCGCAGTTCTGTATGCCGATGCCAATCGCGGGCCAAATATTCCGATTTTCGCCGTGGTTGCTCTAATCCGCAGGTTTCGCGACGGGAATGAACCGGCGCCGGGTGCGCGGGCCTGTACAGGCATTCTGGAACTGAGCGAGTTTGCCGATTTACTCGGCGAATATGGCATTGCGATAGACTTTACTGCACAATCAAT
>JAHDBR010000035.1:0-19114 GCA_020630295.1 Sphingomonadaceae bacterium
GCAGCACTGGCGCGTTTGGGGTAAGCGTCTGCTTTGCGGCAAATGTCCGGTTTAGTCTGGATACCTTTGCTGCGGGTGGCCCAAATTTGCGGGGATCAGGGCAATAGAACCAAGGTCAAATACCGTGCCCTGCGTTTATGATTGGCGGCTCCGCCTGCGTGCCAGGTCGCGTTCCCGAAATTCGGAAACCTGTTCCAAGGTTGCCGTCATGGCAATCCAGCCCGCCCTTGATACAGCCGTCCAGAATCGCTTGTAATGCTTCGGGGTGCCACGCATTGAACCAGTCTCCGTGCAGCGACATGCCGCCGGGTGTCGCCGGTGCTGCATCGTAAGAGTCCGACGCCATCCGCCAGCCCCTGCTTGTCTCAGTAGCCGGATCATAGACATCCGGTAGTACCCCGAAAGCATAATGGAAGCTTACGCGGATTATCGGGACCGGATGAGTTGCAGGACAAACTGTCTCAGCGCCGGATTGAACCGGATAGGCGAGATGGCTCTTATGGTCCGCTGAATCCAGATCGGTTCCGTTCCAACAGCTGGGAAAGAAGATATCCATACGCAACCGATCAGGTGCCGCACATTCAGGTATTGATGTACTCCAGCGCGGATTGGTTGCCTCGTCTGAAGCCCAGGACTGGCAATGCCAACGCGCAATCGCTGTGTCTTGCTCCATACCGGGTTGACCCATGTGGTTCCCTGCAATCATCTTCAGCCCGAGCGGGATTGGCTGTATTGAATCCAGGTCCGACACGCCTGCGGAATAGTAGAAAATTTCATGCGCTACATCATCGTTCCCGACGACTCCTGGTACCACTTTCCAAGCTGGTTCACCCTGTGCATCAGTCAACCGGGTTTTCGAGACCGGATCATATGACGGAGCCAGCAATGCAGGTATCCAATAGGCTGACCGGTTCAACGTATTACCTTGGCAACTGGAATCGCCCGTTGTGAACAGGCTTTCAGTGGTACTGTTTTCGTCTAGCAAGACGTTGCCATAGAAACGATGAAGATGAGCCGCACCGTCTCGTCCGGGGAAGACGATCGGGTCGTCATAGTCAGAATGGGCGAAGTCGCAGTTAATCCGCAGAATGCCCTTCCAACTGTTCGGCGCGACAGGTGCAGGCATTACCGATGTCCGTAGAATATCAGGATGTAGACTAGAGTCCGCGCTGTCTCCAAAGATGCTGCTGACTGTCCAAGATGCTGTGGTTGACTGTCCGGCATTACCGGCGCTGTCATAAGCGGTTACGGCGAGAGTGTGAGCGCCGGTTGCGAGCGGAAAAGCAAGAAACGGGCTGCTGCATTCTTGAGCTGCCGCGCCGTCCAGACTGCATGTGAAGCGAGCAGCGTTTGCCGCGCTGAACGAGAAGCTGGCAAAAGCTTCTTTTGTGACGTCATCAGGCTGTTGAGAGAATGCGGTGTTCGGACCGGTGGTGCCCGTGCCGCCTCCGCTTGAAGTACTTCCTGGAGAAGACGGCGAGCTGCCTTCACCCCCGCAGGCGGTCAAACCAAGAGACGCGGCGGCTGCCAACAATGCGCACCTGTGCAATGCAAATGCTTTCTTATTCATTCGGTTAGCCCTCAATTGCTCAACAGGAACAACGTAGAAGAAGACTGACAAGGCTTTCGTTAAATTGAAAGGCACAGAATTGCATCAAATTGTATCGCTACGTATCAGCTAGGATTTTTGCGCGTGGGCTGCACAGCGATGAACACCACCGGGGATCAAGGCGTCCCCCGTACCAGAATTTAGATGGCTAACATAAATCAGCTGAAAACTCTGGTCAGCCCGGAGAACCGGCGCACCCTACCCAAACCGTCAGCGTGATATTACCTGTTATAAATGTCCGTCTGGCCTGTTCTTGTTGCTGCACTGCTCCTCGCAGCGTTTCTGCTGTATCGCCGCTATGCGCGATTGCGGCGGCGCAAGCAGCTGCTCGCTACGCCGCTTTCTCCTGCGCAGCGTGAAATCATCGAAAGACTTGTTCCGCTGGTGCGCCGTTTGCCCGCGCCGCTGCGCAGTGCGCTGGAGGGGAAGGTCAATCTGTTCCTCGATCAGATTACCTTCCGGGGCCAGAACGGGCTTGAGGTGAGCGAGGAAATGCAACTGTCCATTGCGGCGCAGGCGTGTCTGCTGATCGTCAACAGTCCGCTTTGGTACGATACGCTCAGAAACGTGCTGATCTATCCTTCGGCCTTTCTGACGCACCGCGATACGCATGACGGCAATTTTGTGCATGAGGGGCGGCACGCGACGCTGGGCGAAAGCTGGACGCGGGGGCCGGTGATCCTGTCATGGGATGATGCCCTGCATGGCGGGCTGGATGCGGAGGATGGCCACAATGTGGTTATCCATGAATTTGCCCATCAACTGGACAGTCTGTCCGGTCATACCAATGGCATCCCGATCCTGCGCAAGGGGCAGGCCTATTCCGGGTGGGAGGCAGCGATGCTGGAGGCTTATAGCGATCATATCCGGCGGTTGGAGCGCGGCGAGCGGACGCTGATTGATCCCTATGGCGGGACCAATCATGAGGAATTTCTGGCCGAAGCGATTGTGACGTTTTTTGAACGGCCGCAGGCGCTGCAGCGGGAAGAGCCCGCATTATATGCGCAATTGGCGCAATTGCTGGCGCTGGACCCTGCCCGATGGGGCTGAACCTGCGTGTTCCCTTGAGCCAGAAATTTCCTACAGCGCGTTTTCGTGCCATAGGCGCGGCATGATGACCGCACCGTCCCGCCAGTTGCCTGATGATCGAGTAATTCGATCAATACTGCCTTTTGTGATCGAAGGGATTTTTCCTTTAGGAGGGTGGTCCATGCGGTCCATGTGTTTCTCACCTGCGATGAAGCGAGTGAGTGCGGAAGGGTGCGTGCCATGGCCAAGATAGTCCTTGCCACCGATGATACAGGCGGGCCGGAGATCTTCGCCTCGGTCCAGGGCGAAGGGCCTAGCGTGGGAATGCCGGTTGCGTTTGTGCGTTTATCGCGCTGCAATCTGGCCTGCGTGTGGTGCGACACTGCCTATACATGGCGCTTTGACGGCGATGCGCGCGAACACCGCGATGGCGCGACGTTTGACCGCAAGGCCAACCAGGTCACTCTGGATATTGCCGATGTGGCAGAGCGGATTCTGGCGCTGGGACAATCGCGATTGGTGGTGACCGGCGGCGAGCCGTTACTGCAAGGCGCAGCGCTGGGCGAATTGCTGGAGGCGCTGCCCGATATGCGGGTGGAGATAGAGACGAACGGCACCACCACCGCCCCTGCCCGCGTGGACATTCGGGTGGACCAGTACAATGTCAGTCCGAAGCTGGCGCATAGCGGGAATGCGGCAGAGCTGGCGCTGATACCGGAAAGGCTGCGCTGTTACTCGCTCGATCCGCGGGCATATTTCAAGTTCGTCGTCGCAACGCCGGCCGATGTTGACGAAGTGGCAGGGTTGGTTCGTGCGCACGCCTTGCCCAAAGCCCGCGTTTTCCTGATGCCCGAGGGGACCGACAGCGAAATACTGCGGACACGCGAAGAATGGCTGACGCCGCTATGTCTGGAACACGGGCTGCGCCTGACCGACCGTCTGCATATTCACCTGTTTGGCGATACGAGGGGAACCTAGACCCCTTGGCTGCGCCATCTCTGGACGGTGCGCTGGACAGCATCCTCTTCACCGCCGCTGGCATTCCACAGCTCGACAAAGCTCGGATCTTCGGACGCAGGCCGTTTGATCTCTTCCAGATTGTCAAACGATACGCGGATCGGAATAGCCACACCCTCGCCGCAAATGATGCATTCGCGGTTGCGCAAGGCGGGAATGGAATCGAGGAAACCGCGCGCGCCTTCCGGCATAGCGGCCTTCACGAAGGCTTGGTCACGGTCATTGTTCAGACGCATGGAGATGATGGTGCCGCATTGCGACAAAACGCCCTCCGCCAAGTCCGATGGACGCTGCGTAATCAGGCCGAGCGAGATGCCGTATTTACGGCCCTCTTTCGCGATCCGGCCAAGGATGTTGCCGACAGAAGAACCGTCAGCATTCGCCTCGTTCGGGACGTAACGGTGCGCCTCTTCGCAAACCAGCAGGATCGGACGGGTCTTCTCGTCGCGGCCCCAGATCGCAAAGTCGAACACAAGGCGGCTCAGAACCGCAACCACGGTCGATGTAATGTCGGATGGAACGCCGGAAACGTCGATGATGGAAATCGGCTTACCATCGCTGGGCATACGGAACACGGTGGAGATGAACTCTGCCATCGTGTCGCCCACCAGCATACCGGAGAACATGAACTGGTATCGCGGATCGGATTTCAGTTCTTCGAGCTTGTTCTTGATCCGCATAAACGGCGCGGAAGACGTCGCCTTGTCCAGCTTGCCCATCTGGTTCTGGATTTCGTTAGAAAGGTCCGACAGCAAATACGGAACGGGAGAATCGACCGTGATCTTACCCATCGTTTCGGCGAGCCGGTTCTTCTGCCGTGCGATCAACAAGCATCGGGCAAGGATGTCCATATCCACCTGCCGCTCATTACCGTTTGAGGTCAGCAAGACCTCGCAATGCTCTTCGAAATTGAGCAGCCAGTAAGGCATTTGAAGGTTGGTTACGTCGAGGATCTTGCCGTTGGTTTTGAATGCCGCTGAATACTCTCCATGCGGGTCGATCATCACAATATGACCTTCGGGAGCAGCCTCGCAAATCCGGTGCAGGATCAGCGCGGCACTGGTCGATTTACCGGTACCGGTGGAGCCAAGCAGCGCGAAGTGCTTACCCAGCATCGCGTCAATATAGACACCCGCGCGGATATCCTTGGTGGGATAGACTGTCCCCACCTGAATGTTCGCACGGCCATCACTGGCGTAAATCTGTTTAAGGTCGGCAGTGGTGGCGGGATAGATCATCGCACCGGGCACAGGATAACGGGTGACACCGCGGCGGAAACCGTGGATCTTGCCGGTCAGCTTCTCTTCCTGACCTTCGCCAAGGAAATCGATATTTGCAAGGATGCCGCCATTCGCACGGCGGTCTTGTCGCTGGTTACGGACACTTGCAAGAAGCCAGGATTCGCCAACGCGGATTTTGATTTGACTTCCGACTTGGCCAGCCAAAGCGATCGAGGGGTCAGCGTCAGCCATACAATCGTTTAACCGCGCAAGATCGAGTGCGATTTGCGAACCCGAGCCTGCGATTTCCAGCACTACGCCAATCGGTTGGCGGGCATTGTCGCTCTTGGCTGCCGGAGCGGATTGCGGTGCAGAACCCGTTTGCTGCGGAGATGGCTGGGCTGGCGGTTGCGTCTGAGGTTGCGCCTGAGCTTGTGGGGCCGCCTGCGCAGGCTGCTGACTTGCAAGTGCAGAAGCCGGCTGCGGCTGCGACTGAAAGTTCTCGTTACTCAGATCACCCATAATATACGCCCAAAATCCTGTTGTTTTCAGAGCGTTTCCTAAGCCGACATTGGTTAATATCGGGTCAACCCGAATGTATGATCGTTAAATCAGTGCGAATAAGCGTCCGGCCATCCAGCCCATAAAGATCGACAGACAGACAGCCAACAGCCCGTAAAAGAACGATTGCTGCTGTGAGAACAGCTCGACAAACCGTTCGAAACCCACTTTGCGCACTTCGACTTCGGATATGGCGGAGGCTATCACCCGGCCATTCGTAATTGCGAAGGTTTCTGCGGTGTAGGTACCGGTTTGCACATTTGATGGCAGTGATATGCGCGCCTGATACAAAACCTGCTCGCTGATTTGCACGCCTTCCATAGCTTCTTTGTACAGACCTTGGCGTTGGCGCAAATCGACCAGGCCGGTGGTAAATCGCGTTTGCTCTTCCGGATCAATTACCCCGCTGGGTGATAATTGTATGAAATCCAGACCAAGCTCGTAAATCGCGGCCGTGCGCTCATCAACGATATCGGAAATTTTCGCAGAGGATGATACGGCGAAGAAGGAAGGTGCCGACCGGAAATCAGTATTCTGCGCGTTCATCCAGATCGGCCCGATCCTCTCCTTCTCGCGCAATCTGATAGGTGCCGTCGGCCCTTTGAGCACGACGACGATATTATAGCTCAATCCGGCCCGCGTTCCCGACGGGTCGAGGATCGCTCCAAACAATAGCAGTTCAGTTCCGGTGAAGCCTTGCCTGACTTGGACTTCGTGCTGTGAAATTTCGGGCACCAAGATCGGATCACGCTGTCCGCTCAGGGCAAACAGGCACAGCAAGGCGAGCAGAGCGCGCATCATAGCTGCGTTACCGTATAAATTTCGTCCGGTTGCACGGTCAGTCCGTATAGCATGATAATCGCAACCAATAACACAACTACAGCCAAAATCAGGCGCAACCATTCCGGCTTGACCTTCTGGGCGATCTGCGTGCCCATTTGCGCCCCTGTCACCGAACCGATTAGCAGGAACGCCGCGAGCACGATATCGACCGCTTGCGTCGTCAATGCGTGCATCATCGTGGTGGCGATGGTCACGAAGAGAATGTTGAACAAGGATGTGCCCACAACCACGTTCGCGCTCATGCCCAGAATGTAGAGCATCGCCGGCACCAGAATAAAGCCGCCGCCAACACCCATCAGCATGGTGAGAATACCGACAATCACACCTAGAATGAGCGGCGCAAGCGGCGAAATATACAGGCCGGAGCTGTAGAACCGCCAGCGCAGCGGCAAAGCCGTTACCAACGGATGGTGACGGCGTTTGGGTGCACGGCGGGTATCCGCTTGCGGCGATGGGCGGATCGACTCCATGGCCTCTTTCGCCATTAGCGATCCGATAGTGCCCAGCATCACCACATAGAGAATGTTAATGACCACATCGATCTGGCCGACCGACTGGAAAAACCGGAATAACAGAGCGCCTATACCTGCGCCGAATAATCCGCCGACAACCGTCACTCCGCCAAGCTTGTAGTCAACGCCCTTACGCTTGCCGTGCGCCAATACACCGGACACACTCGCGCCGGTAACTTGGGTAGAAGCTGAAGCAGCTGCGACAGTAGGCGGGACGCCGTAAAAGATCAGCAAAGGCGTGGTCAGAAACCCGCCGCCGACCCCGAACAGTCCCGAGAGGATACCCGTCAGCCCGCCCAATGCGACAATGATCAGCCCGTTGACCGATAAATTCGCAATAGGGAGATAGACGTCCATGCCAGCGCCCTACCCTACGTGCGCGTGCGATAAAAGACGAAGCGGGTTAGAAACCCGTCGAAAGAGTTACAGCGATGCCCGATTGCGGCACTGCGCCGCCCGCCACGCGGTACCTGTAATCGACTGAAAGACGCGCATTTGCCTCTGCCAGTTTGAACTCAATACTGGCGGACGGGCCGACATCTACTCTTTCAGCGCCCCTTTGCGCGCCGCCCCATGCGCCTATCCCGGCACGTATCTTACCCAGATCAAATGCAGCGATTTCTTTGTCCAGCTTGACCTGACCATCAGCAAAAGCAGTCGCCAGACGGCCACCGACATAACCTGCCTGACCATACGCTTCGGCGCGGATGCCAAGCGGTAGCTGCTGCGGAGGAAGCTCTGTGACGGCAAATGCAGCAGGACGTATCTCGGTACTCCCGCTGACCCGGCTTAATCGAAGCTCCGCGTGGGCAGAAAGCGGTATGTCGGGCACTATGCGGGCGGCTAGGCCCGCAGCAATGTCACCCTCGCGTGCACCGGATAAGGCTTTGGTGACGCGCACATATCCATTGGGATTGTGACCACTATCTGGCGTCAACCGGTAACGCATGACCGCCCCCGCCTGACTTGCCCCGTAGACCGAAGGGTTTGGACCGCCCGCTGTCACACTTCCCGCATCTGGGCGCCAGAGCACCCAACCGTCAAATGACCAACGCATGACTTTCTGCGGCGCAGCTTGAGAAGGCGGATACGCCGCAGATAATGGAAGGTTACGCGCAGGTATCGCTTCTGAACGAACGGGCAAATAGGCCATGGCTGCCATCCACATTAACTGATGGGAGGAAGCCGTGCTTAAACGAGTTGGCGGTAGGAAAGACGGGCGATCCAGGCTGTACTCTGCATAAGACGGTCTGTTGTCGGGGCCGCTGTGTTTGAAGGTAGTTCCCGCAACCTTCGGTGTATGCACATAGATGAAGGCTTGTGATCGGGACGCATCAGCCGGGCCGTCAGGTCCTGCGGTCGCTAACACCGGCAGCCTATGGTCATCTTGCGCCAAGCTGGAAGTAAGACCAGGCAATTGCAAGTCACGCAGGATAGGCGATTCCCAAATTACCATGCGCAGACCGATCCAAACAGCCAATACACTGCAAAGCACGAAAAGAGGCTGCCCGCGCCGGTTCGTCACGGAGGCATTCATACCGTCTTACCCTGAGCGATCATCAACACTGGATGCGCTGCATGGCTGGTCTTGTCCCAAACCGGCAATTGTCCAGAGAAAGATCTAAGATATGCCATAAATGCGCGCCTGCCGGCCATAATCGCGATGATATTTGCGACCGGTATGCGCATTACCGAACGGATGCCTTCACGCCAGCCATACTCACCCGCGGTCATTACAAACCGCCAACCGGCGCGCCATGCAAAGCTGCCGAAGTTCAGCCACAAGACTGCCTGCAGGGTAGGAGACAGAACCAACGGCTTTCCAAAGCCAAACCAGTTAAATGCCCAGATTGCCGCTGACAGCACCAGCAACAGATACGCCATTGCTAGCACCAACGCGGTAAAGGGTCCCCGCCGGTCGCGCAGCCGCATCCACAGTTCTGCTGGCCGGGAACTCCACCCGAGATGTTCCCAACCCTGAAAAGCGATCCCGTGTACCCAACGGGTTTTCTGCCGTACCGCCTCATCCAGTTTGGCGGGGAAGCACGCTCTGGTTGCCACCAGATTGCCCGCATTGTCACAGCGCCGGATAAACCGCGCGGTGCCGCCAATATCGGACACACCGATCCCGATCTCGTAATCCTCAGTCAGGCAATCAGCCGCGAACGGCTTTCCATCAGCTTTGCCAGATGCCAGTTTGGGTAAAGTCTCCCGGCTGATCGCGCAGCCCACCCCGGCCAGCGGCATTCCGACCCGAAGAGCATCCCGGACGACCATCGCTTTGCCATGCGCTTCGGCAAATTCCTCGCAATAATGTCCGGCGATCCAGCGCGAACGTGGCTGCGGCTCAGGCAATACGGGCAGCTGAATCAGGTCGCTCTGCGTGATGGCTTCATCCATCAGTGCAAGCGCGTTTTCATGCACCATATCCTCCGCATCATGCAGCACTACCATCCGCGCCCGAAATCCTTCGCGGTGTTCGTCCGTTGCCAACGCTTGATAGAGCCTATTTAGGCAATCTGCCTTTGTCGTCGGCCCTGCACGGTCATTAATGACCATTCGCACACGTAAGTCTCCGTGTGCAGCAGCAACCACTTCGGAAATTGTTGCCGGATCATTGGCGTAACAGCCCACATAGATGCGCAATTGCCGGTGCGGCCAAACGGCTAGAGCGTGCCGGATCGTAGCTCCGATTACGGCATCTTCCTGCCATGCTGGGATAAAGACCGCGGCCAGCCCTCGGAGACGATCGCCGCCGCGTTCCTCTTCAGAGATTTCAGGGGTCTGAGCGCGCCCGGTGAGCTTGAGCCAGAGCCACATCAGATCGACGCCCAGCTCGTCCGCTGCTCCAAGTAGAAAGAACACTCCGGCAAACAACAGCAGCTCGTGCTGGATCAGCACAAGCCATTCAAATATTGTGAAATCACTCAACTGCTTTGACCCCGAATAATGAGGTCCCCATCACAAAACAGCGTATCGAAGGCAGGCAGAGCTTGCAACGGACAATGAATTGCCAATATGGGCAACCCATGGCCGAAAAGAGATTACCCCTTCGCAGTGTTTTCGCACCCGTGCGCGCTTTGTTTGTTGGCGATGCCTCCGCAGGCGTGCTGCTGATACTGGTTGCGGCAGCCGCGATGCTGGCGGCCAATTCTGAATTGGCGGGCGAGTATAACGCGCTGTTCAACGGGAAACTTGGCTGGACCCCGATAGAGAAGCTGAAAACGCTGCATTACTGGATTAATGACGGCTTGATGGCGATATTCTTCTTCGTCGTCGGACTGGAAGTGAAGCGCGAAATTATCTGCGGTCAATTGGCGACCCCTGAACAGCGCCGCTTGCCCATTATGGCAGCGGTCGCGGGGATGCTGGTACCGGCCGCTGTTTATATTTTCATCGCGGGCGGCGATCCGCAGTTGACGCGCGGCTGGGCAATTCCCGCCGCCACCGACATCGCATTTGCCATGGGCGTGCTCGGGCTGTTGGGCAGCCGCGTCCCGGCTTCTCTCCGCCTGTTCCTGCTGACCGTTGCGATTGTTGACGATATTGGTGCTGTGCTCGTGATTGCGGCGTTTTACACAGAGAACATCAATACGATGTGGCTGGCGATTTCGGTTGCCGTGCTGGGTGTCATGATCGGCATGAATAAGCTGCACGTCAGCCGGATATTCCCGTATATACTCGTCTCGCTGGTGTTGTGGTTCTGTGTGCTGAACTCTGGCGTCCATGCCACAATCGCGGGCGTGGTTGCAGCATTGACAATCCCGATGCACCGCAGGGACGGTAACAGCCTGCTCGAAAAGCTTGAGCATAATCTGGCACCGTGGAGTGCCTATGCGATTGTGCCGATCTTCGGTTTCGCGAATGCGGGCGTAAACCTCGAAGGAATCGGGATGGACGGAATGCTTGCGCCGCTGCCACTGGCTGTCGCCGCCGGTCTGGTGGTCGGAAAGCAAGTGGGTATCTTCACCACCATCTTCGCCGCAGCCAAACTTGGCATTGCCAAGCCGCCGAAAGGTGCGAGCTGGGCGGAGATTTGGGGCATTTCGATCCTGTGCGGAATCGGCTTTACCATGTCGCTGTTTATCGGCGAACTCGCATTCCCTGGCTACCGCTTGCTAATCGATGAGGCGAAGATCGGTATTTTGGCCGGGTCGGTTATTTCGGCGGTCATGGGCTTCGTAATCCTGCGCATGACGACCACGCACCCGAACGACAGGACGCATATTCCCGACCCGGAATGAACGCGGGCGGCAGCGGATTGCACCATCCGCTCGCCCTGTTTGCCTGACTAGCCGGCGATTACCATTCGCCGGTATTTTCCATGCTTGCCCATGGCTCTTGCGGCGGTAAGTTGCCTTCCTGCAAGAGCTCAATCGAGATACCTTCAGGTGATCGGACAAATGCCATATGTCCATCACGCGGCGGTCGGTTGATCGTCACACCCGCATCCATCAAGCGCTGGCAGGTCTCGTAGATATTCTCGACCCGATAGGCGAGATGTCCGAAATTGCGGCCACCGCTATACGTCTCCGGATCGCTGCCATCTTCGGGCGGCCAATTATAGGTCAGCTCCACCTCTGCGATATCTTTCTGACCCGGTGCTGCGAGAAAAATCAGCGTGAAGCGACCTGCCTCGACGTCAAATCGCCGGACCTCTTCCAGCCCTATCAGATTGAAAAAATCAATCGTCGCGTCCGGATCGCTTACTCGCAGCATTGCGTGCAGAAATTTGGTCATCGATAGCTCCGTACGTCGCTCGGTTGCAGAAATTTGCGGAGCCAGCCTAACCTAGTCATCAGCGGCCCGTGGCACAGCAATAGAAGTTATAGGATGCGCTGCGCCACTCTTTTTT
This sequence comes from Sphingomonadaceae bacterium, assembly GCA_020630295.1. Classification (GTDB taxonomy): domain Bacteria; phylum Pseudomonadota; class Alphaproteobacteria; order Sphingomonadales; family Sphingomonadaceae; genus Pontixanthobacter. The sequence continues at coordinate 11,647 of JAHDBR010000035.1, forward strand.
CCAAAGCGTGCAATGTTCACCCCGGTCAGCCTAGCAACAAAAAGGGCCCGCGCTCCCCCCTTGGTGCGCAGGCCCGATTCGCAGCAGCTTTACAGCTGGCTGTTGACGCGGATGTTAGAAGCTGGCGCTCAGTGTAAACACGACAGCATCATCAACAAAGTCATATGCCGGGGCAATGATGTCACCGTCGGCTCCGACATACGCCACGCTCAGCGAGAGCGGCGTGCTCGGGATGGCGGCTTCCGCACCGATGGACCAGTCAAAGGCTTTGCTGTCATTGGTGAACGTCAGGAAGCCGTCGGTATAACCGAGATGGCCTGTCACAGTGACCGGTGTATCGGGGATGCCGATGCCCAGATCAGTGTAAACGTAGATATTGTCAGTACTGCCAAGCGAATCCTGGTCAGGTGCATATGCGGCACCTACCGTTGCTTCAGCTGGTCCAAATGTGAAACCAACCGAGGCGTAAAATTCGGTGTAATCAAAATCGCCAAGTCCGGCGTCGGGATACATATAACGGATCACACCAACATCGGCAGAAACGCCTTCCGACAGATCGCCGGACCAGCCGCCATAAATGTCGAGTTCGGTGCTACCATAACCGACAGTGGTTTCATCCAGCGATGAAGCCCAGGTGCCGACATAGAAACCGGATTCATGTGCAACATCGAAACCGCCCTGCACGGCCAGTTCGCCGCCGGACAGATCGACACCGCGAAAACGATATTCGCTGGTGAGAGCGACGTTGGCGGTTACTTCGATTGAAGATTCGGATTCTTCCTCCTGCGCGAAAGCAGGAGCAGTAGTAAGTGCAGCGCAAGCTGCGAAAGTTGCGGCAGTTAGGCCGCGGATGGACGTGAGCATAACAAACTTCCTTGGTTTGTGGTGTTGCTTCGTCCCACCTGCATATCCGCCGGCCGCATTGGTTATTATGTGCGGTCTCATGCAAATATGAAATTATGTTGCCTAAACGTGCTGCATTGCACAAGACAAATTATCCATTGGGTCCACAGCATTTCCTATTGTGTGGATTTTTTACATCAGAATCGGTCATGTTCACCTGAGCGGCAGCGATTGCAGACTATCACTGCAGCGCCTATGTCGCACCGCAACAAGAGAACCAGTCGAAGATAATGTTCAAACCCATTCGTGATATATTTTCCGGCAAAAGCGGCAAAAAGCACGCGTCCCTTCCCGCTGGACAACGGGTCTATGCGATTGGGGATATTCACGGGCGCCATGACCTTTTCGACGAGTTGATTAAAGCGATTGAGGCTGATGACAAGGATGCCGGCCCGGCTGAAACGACCGTAATTTTGATGGGTGATCTCATTGATCGCGGACCGGATAGCGCAGGTGTGGTGAAGCTCGCCCGCCTCTGGGAGGAATACCGCAATGTGCGTTACCTTACCGGAAATCACGAAGAAATGTTTTTGGAGTCCTTCAAGGACACGGATGTTCTCCGGCACTTCCTGAAACATGGCGGGCGCGAGACGATCTTGAGCTACGGCGTGACCAAAAAAGAGTTTAACACCGCCACGCTGGAAGATCTTCAGATCATCATGAAGGACAAAGTCCCCAAATCCGATCGCAAATTTATGAAAGCGTTCGAGGACATGATTATCATCGGGGATTACCTGTTCGTTCACGCCGGCGTGAATCCGAAACGCGAACTGGACGATCAGAAAGCCCGCGAACTACGTTGGATCCGTGATCCGTTTCTCAATCACAAGGATCGCTATTCGCATATGATTGTGCATGGCCATACCATTTTTGAAGATGTTGACGAGCGCAAGAACCGGATTGGAATCGACACCGGTGCCTATCGTTTTGGTAAGCTAACTGCGATAGTGCTCGAAGGAACAGAACGTCGCTATGTCCAGGCAGTGGAAAAGAAGAAGGGCGGCATCAAGATTGTGAAGAAGGATAGTGCGAAATGAAGATCGCTATGGTTGGATCAGGCTATGTGGGCTTGGTATCGGGCGCGTGTTTCGCAGATTTCGGGCACGACGTGGTTTGCATCGACAAAGACCAGTCCAAGATTGATGCCCTGCATGACGGCATTATGCCGATTTACGAGCCCGGCCTGGCCGAGCTCGTGGACAGCAACGTGAAAGCCGGGCGACTGTCATTCACCACGGATTTGAAAGAAGGCATTCGCGATGCGCGAGCAATCTTCATTGCTGTGGGCACACCCAGCCGGCGCGGAGACGGTCATGCCGATCTGTCTTTTGTCTATGCAGTTGCAGAAGAAGTGGGCGCTAATCTTTCCAACGATGCCGTCATCGTCACAAAATCAACCGTCCCTGTCACAACTGGCGACGAGGTCGAGCGGATTATCGCGGATAGCGGCACGCCGCATAAGTTTGCCGTAGTTTCCAATCCAGAGTTTTTACGGGAAGGCGCGGCAATTGGGGATTTCAAACGCCCTGACCGCATCGTGATCGGCGCAGAAAGCGACTTTGGCCGCGAAGTTATGCGCGAAGTATATCGTCCGCTTTTCCTAAACGAGTCGCCGATTTTGTTCACCAGTCGCCGCAGCGCAGAGCTGATCAAATATGCTGCTAACGCATTTCTCGCCACCAAGATCACTTTCATCAATGAAATGGCCGATCTGTGCGAGAAAGTTGGCGCAGATGTGCAGGATGTGAGCCGCGGAATTGGCAGCGACAACCGCATCGGCCCCAAATTCCTGAATGCCGGTCCCGGTTATGGCGGCTCTTGTTTCCCCAAAGATACGCTTGCCCTGCTGAAAACAGCCGAGGATTATGAGAGCCCGGTGCGTATTGTAGAGGCAGTGGTGAAGACGAATGACACCCGTAAACGCGCTATGGGTCGCAAGGTGATTGACGCGTTGGGCGGTCCCGATGCAGCTCGCGGCAAACGCGTCGCGATGCTTGGTCTTACGTTCAAACCGAACACCGACGATATGCGCGACAGCCCTGCCATTGCCATTGCCCAAACCCTGCATGATGCGGGCGTAACGGTTGCAGCCTATGACCCTGAAGGAATGGACATTGCCGCCCCGCTAATGCCGCAAGTGACAATGGCGGGCGATCCATATTCAGCGATCGACGGCGCAGATGCTATCGCGTTGGTTACAGAATGGGACGCATTCCGTGCGCTGGACCTGAACCGAGTGAAAGAACTGGCGAACAGCCCGGTTCTGGTCGATTTGCGCAACGTTTACAAAGCGGATGACGTGCGCGCTGCCGGCTTCGAATATTCCAGCATTGGCCGCGCGTAAACTATCCGCTTAGCCAAACCAGTGGCGCCGATCTGCGCGGTCGCTTAGCTTGGCAAGGACTGCGTAAATAACTGCCAAAGCGGATACGCCTGTTGCAATCGCGATTGCCGAACTTTCCTGTCCGCCTCTGAAATAGATAGCCAGCAACGCCCAAAGGAATACGGCGGCATACCACGGATTGCCGCGGCTGCGCGCGACCGCAGTGGCCGCAATAATTCCGCCCACAACAATGATTGCTGCTGTGATGAGCGGGTGGGCAAAGTTTCCGCCAATTCCGTAATATGCCAGCGTTGCGGACACGTTCACGATTGTAGCGGCGGTCAGCCACGCCGCGAGCGCGCTAAACGTCAACGCCACTATCCAGCGCTCTGGTGCGGTAAAGGCATTTGGCGGACTCACAAGATGGCGCAAAATACCAAGTAGGCAAACAAGCGAGAATGCGATGATCACCACCGATATGACTGTTAGATTGGCAAATTGAGTGTAAGTAGCCCAGACGCCTTGTGCGGCCAGCGCGCCTACAGACAGCCAGCCGATCCGGTTGATCAACGCATTGTCACGCTGGGCAGGCAATGCTTGCCAGACGGCATAAATTGCCGAGCCAAGAAACAGAAATCCCCAAATTGAAAATGCCCAGCCAGACGGCGTGATCAGCGTTCTGACGCTGTCGGACCTGTCGCCTATCGGTTCACCAAAGCCAAGTTGCGGCAAGAATGTCGCGCCGATCTGGATGATGACGGCAATAAGGATTGCAATTCGCTGCGCGGCCGAGCGGGATTCTGTAATTCTTTCGTTCATGCGAGGCCAACCGATAAGGGGCACGGACGGTTCCCCTCAAAACTGCGAACCCCATAATTGCGAGCGCAATTGCAAAGACCCCGCCATCCTTGGCCAGACTTGGTTCTGGCCGCAGATCGCGGGGCTCTGATGCTGCTTGTTAGTTCAGCCAAGCTAAGCTGGATTAGCGTTTACTCACCGCCAATATCTTCGAGCGTTTCACCGGGTGACAACACGAAGCGCCAAATAATCGCGCCTAGCGCAGCGCCAACAAGCGGAGCCACCCAGAACAGCCAGAGCTGCCCCATCGCGCCTGTTTCAGCGAACAGCGCCGCACCGGTAGAACGTGCCGGATTCACCGATGTGTTTGTTACCGGAATGGAGATCAGATGGATCAGGGTGAGACATAGACCAATCGAAATCGGCGCAAATCCGCCGGGAACTGCTTTCGATGTAGAGCCAAGAATTACGATCAGGAACCCTGCCGTCAGGATGACCTCGATCAGCAGAGCTGCAGTCATCGAGAACCCGCCCGGAGACAAGTCACCAAAGCCATTGGATGCAAAGCCGCCAGCTTCCCAGCCAGCCTGTCCAGATGCGATCGTGAACAGAGCGAATGCCGCAATTACAGCGCCCGCAACCTGCGCGACCCAATACGGAATCAGTTCTTTCCAATCGAACCGGTTACCCAGCGCAAGGCCGAGTGATACGGCCGGATTGAAGTGTCCGCCGGAAATACCTCCGACAGCATAAGCCATTGTCAGAACGGTCAAACCAAACGCCAGCGAGACGCCTGCGAATCCGATGCCCAATTCAGGAAATGCTGCGGCCAATATTGCAGAACCGCACCCTCCGAATACGAGCCAGAATGTGCCGAATGCTTCGGCTGCTAATTTACGGGTCATACTATCCCTCCCATATTTCCCAATGTCATATTGCACCAAACGCAACGGTCGCGCAAATCTGGCGTCATGACTTCAGCCTATCGTATAGGGGGTAATGTTGAAATCATTCAGTAAATTACCGTAAATTTGTAAAATGCCAGGGGGCCTGTAAGCCGGGTTCTGTCCCGCAGTTGGTTTCCGCCCGCATTTCTTTGGACGGACCCGTTCTGCGTGAGCAGCCATTCCTCTAGGCTACGGATTGCTCCGCAGCTCAAGCAGCCAACCCGGGCGATCACGGTCCGAAACAGACCTGCCTCGTGCCCTAAAGCACTCGGCGCGCCGCCCCTATTTGGCCTTGCTCCGGGTGGGGTTTACCATGCCGCAATTGTTACCAATCGCGCGGTGCGCTCTTACCGCACCCTTTCACCCTTACCCGTCCTGAGACGGGCGGTTTGCTCTCTGTGGCACTTTCCCTGAAGTCACCTTCGGCGGGCGTTACCCGCCACCCTTGTTTCGTGGAGCCCGGACTTTCCTCGCGGTATTGCTACCCCGCAGCTGCCCGGCCCCCTGGCACGCTCTATCTAGCAGTGCCGCGGTCCCTGTCGAGCAGAAGTTGGAACAGTATCGCCCGGATTTCGCCGTCGATTTCGCCGTCAATCTTGCGCGGACGCCAGCGGCGCTGGAAGGCAGTAACCGCAGCCCGCCCGTCCGTGATGTCATATCCGTAGCGTTCCAGCGCCAAATAGAAGGCGCCGTCATTATCGTAGACATCGCCCAGGTCTATCTTCGGCACTGCTGTGGCGAGGCCATATTCGGCCAGCCTGTCCCACGGGAACAGCTCGCCCGGATCGGTCTTTCGCGCGGGGGCGACATCGGAATGACCGATTACATTAGCTCGCGCAATGTCATGCGTTTTCACAATCCGGCTGAGCAGGGGGACCAGCGCCTCGATTTGCGCATCGGCAAAAGGTCGGTATCCGAGCCCATGTCCGGGATGATCCAGTTCTATTCCGATGCTGGCAGAGTTCACATCCTTGATCCCGCGCCAATATGACGCACCCGCGTGCCAAGCGCGCTTTTCTTCGGGCACCAGCAGAGTCACTTCACCCTCTTCGCTGATCAGATAATGCGCGCTGACCTGCGCCTCCGGATCGCACAGGCGGTCAAGCGCCGTTTCGACCGGCTTCATTTCGGTATAATGCAGCACCACGATGCTAACCGGCAATTTGCGGTCATTGCAATTCGGCGAAAGCCGTGTGTGGTGCACCAATTCATCCATCAGCCAATAAGACCGTCAGGGCTAGGCAGTACCGCGCCAAGAACCAGCGATTCTTCGTCCAGTTGATACTGCAATGTTCCGCCGGACTTCTCCGCCATCAGCGCCAGCATATGCGCAGGCGCCGTACGGCTGGAAAGCTCGGAAGCTGGCAGATCATGCTGCAATGCGTGCCCGATCGTTTCGTCAAACGCGATTTTTGGACCGCTTGCGCGCACCACGATCTCGCTATTCCCGCCGCGCATTTCTGCGCCAATATCCAGCGTTCCGCCGCGCACCAGCGCATCCAGTGCAATATGCGCGAAGTTCAACAGGACTTTCACGGCATCCTTCGGCAGCTTGGCGGCATCCATAGCCCAGTTCACTTCAACGCGCTTTGCATTCGCAACCAGAGCATCAATGACCGACTTTGCTTCGCCCACTTCAACCATTTCGCCAAATCCGCCCGCAGCGCCAAATGCCAGACGGAAGAACTTGAGCTTGTCGGTGCTTGTCTTGGCGCTTTGCTCCAGCAAATCCATACATTGCTGGCGCATTTGCGGATCGGTTTCATCGGCCAGCAATTCCAGACCATTGCTCAGCGCGCCTACCGGACTGAGCATATCATGGCACAGGCGCGAGCAAAGCAGAGCAGCGAGATCGGCGGATGAGTTTTCGTTCATAGAACCTGATTAGAACCTTGCTGAATGGGAGACATGGACCACATGGACCACCCTCCTAAGGGAAAAAACTTCGCGCTGCATCTGTTAGTTGAAAATTGACTATATATTTGGCGGTCGCTTCGCAGCATCCCTAAGGTTTAGCCATCAACCACACGGTAGGAAAGCGCTTCAAAACCTTCCGGCCGATCGCGCCAGAATCTCACGTCGTCGCCCGCTATAATTGCCCAGATCTTATTGTCTCCTGCCGCGGATGCCGCGTCAGTTTCTGATGGAATCGCGTTGCCCGAGGGGTGCGAATGATAGAAACCCGCCACCTGCGCCCCGCCCTCCCTCTCACAGCGATAGGCAGCGATCAGAACAGCCGGATCAATTTCAAAATGCGTTCTTGGCGTCGGGTGGATATTTTGCGCGGGCTGCAAACCCAGAATACAATTCTCATCCCAAAGCAGAATTCCGCAACACTCTTGCGGCCGTGCCAATGAGGCATGATCGAACAACTGATCCAAAACCTTGCTTGAGATATCCACTTGCATAGCCCATGCGCTCTACCATGAGTTCTCCTGAAGTCATTACCGGAACACTGGCGCAGGCGGGCCGCGTTGATAAGTCGCTGGCTGCCGAA
>JAHDBR010000035.1:19214-24930 GCA_020630295.1 Sphingomonadaceae bacterium
CATTACCGGAACACTGGCGCAGGCGGGCCGCGTTGATAAGTCGCTGGCTGCCGAATCTGGTCTGTCGCGCGAGCGGGTCAAGGCGCTGATGGCAGCAGGTGCAGTTACAATCGGCAAAACGGTTGCGACTAATCCCTCTGCCAAGATGCAGGCAGGTGCGCATTTCACCATTCTTGTTCCGCCTGCCACAACTGCAGAGGCGCAGCCGCAAGACATTCCGCTGGATATTGCGTTTGAGGATCAACATCTGATTGTGGTCAACAAACCCGCCGGAATGGTGGTTCACCCGGCGGCGGGCAATCAGGATGGGACGCTGGTCAATGCCCTGCTGTACCACTGTCAGGGCGAGTTGTCCGGAATTGGCGGTGTGGCGCGCCCGGGGATCGTTCACCGGATCGACAAGGATACTTCTGGTTTGCTGGTGGTAGCAAAATCTACTGCGGCGCATGAGGGGTTGGCCAACCAGTTCGCAGATCATTCGATCCAGCGCCGCTACCTAGCGGTCTGCGGCGGGTATCCCGCCCCTCCCAGCGGCACCATTGAAGGCATCATTGGCAGGTCCCCTGGCAACCGGAAAAAGATGGCCGTTCTGGATGAAGATTCTGCACGCGGAAAGCACGCCGTTACGCACTATAAAACCCTAAAAACGCTGAATAATTCCAGCCTTGTCGAATGCCGTCTTGAAACCGGTAGAACCCATCAGGTGCGCGTTCACTTTGCGTCAATCGGCCATGCGCTATTAGGGGATCCGACATATGGACGAACATCCACAGTTTTGCGGCCGATTTTGCAGCGAATCAGGTTTGTCAGACAGGCACTTCACGCGGCCTCTTTGGGCTTCGACCATCCGGTAACGGGTGAATATGTGGAGTTTCACGCTGATTTGCCCGACGATATGCGGGAACTGATCGACGAAACCGCTCGTTAATATCGATGAAATGCACTGCAAACTTCGCAAAGTGCGTCTATATGTAACCATGTGGCCCGAAATTACGGATGCTCATCAGAGGTCTGCAAAAACGAGGTCGACGCTAGAAAGGTTAGGGATAGAGTGAGTAACACAACAGCAAAAGTCCCGGCACTCGGCGGTGAGCAAAGCCTCAATCGCTATCTGTCGGAAATCAAAAAGTTCCCCGTTTTGACTGCCGAGCAGGAATATATGCTCGCCAAAGCCTATTCGGAACATGAAGACCCCGAAGCAGCTGCACAGCTGGTAACCAGCCACCTTCGCCTCGTTGCGAAGATCGCGATGGGTTATCGCGGCTATGGCCTGCCCGTTTCCGATCTGATTTCAGAAGGTAATGTGGGCCTGATGCAGGGCGTAAAGAAATTCGAACCAGAGCGCGGCTTCCGCCTTGCCACCTATGCAATGTGGTGGATCAAGGCGAGTATGCAGGAATTTATCCTGCGCAGCTGGTCGCTGGTAAAAATGGGCACTACCGCTGCCCAGAAAAAGCTGTTCTTCAACCTTCGCCGGATGAAGAAAGAGCTGGAAGCGTATGAAGATAGCGACCTGCACCCTGATGACGTGAAAAAGATCGCTACCGATCTTGGCGTTGCGGAGCAGGAAGTCATCAACATGAACCGGCGCATGATGATGGGCGGCGATGGATCGCTGAACACCAAAATGCGCGGTGACGATGAAGATGGCGGCCAATGGCAGGATTGGCTGGTCGATGACGGTCCTTTGCAGGATGAAACCGTTGCCGATGCTGAAGAGGCAGAAGTCCGCCACGAAATGCTGATCGAAGCGATGGACGGACTGAATGACCGCGAAAAGCACATTCTGACCGAACGCCGCCTGACCGAAAACCCGCAAACGCTGGAAGAACTGTCACAAGTTTACTCGGTAAGCCGCGAACGTATCCGTCAGATCGAAGTGCGCGCTTTCGAAAAACTTCAGAAAGCGATGAAAACCATCGCTGGCGAAAGGTTCATGCCGAACCCGGTGTGATTGCGCTCGATTATCAATTCAGACCCCGCTGGTAGAAATGCCGGCGGGGTTTTTGTTTGTGACCCGTGATTAGGACGCTAATATCCCTGCGATGCTCTGGTTTCTAAAGCTTCTCGCCAAAATCATTTTGTGGTTCATCGGCCTCAGCCTGGCCTTTGTGCTGCTGTTCAAATTTGTGCCGCCGCCGGTCACGGCAACGATGGTGATGAACGGAGACGGGATTACCAAAGACTGGGAATCGCTGGCCAATATCGACCGCAATCTTGTGACTGCGGTGATCGCCGCGGAGGATGGCAAGTTTTGTAGCCATGACGGATTTGATGTGGAGGCAATTGAAACCGCGATCAAACGTAATGCGCAAGGCGGGCGCATCCGCGGCGGCTCCACAATCAGCCAGCAGACCGCCAAAAACGTGTTTCTTTGGCAAGGCGGCGGCTATGTTCGCAAGGGGTTCGAAGCATGGTTCACGTTTCTGATCGAGAAAATCTGGGGCAAGCGGCGCATTATGGAGGTTTACCTCAACGTCGCGGAAACAGGCATTGGAACCTATGGCGCGGAGGCCGGTGCTCAGCGATATTTCGATCATTCCGCCTCACGCCTGACCAAGACTGAAGCTGCCCGCATGGCGGCCGCGCTACCTCTTCCGCAAAAGCGGTCTGTGGTAAATCCGACCGGCTTCACCCGCCGCTACGGCAACACCATCGCTGCGCGTATGGGTGTAGTAAGGCGTGACGGATTGGATAGTTGCGTTTACGAGTAAAGGATGGGCGCCGGGCATTCTCACACTCACCATGGTCACGGGCATGGACATGAACACGGGCACGGGCATCAGCACGGGCATGGCCACTCCCATGCGCCCGCTGATTTTGGGCGTGCATTTGCAATCGGGATTGTCCTCAACACCGCCTTCGTAATCGTAGAGGCGACTTACGGCTTTCTCTCAGGCTCTATGGCGCTGGTTGCCGATGCGGGACACAATCTGTCCGATGTGCTGGCCTTGCTCCTCGCATGGGGTGCCAGCATCGCGGCCAAGCGCGCGCCGACGGACCGATTTACTTACGGCTATAAAAGCTCCACCATTCTGGCCGCACTCGCCAATGCCGGGCTGCTGCTTGTCGCCATCGGCGCGATTTTGTTCGAGACGCTGCACCGCCTGACCGATCCTGCACCGGTCGAAGGGATGACGGTTATCATCGTCGCGAGTATTGGCATTCTGATCAACGCGGGCACCGCGATGCTGTTTATGAAAGGCAGCAAAGACGATCTCAATATCCGCGGGGCCTATCTACATATGGCAGCCGACGCCTTGGTATCGGTGGGTGTTGTGGTAGCCGGCTTCGTGATCCTCTATACCGGGGCGGCATGGGTCGATCCGGTCACAAGTCTGGTGATTGTGGCAATTATCGCATGGGGCACATGGGGCCTGCTGAAAGACAGCGTGAAAATGGGCCTGCTGGGTGTGCCGGAGGGAATTTCGGAAACGGATGTGCGCGCATATCTGTCCGGACTGGACGGTGTCGACGCAGTGCATGACCTGCATATCTGGCCCATGAGCACCACCGAAACTGCGCTCACTGCGCATTTAGTGATGCCCGGCGCGCATCCCGGAGACAGCTTCCTGCACGATATCGCGCATCATCTGGAACTTGAGCACCGGATCAACCACGCGACCATCCAAATCGAACAGACCCGCGATTGCGCACACGGATCAAAGGAGTGCGCCGCATGAGCGCCTCTAAATCCGGCCCCTCCCCACACAGCTCCTCCTCAGCCGGCGCGGACGCGGCGCGTGCGGCATTGGTCGCGGCGATGCAGCGTCTCGCATCGGGCGATCAATCTGCGCTGGAAGAAATCTACCGCGCCACAAATGTGAAGCTATTCGGCATTTGCCTGCGTATCTTGGGGGACCGGAAGGAAGCCGAGGACGCATTGCAGGACGTTTATCTGACCTTGTGGCGGCGGGCAGACCGCTTTGATGCCGATCGTGCCAGCCCGATCAGCTGGCTGGCCACATTCGCGCGCAACCGTGCGATTGACCGTCTGCGCACAGGCAAAGTCCGCCAAGGCGCTGTGCCCGTTGAAGACGCAATCGATATTTTCGACGCCGCGCCGCTGGCTGACGAAATGCTGATTGATGCTGAGCGCACGGCACGGGTGCATCACTGCATCTCGGCGCTGGACGATAAAACCGCCTCCGCCATTCGCAGCGCCTTTTTCGGCGGGCGCACATATGCCCAGCTTTCCCATGCAGCAGACGTGCCGCTTGGCACGATGAAAAGCTGGATCCGGCGGGGCATGGCAAAACTTAAAACGTGTTTGGAGAAAAGCGAATGACCGAAACAGATCATCTCGCCGCCGAATATGTACTCGGCCTGCTGGAGGGCGAGGACTTGCTCTCCATGCGCGCGCGTATGGCGCGGGAGCCGGATCTGGTCGCCGCAGTTTCATTCTGGGAAACCCGCCTTGCGCCGTTGATGGACGAGCTTGGCGGGGCCGAACCCGGGCCGGAATTGTGGGACCGCATCGAAGCCGAGATGGAACCGGACAAACCGCTCGGTGAAGTGGTTCAGCTGACGCAAAAACTCCGCTTCTGGCAGCGCGCTGCAGCTGGTGCAGCCATGGCAGCAGCCGCGGCATTCGTGCTCGTCCTGTTGCAACCACTCCCTTCCGTAGCGCCCGGCACGGATGCGCCCAGCACGGACGCGCCGCTCATGGCCAACATCCCGATTGGCGAAACCTCGTTACGGCTGGCGGTCACCTATCTGCCGGACAGATCCGAAATGCTGGTATCGGCCAGCGGGTTGACCGCTGACGGCGTACATGATCACGAATTATGGCTGGTCCCGTCGGAAGGCGAACTGCAATCACTAGGCATAGTCGCACCGGGCGAGGAACGCCGTGTAAAGCTGGAGCCAAAACTCGCGCAGCTCATCGCTGACGGATCGCAAATGGTCCTGACCCGCGAGCCCATTGGCGGCAAACCCGCAAATGCCAGCGCCGGACCCGTGGTGGCCGAGGGCGCATTCACAGCTATCTGAAAATAATTTGCATCCGGCGTGCATCCATCCCGGATGTCGCTGCGTAACTCCCACAGCAAGCAGGACGGGGCTTGTCTGGAAAGAGGAGTTTACCAATGCAAACTACATCGAAATTCAAAGCCGCCGCTTTTGCCGCAGTAACCGCGATGGGCACATTTGCGATCGCGACCACTGCACCAGTTGCCGCGCATCATCATACAACTGCGAAGGCGCAGCCCAATATCGTGGAGACCGCGCAAAGCACCGGCGTGCATAATACGCTGGTGGCCGCAGTGACAGCCGCCGATCTGGCAGGGACGCTTGCGAGTTCCGGACCATTCACCGTTTTCGCGCCGACAGACACAGCCTTTGCCAAACTGCCCGCAGGGACAGTGGACACATTGCTGAAGCCTGAGAACAAAGGCACGCTGACCAATGTGCTGGTATACCACGCCGTTGCCGGTTCGGTGTCATCTACCGACTTGCTGGCTCTGATTAACAAACATGGCGGCAGCGCCACGATTGACACGCTTGGTGGTCAAAAACTGACCGCACGCCTTTCGGGCGACACCATCGTAATCACCGATGCGCAGGGTCGCTCCACCGCTGTGACGCAGGCCGACGTGAATACCTCTAACGGCGTAATCCACGTGACCGACGGCGTATTCCTGCCCGCGTAAATTGCTTTGGTCACAGCGACACGGAACCGCAGTGACCACCCGCGCGGCCCGTTTCCCCCATGGGC
>JAHDBR010000036.1:0-9686 GCA_020630295.1 Sphingomonadaceae bacterium
TATTCGTTCATATAGCCCGCGCCGCCATGCAGTTGGAGAGACTCATCGCAAATCCGGTTCTGCAGATCGGTGTGCCACAGCTTGGCTGCGCTGGCTTCTTCGGTCGTTAGTTCGCCTGCCATGTGTTTCTTGAGCGCCCAATCCAGATGCGCCCAGCCGACTTGCAATTCGGTTTGCATCTGCGCGAGGCTGAATTTGGTGTTCTGGAACTCGAACACGGTCTTGCCAAACGCCTTGCGCTCTTTGACGAACTTCACCGCTTCATCAAAAGCGCGCTGCGCGCCCGCCTGACAGCCAACCGCGATGGACAGGCGTTCTTGCGGCAGCTCCTCCATCAGGTGAATAAAGCCGCGCCCTTCCTGACCGAGCATATTGGTCTTGGGCACGCGCACATCGTTGAAAAACAGCTCTGATGTATCCGCCGAATGCTGGCCAATTTTGTCCAGATTGCGCCCGCGTTCAAAACCGGGCGTATCGGCATCGACAAGGATCAGGCTGGTGCCCTTTGCACCCATCGTCGGATCGGTCTTCGCGACCACAATAATCACATCGGCGTGCTGGCCGTTGGTGATGTAGGTTTTGGAGCCGTTGATGATAAGATGATTGCCGTCTTCCTTGGCGGTAGTGCGGATGCCCTGAAGGTCGCTCCCGGCGCCCGGTTCGGTCATTGCGATGGCGGTGATGATGTCGCCGCTAATCATGCCGGGCAGATATTTGGCTTTCTGCTCTTCACTGCCAAGCCGCTCGAAATAGTTCACGGTAATGTCGTTTTGGAGGGTGAATCCAGCGGATGAGCCGAGATAGGAAAGCTCCTCTGCGATAACCGCATTATAGCCGAAATCGAGGCCCAGACCGCCATTTTCCTCAGCTACCGTCGGGCACAGCATTCCTGCATCGCCCAGCGCCTTCCATGCGGAACGCGGCACGATGCCCTCTTCCTCATGCTGGTCCAGATACGGCTCCATATGTTCGGCGAACACTTTGCGCACCGTATCACGGAACATGTTATGGTCGTCATTATAGGCGGTGCGGTTGGTCAGATCGAGCATAGATATCAGTCCTCAGGCTACCGTTCCGGCATCGCGCAATGCGGCACAGTCGGTGTCAGTCATTCCCAGCGATTCAAGGATCGCATCGGTATCATCGCCCGGCAGCGGTGCCGGTGCAGGCATTGCGGTGTGCGTCCCGCTATAGCGCGGCGCAGGTGCAGGCTGGAGATCATCGGCGACTTCGATAAATGTGCCGCGCGCCACATTGTGCGGATGCTCTTTCGCCTCGCTCATGGTCAGCACCGGTGCATAGCACACATCGGTATGCTCCATGATCGCGTTCCATTCCTCGCGGGTTTTGGATTTGAAAATCGCGGTCAGCTTATCCTTCAGCGCGGGCCATGCGGCGCGGTCATGCTGCGCATCGAAATCGGCATCATCCTCCAGCCCGGCAAGGCGGCGCAATTCAGCGTAGAATTGCGGTTCGATACTGCCGATGGAGACAAATTTGCCATCTGCGGTTTCATAGGAATCGTAAAAATGCGCGCCGGTGTCGAGCATATTGGCGCCCTGTTCTTCCGACCATACGCCCATATTGCGCATCCCGTGGATCATGCCCATCAAAGCGGCAGTCCCATCGGTCATGGCGCAATCGATCACCTGGCCATCTCCGCCGCGAGCGACGTTGAGCAGCGCGGAGGACATTCCGAACGCCAGCATCATTCCGCCGCCGCCAAAATCGCCGACCATATTAATCGGCGGCGTGGGCTTCTCGCCCTTGCGGCCATAATGCGCCAGTGCACCGGCCAGTGCGATATAGTTGATGTCGTGACCGGCGGCTTGCGCATAAGGGCCGGTTTGCCCCCAACCGGTCATGCGTCCGTAGACGAGCTTCGGATTATCCTTGAGCAGTTCATCCGGACCCAGGCCAAGCCGCTCCATCACGCCGGGCCGGAACCCTTCAATAATGCCGTCAGCACTGGCGCATAGCTTGCGCGCCAAAGCAACGCCCTCTGCCGATTTCAGATTGATCGCAATGCTTTTGCGCCCGCGCGCCAGCACGTCCTTGGAGCTTAGCGGAGTGGACCCGCCCCGGCTGCCAGAGGCGCGATCAATACGAATAACTTCCGCACCGTGATCGGCCAGCATCATCCCGCAAAATGGGCCGGGACCGATCCCGGCAAATTCGACAATGCGTATTCCCGCAAGCGGTCCTGCCATGGCCTCTACTTACCCTTCCAATTCGGAGCACGTTTCTCCGCAAATGCCAGCGAGCCTTCGCGTGCATCTTCGGACATGAAGACTTGAGGCAGCAATTTGGCCTGTTCTTCATACCGTTTATCCAGGTCCCATCCGCGCGATTCCACGATGATCTGCTTGGACACTTTCACCGCTAGCGGACCGTTAGCCGTGATCGATGCGGCCAGATCTTTCGCTGCTGACAAGGCATCACCATCGGTCACGCGGTTAATCAGACCCAGCTCATATGCGCGCGCCGTATCAATGAAATCGCCCGTCAGAGCGAGCTCCATCGCCACCTTAGGAGAGATAAGATCGGGCAGTTTCATCAATCCGCCCGCCGCAGCCGCAAGACCGCGCTTCGCCTCTGGAATACCGAACTTGGCCGTGTCTTTTGCGACGATAAGATCGCACGCAATCATCAGTTCCATCCCGCCGGCCAGTGCGTAACCCTCGACCGCAGCAATCAATGGTTTGGCCGGTCCGCGTTCAGTCAGACCGCCAAAGCCGCGCCCGGGAACCGACGGGCTTTCACCTTTGAGGAAGCCCTTTAAATCCATGCCAGAACAGAAGGTACCACCCGCCCCCGTCAAAATGCCTACCCGCAGATGATCGCTTTCATCCAGATGATCCAGCGCAGCAGCAATGGCTTCAGAAGCCGCTTTGGTCATCGCATTTTTTGCTTCGGGGCGATTGATCGTGATGATCAGAATGCCGTCTTCTTCCTGCGTCAGAACTTCTTGGGTCATAAACACTCTCCGCTTCAATGGGACTCGATGGGGCGCGCAGCTATTGCCGCCGCGCTTTATCTGACTTATATAACTAGGTGAACCAGCTTGTCCACGCTCGCTGACTCTAAGATTTCACGATTTGAAGGAAACCGAACATGGCCGAAGCCTATATCATCGACGCAGCACGCACCCCTCGCGGGATCGGAAAAGTTGGCAAGGGTTCGCTTGCGGGCGAACACCCCCAGCATCTGGCCGCCACGGTTTTGAAAGCGATCAAGGACCGTAACAATCTGGACACCAGCACGGTCGATGATGTGATCTGGTCCACGTCAACGCAGGAGGGCAAACAGGCGGGCGACCTGGGCCGGATGGCGGCGCTGGATGCGGGCTATGACGTAACCTCCAGCGGAACCACGCTGGACCGGTTCTGCGGCGGCGGCATCACTTCGGTCAATTTTGCTGCGGCTCAGGTGATGAGCGGCATGGAAGATTGTGTAGTGGCAGGCGGCACGGAAATGATGAGCCTGACTGCGGAGATGATGAAAGAGAAAATGGCTGCGGGGATCAAGCCAGCGATGATGGGTAGCTATAATGAGCGCCTGCAACAGGTGCATCCGCAATCACATCAAGGCATTTGCGGCGATGCGATTGCATCAATCGAAGGGTATAGCCGCGAAGATCTGGACGAGGTTGGCTACCGCAGCCAGCAACGCGCCGCCGCCGCGATTGCCGCCGGGAAGTTTGACAAGAGCGTGGTCCCCGTGGTCGACGATGAAGGCAATGTCATTCTCGACAAGGATGAATATCCGCGGCCGCAAACAACGCGCGAAGGGTTGGCAGAACTGGAACCGGCATTCAGCAAGATCGCCAATGTTCCGCTTGATGCCAATGGCACCACTTTTGCCGGGTTGGTGAAACAGAAATATCCGGATCTGGAAATCAAGCACTTCCACCACGCTGGCAACAGTTCCGGCGTAGTCGATGGCGCTGCCGGCGTTCTGGTCACTTCGGAAGATTACGCCAAGAAGAACGGCTTGAAGCCTCGCGCGCGCATCGTCGCAACGGCCAATATGGGCGATGACCCTACATTGATGCTGAACGCACCTGTTCCGGCAGCCAAGAAGGTTCTGGCCAAGGCAGGTTTGACCAAGGACGATATCGACCTGTGGGAAATCAACGAAGCCTTTGCGGTTGTCGCACACAAGTTCGTCACTGATCTCGGCCTCAGCTGGGACAATGTGAATGTGAATGGCGGTTCGATCGCGCTCGGACATCCAATCGGTGCAACCGGTTCAATTTTGATCGGCACGGTGCTGGACGAATTGGAAGCAACGGGCGGCCGTTATGGTCTGGTCACCATGTGCGCAGCTGGCGGTATGGCGCCCGCAATTATTATCGAACGTGTCGAAGACTTCGTCTGAAGATAATATGCAAGGCGTCCTTCGCGGAAGGAATAGTCTAAAGCTGGGCCTTGTCGGGGTCGCCATTTTGGCGGGTTCTGGCGAGGCCTTTCGCCGTATCTTGGGGTTCGCAAGCGGCGGCCTGCAATTTGTCCCTATGGCAGGCTTTGCTGTCCTGTTTATCGTGTGCGCCGCAAGCCTTTTCGGCGCCGCCTTAATCCGGCGCGGCTGGCTGCGCTGGCCGCTCGCAATTATCCTCGCTGCGGCAGCTATGCTGGTAAATACATACCAATGGGCCATGGGCGATTTCATGACCTATGACGCGTTCCTGACGATGCTGCAAAGCTCTGGCGATCTGGGGAATGCCGCAGTCCAATATGGAAGCTCCATGGCTGTTTCCGGACTGGCCGCTATATGCCTGATTCTAGGTATAGGTTTGCAACCGAAGGGAAGTACCGGCTGGCCCGGCAAGTTGCTCACCGTCCTGTCTATTCCCGCAATTCTGGCAGTAACCGCGCTGCTTTTCTTCAAAGCCGGGAACGGTGGTAACGGACTGCCCGCAGCGAATGTTGGCACCAGCTATGCGCTCTTAGCCGGTTATGAAGCGATGACCGCATCGCGCGGCGAGAGACAGGCGGTAATGCTGTCTGCACCTGAACAAGCGCCGCAATCGGACGTGGTTCTGATTATCGATGAAAGCATCGCAGGAGCCTATCTTGATATAAACAATCCAGAAGGCGTCTATTCGGGCCTCGCCGCTCCTGACACTGACAGCCCCATTACCAATTTTGGACTGGCGGCATCTATCACCAATTGTAGCGCGGGGGCGAACGCAGTTCTGCGTTTCGGCGGCACTAGGGATACTTACCGCCAAACCATTGCGACCGGTCCGCCCATTTGGCAGTTTGCGCGTAAAGCAGGTCTGCAGACTGTTTATCTGGATGCCCAGCGCACTGGCGGTGAATATCAGAACATGATGGATGAGGCAGAGCGGGCTTCGATCGATGTATGGGAGCAGTTTGACGAAACCCCCGTCCTGCACCGTGACCATTTGATTGCCGACCGGCTGGCGCAATATCTGTCAGACGGCACGCCGCAATTCATTCTCGTCAACAAGATCGGCGCGCATTTTCCGGTGAGCGACAAGTTTCCGGACAGCCACGCCAAATATCGCCCGATGCTGAAACGCCAGGGTCTTGATGTTAGCGAAGCAGGGGCGGATGATCTGGATGGCCGGCAAAGCAATTGGGTGCTCTACCGCAACAGCTATCGCAACACACTTGGCTGGAATGTCGGTGCATTCTTTGACCGCTTCTTCGCAAAGGCCGAGATCGGTGACGCCACCATCATCTACACATCGGACCACGGCCAGACTTTCCACGAACGCGGCGAATATGGCGAAGCAACGCATTGCTCGCCAAATCCGCAGATCGAGGAAGGCGTGGTTCCGCTGGTGGTAATAGGCGGCCCGCGCGAACAGGCAGAACGGTGGCAAAATGCGGTAAAACTTCACGCGAATGCCGCCAGCAATTACCGCATATTTCCGACGTTGTTATGGCTGATGGGATATCGGCAAGGCGAGGTAGGCGAAGCGTACGGACCTGACCTGTTTTCGCCAGCAGCCGACCCGTTCACTTTCAACACAAACTTTACTGCCAGATTGGGCAGTCAGCCAAGATGGCTGCATATCGATATCGAGGACGTGCAGTCTCCACCAGTTACCGATTACCGGACACAAGAATAGTGCCCTCCCGCCAAGCTACTCGGCTTTAACATGATTCCACACGGCAGACATCACCACAGAGCCTTCGCCCACACCCGAAGCCACCCGTTTGACCGAGCCCGAGCGAACATCCCCAACTGCAAAAATGCCCGGTGTCGATGTCTGGTAAGGTGACGGTTGGCCCGCAGCTTCGCCCGTTTTTACAAACCCCTTATCGTCCAATTCGGCAAGGCCTGAAAGCCACGTAGTATTGGGCGCTGCCCCCACCATGATGAACAGCCCGCCGCACTCCATTTCGGCCTGTCCGTCCGGTGTTTTCAAGGTAATTTTCTCAAGCCAGTTATCGCCCGACAGGCAATCGACCTCGGTGTGATAATGAATGGTGATGTTGTCATCCGCTTCTAGCCGGTCGCGAAGATAGGATGACATGGAAGCTGCCAGACTTTCGCCCCGCACAATCAAATTCACGCGCTGCGCCGAACGTGACAAATACATCGCCGCTTGGCCCGCCGAATTACCGCCACCGATGATCGCAACCGGCTTTTTATGGCAGAAACGCGACTCCATATCGGTCGCGGCATAAAACACTCCGGCGCCTTCGAACTCTTCGCGGCCCTCCAACGGCAGTTTGCGGTATTGGACACCTGTGGCGACAAGCACTGCTTTGGCGCAAATCTCGTCACCGTCATCCAAAGCTGCGCAGAATGTTCCGTCGCCGTTTTTGGCAAGTCCTTCGACCCGGCGCGGCATGGCGAAGCGGGTTCCAAATTTCATTGCCTGAATTTGCCCGCGATACACCAGATCAGCCCCTGAAATACCGGTCGGGAAGCCCATGTAATTCTCGATCCGGCTGGACGTACCCGCCTGCCCGCCGATCGCGACATCTTCCACCACCAATGCGCAGAGACCTTCTGCGCCGGCATAGACCGCTGCAGCCACTCCGGCTGGTCCCCCGCCCACGATCAGGACATCGACATCCAGCCCTTTCTCCACATCAAGATCAAGGCCGAGAAGTCCCGCAATCTTGCGCGGTGTCGGGTCTTTAACGACA
Source organism: Sphingomonadaceae bacterium (assembly GCA_020630295.1). Classification (GTDB taxonomy): domain Bacteria; phylum Pseudomonadota; class Alphaproteobacteria; order Sphingomonadales; family Sphingomonadaceae; genus Pontixanthobacter. Next base: position 7,134 of record JAHDBR010000036.1, read on the forward strand.
TGATCCTTGGCATAAATCACCGATGGTGTGTGCGATGTCAGATTGCACAACTCTGCGCTTTCTTCATCGGTGCCTTCCAGATCGTAAGACTGGAACGGGATGCGGTTTCGCGACAGGAAACTGGCGATGTTCTGGACCTGTGCATCGCGGTCTGCGCCAATCAGTTTGACCGAGCTGCGATGGTCCTCAAATTGCCGTCTACGCCGCGCTGAAAACACCGTGATGACATGATCCGACAGCTCCGGGATATCACTCATCAATTGCAGCATCCTGTCACGTGGCGCTTCCAAGGTTAGTGTGTCCTTCGCTGCACGCATTGGAATGGTAAATGACCCGGCATTGAGGAATGAAATTTCACCCATGAACTGGGTCGGGCCTAAACTAGCCTCAAGCCACCGCTCACCCGAATAGGGATCGACAACCTCAATCTCTCCGTCGACTACATAAACAAAACGGTCCATCGGATCGCCGACTTCGGCAACCATATCGCCTTTCTTATAGCTGACTTCTTTGGCGATTTCGCGGATTGCATCGACATGACTATCGGCCAGCGGCGTGCGCTGCATCTCGTCCAAATTTACGCCGATCGATTCCATTTTCGCGCTTTCTATAGTGCCCAATGCCGTGTGCCGTCCGGCATATCAGCAAGTGTGCAGGAGCGATATAGCGCGGCTATCGCCGTGACAGCTCGCGCGTATAATCGACCAATTCCTCCAACACCTTGGGATCGGATGTTTTCGTCTGGGCCTGCCATTTTGCATCCTTGGCCAAACCATCAAGATGCGCATCGGCTGCGGGCAATTGTGCGATCATTGCGTGTTTGATCCTGTCCAGTTCCTCTGGCGACGGGTTCTCCTTGCAGAACATATCGCAAATCTCCCGGTCCTGAATAGCAAGCGATGCCGGCAAGGTCAGAATGCCGTCGCGCAGATCTTCCTCACCGCCGCCGCCGAGCCCTTCCAGTCCCTTCACATCGCCCACATCATCACAGCCGTGATAGAGCATACCGATCAACCGCCCAAAGCGGCGAAGGCTTTCATCCCGCGTTGCAAGGCACGCGCAGGTTTCGAACATCGAACCGGTATCCTCGCCCGCAATCTCCTCCCAATCGGCCACACCAAGCGGCTGGCGGCGCAAGCGCCATTGCGCACATTCCGCCACGCCCAGCCGCTTCACCAGATCGGCAAACAGGCGAATGTCGTGCGGATCGCTAGCCGACATTTCGAAACCGTCAGCCACGATGAAACCCGAAGCCATCAGCGCGGGCAACATTCCGAACTTCGCGTGCAGCGAAGGTATTCCGCGCCGCTCATCCGAATGATCGAGAATATCATCCACGATCAGCGTCATATTGTGCATCATTTCGAGAACCGCGGCAGAACGGATCATCGCGTCCGGTATTTCGCCGCCAATGGCCGCGCGGTAACATCCGAAAATCGTCAGCGGGCGAAAGTATTTTGACCCTTCGACAAACTGCCACTCCAACATTGGCTGGATGTCAGGTCCGACGCCCTTTATCCAGTCGTTGAGCAAATTGCGCACGCGGTCCATCTCTGACTGAAAGCCAAGATCGCTGACGATACCTGCGGTGACGGAATCCAAACCTGAGTTCAACGTGCTATTCCTCCGATATGTAGAATGGCAATCACGGCTTGGGCCGCCAGCGCCGTTTGCGCGGCGAGATGTTTGCGCTTTCGCCTTTAGCCGCGCCGCTCATTGCTCCGCTGATAATTCTGCCGAGTGCAGATGCAACGTTGCGCGCCGCCCCCATCGGTTCACTACTGCCTGCCTGCCGGCCACCCGCCGATCCGGATTGCTTACATTGATCGCTTGCGTAGCTGGCAAACTCCCCAAGCGTCATCAGCATGGCCGCGCCAAGCCCTATGAACTCGTCATCATTGTGGTTGGATGCACCAACGGGCGCGTCACCCTCATCAGGCTCGAAAACGCTATACCAGAACCAGTAAGCTGTGGTCCACCAATCCACCACATACTGCATCGGCAGCAAAGACAAATGTTCCGATTGCAGCGCATTGCCCAGATCATGCAGCCCGTCACCGGAACGGACCGGCTTGCCATTATTCTGACCGATTAGCGTCCAGCCTTTCGCGGCATAGGCAAACGGCATCAATGCAATTTTCGCAGCGCGCAAAGCAGTATTGCCATAGGTCACGTGTTTGATCAGTTCGATAGGTTGGCCGAGCGGTTTACCTGCATGAGCCAAGGCGTCATATCTTTGCACCGCAGCGGCGGCCAGAACACCGCTTTCCACCGCGCCTTCGATAGTGGCCATATTCACATTGCCGCGGCACAGATCACCTGCAAACACGACATTCGGCAATGTTTGGGGATAGGCTGTATCAGGCATCCAGTCCCAGCTGCCCACATCGTTTAGAAACAGCCCGTAATCCGTATTGCTGCGCGCATGGGTTTTGTCCCAATCGATATCGCTGTCAGGGTCGCCCCAATGTGAACCGATATTGATGCCGGGGTAGTAGCGCGTCAGCTCTTGCAACATGAACCAAGCCTGCGCGGAAAAATCATGGCCGGGCA
>JAHDBR010000036.1:9786-14450 GCA_020630295.1 Sphingomonadaceae bacterium
CTTAAGCCAAGATCATTCTCGAACAGGTCCCAGAAATTATCGTACCAATCGCAAAACATATGCGGATACACATCGTGCTCAACGCCGTTCACATCTTCGGACGACATATTACCGCCAAGCCGGTTATGCCGTTCGAAAAGAGTGACCTGAAAACCTGCCTTTTGCAGCTTGATCGCTGCGGCAAGGCCGGAAATACCCCCACCGACAATCGCGACCGAGTGGCCACCTGATTTTACAGTCTTTGCCTTAGCGCCCGTTTTTGTAGCGACCGCTTTACTCTTTGCTTTCGGCTTACGCTTTGCTTTGGTGGTTGTCGTGCTACTCAACGGTCGTCCTCCATGGCAAACGGGCCTTGCAGCCGGGGGTTTTCATTTTGGGTGAATGACGGACCTAGTTTGGTCACGGCACGCACGATGTCCTCCAGCCATGACATATGCCAGGCGCGGTCGGATTGGACAGATGCGCGCCATCCGCGCTGCCACAGGTTCCAATCACCGACAAAACCGTCACGCGGTAGCCCCCTGCCCGCGACAAGGTCTGCAATCGCCGCCACGCCGCCGGTGGCAATATGCCGGCCGATGCCGGACCATAGCTGCGCCGCAATCGCCGCTGGCTGCACATTCAATCCGCCAAATCCTGTACCGGATATGCGGGCAAACTCGCGGTCATGCTGTGCACGCTCAAAACCCTGTTTGGTCATGCTAAGGAAGAAATCGCCAAAGTGACGGTTGCGCATCATAGTCGCGTAAAAGCTGAGATACAGCATCGAGTGATCGAAATAGGCACGGAAGTCGTCTTCAAATCGGGCAAAATCGGCCTCCTCAAACCTGCCTTTCTCAAGCGCGGCAACAATGGTACGCGCGCCAATGATTGATGATTCCATACCTTGTGTAATGCCCTCCGCAGTCATTGGATCAACAAAACCGCCTGCATCACCGACAAGGATTCCTCCCGCGAAATGATTGCGCGTAATACCGCCATACATATGCACTGCACCGCCAAGCGGCTTGGTCGCCATACGGACATTCTTGCAGCCGGGATGACGGTATTTCAGCCGGTCGATGCTTTCGCGGAAACATTGCTGCAGCGAAATACCGAACCGTTCGGTTGTCTCGCTCAACATGCCCATTCCCGCATTTGCGCGCCCGTCTCCGATCGGGAATATCCAGCCATAGCCGGGATAGTGATCGTCATCGAACCAGATGCAGGCTTCGTCCTCGTCCAGCTCCACCCCTTCCAAATAGACGCGCTGCGATATGCCGATGTGGCGTTTGTCATCGCGGCGTAGTCCGGCATGGGCCGCGACAACAGATTGAACGCCATCGGCACCGACAACCACCGGCGCGGTAAGCTCTATTGTGCCTGCCTTGTCTTTCACGGAAACATGCATCGTCCCGCCTTCGCGGCGCACCTGCTTGACTGTGCTGCCATAGAAAATAGTAGCACCCGCCGCGCGCGCATTCTCCAGCAAGGCGGCATCCAGATCATGGCGCGGAATGACATGGCCATGCGGCGGCATCCCTGCCTCGCCTTGGTAGTAAGCCACATCATTATGATAGGCGATATGCGGTCCGTAATAGGCGCGCACTTTGCTAATTGCAGTACGAGAGGACAAATCCAGCCTATCGGAGCAACCCATGCGGTCAATGATCCGTAACCCGGCAGGCTCTACGAAGTCGCCGCACACTTTTTCGCGCGGGAACTCCGACCGTTCTATGACTGCAACCTTGATCCCGCGGACGGCCAATGACCAAGCCATTGCAGCACCCGAAGGTCCGCCGCCAGCAACGATGACATCAAAACTGCCAGTCTGCGCCATTACACCCCCATCAACCCAAGTCACCGCATTGGCGAAATTGGTCCTGCTTAGACCTACGGGAGCGTTTTACAAATGCAAGCGCCGCCGCCAATTGGCTGTGCAGCGATATTTGTCTGCCCTCGTTATCGGGGCGTTCCGTTGCCCGCCTGAGCAATCGCCCCGCGAGCAATAATCTTTAGCGCCAACGTTTCTTCAGCGCCTTCAAATATAGAAAGTACCCGCGCATCAACGAAGTAACGGCTGACGGCGGTTTCTTCTGCGTAGCCCATGCCGCCATGCAGCTGTAACGCCTCTCGCGTTATTTCTTCGGCGGCCCTGCAAGCGGTCAGTTTGGCCATGCTCGCCGCCATGGGCCGATTGGGATCATCGACATTCGCCGCAACTTCATAAGCGAGCGCGCGGCAGGCCGAGAGTTTGGCCGCCATGTTCGCAATCTTAGACAGCGTAAGCGGATAATCGCTGAGCGGGGCACCGAAGACTTTGCGCTGGCCGCAATATTCGATTGAGGCCTTGAGCGCCGCACGCATCACGCCGCAAGCCCGGGCGGCCGTTTGCATCCGCCCGCCCATCATGCCTGCCATTGTGAGATAAAATCCGCGCCCGATGCCCGCCTCCTGGCCAATCACGCAGTCGTCAGGCACAAACCAATTATCGAATGCCAAATCAAAACTGTGCATTCCGCGATAACCGATAGTTGCGATTGCCTTGCCCGAAATAGATCCATCACGGGATTCGTGCCGGAATTGATGCCCATCATCGCTCGGCTTCTCGACCAGCATGAGGCTCAGACCGCGATGGCCCAGGGTGCGATCAAGATCGGTGCGCGCCACCACCATCAGCAGTTCAGCCTTACCTGCAAAGGTGCACCATGTTTTCGATCCGGTTAGTCGCCATCCGCCTTGCACCTTGTTCGCCCGCAAACCGAGCGATGCCACATCGGAGCCGTAATCAGGCTCTGTAATCGCGATAGCGCAAAGCGGGTTTCCGGCAGCGATTTTGGGGAGCCAATGCTCCTTCTGCGCTTCGGTACCGCCCGCCAGCAAAGCGCGCGACAATATCTCCGGGCGAGTGATCAGGCTGCCTGCTGCCGCCAAAGATGCCTCGGACAGAGCCTCCGTCACAGCGATCATAGTGCTGGCATCTTCTCCGTCATCTTCAGCGATGCCGCCATATTGCTGCGGTATTGCCAACCCGAACGCACCAAGTTCCCGCATGGGCCGCAAAATGTCCTCGGGTATGGTCAAATCCTGCCGGTGAATATCTTCGGCCAAGGGAGCGACTGTGGCGCGCGCAAACCGGGCGAAGCTGTCACGCGCCAGTTCCGCCTCACCAGACAAGTTAGGCGCCCCGACCTCACCGGCTGCGGAAATAACCGCTTCACCCAGTTTCTGCGCCCTTGTGCCCGCTGCCCATTTGGAAAGTTCCCGCCAGTCTTCACCCGCTCGAACATCTTCAATGTGCACGGTACCTAGGCCAAGAGACAGCGACGCATCGGCCAAACGGTCCATCGCACGCCGTCCATGTTGACGCATAAATAGCAACGCCAAATCACGATCAAGATCATTCGCGGTATTCAACGCGGACCGCGCCGCGCGCAGGTCACTAATGGCCCAAGCAAGATCAAAACACTCAACTTGCCATTCGTCCAAACGTGCCGGCTCGATTTCAGCGAGAGCCACTGACACTTGCTGTGCAGCGGCATCCATTTGATCGGCAATGCGCAGAGCGGCTTCGTGCAATTTCATATCGCAACCTATTGCCGGAGTTTACCCATGCTGCAAGCGGGCAACAAAAAAGGGCTCCGCAACGGAACCCTTTTTATGGCGGAGACGGAGGGATTCGAACCCTCGATAGGTTGCCCTATACACGCTTTCCAAGCGAGCGCGATCGACCACTCTGCCACGTCTCCGCACCGCTATTGCTAGCGGAGCAGCGCGTCTAGCGACCACTGGGGGCTTTCGCAAGTGGGATTCAGGTGGCAGGATGCCTGCATGAGAAAATCTATCCTGCTGGCCGCTTCTGCTGCCCTTTTCGCCTCGCCCGTTTTTGCGCAAGATGCCGAGCCGGAAGGCGCACCGTCACCAAACCAGATTGTTGACGCTGCACCCGATAGCGAATGGGTGACGATACCGGCAGAAAATTTAATCGTCATGACGCTCGCGCCGGATACAAATGGCGATCCGCGCCAAGTGATCATCCAGTTGATGCCAGCCCCATTTTCGCAAGGCTGGATCAACAACATCCGCACCTTTGCCCGCGCAGGTTGGTATGACGGCATCACCGTCAACCGCGTGCAGGACAATTACGTCGTCCAATGGGGTGACCCGAATTACGACAATCCTGAAGCAAAGGGACAAGCGAAAGCGTTGCCCAAGGGGCTGACTGAAACATCAGGCGAAGACTATGTCCGAAAGGGGCCGGGTTGGGCCGAAACTCACCTTCTACCCCCAGGGCTGCCCCGGGATCCCTATGCAGCATCGACGTTCTTTATAGAAGGATTTCCTTTCGGTTCTGACCAGACAGCTGAGCAGGTCTGGCCCATTCACTGCTATGGTATGATCGGGGTCGGTCGCGGATATTCGCCCGATGCAGGCTCGGGCGCAGAACTGTACACTGTCATCGGCCACGCCCCTCGCCATCTCGACAAGAATATTGCGCTGGTTGGCCGTATTGTTGAGGGCATGGAAAACCTTAGCTCGCTGCCGCGCGGGAGCGGCACCTTAGGCTTCTACACAGCTGATGAAGCGCAACTGCGCACTCCGATACAGTCTGTTAGGGTGGCGTCTGATCTGCCCGCAAAGGCGCGCCCGGCTTTCCAGTATTTATCGAGCGCCAGCCAGACTTT
>JAHDBR010000036.1:14550-24175 GCA_020630295.1 Sphingomonadaceae bacterium
ACCCGCTGGCGGCGCGGATATTTGCAATATTCCCGTTCCGGTGCGCAGGGCACCCAATGGCTGAAACTCTTCGATGCGAACTTCTACTATCCCGGTGGGAGGGTGACCGGGGAACGTATCACCTTGTTTCGATAGTCGGCCGGGATGCGGAAACTATAGCTATGCACGCACGAATGGAGCGGCTGGAACTGGGCAGCCGAAGGGGCTTTGGGTCGGTCAAAGTCATCGCGGGCATTGGTGATACAGAATGGAAAAGCTCGGTGTTTCCGCAGAACAAATCGCGCGAATGGATATTGCTGGTCAGCAAGAAAGTGATGAAGGCTGAAGGGTTGGCGCAAGGCAGCAAAGTAAATTTGCGGCTTGAATTATTGTAGACTGGAGCATTCGCCTTAGTCGTTCAACCTAGGCCCGCTCCGCCTGTGCTACCGCGTCGCTTGCCCTGAGCGCGCTTATAATGCGTGTGAGATGGGCCAAATCCTGCACTTCCAGATCAATCTCGTAAATGCCGAAGGGATGTTCCGCCTGTGACAATTCCAAAGCGCGGATATTGGCGAGATTCTGACCGAAAATACCCGCCATTTCTGCCAAGGCTCCCGGACGGTCATACAGCGTTGCACGCAGTTTTCCGACCGCGCCTTTTGATGCTTTACCCCAAGACAGATCCAGCCAATCCGCATCAATTCCGCTGGCGAGTTCGAAGCAATCAATCGCATGGACTTCCACGCCCTCGCCCTGTTTACGCAGGCCAACGATCCTGTCACCGGGCACCGGATGGCAGCATTCTGCCAGCTTAAAGCCGACACCGGCGGTCAGACCGCGGATGGAGATAACCCGGTCCTGCTTCGACCAGTCTTCAGCCTCCTCCATATCGGCGGTGCAGCCCGGGACGAGCGCTTCCATCACCTCGCGGTCCTCGATCTTGGCCGCTCCAATCGCGTACATCAGATCGTCCGGTTCTTGCATATCAAGCCGTTCGACAGCCGCTTTAATCGCCTTCTTGCCGATTTTCGCCGGAACGCGGGCCGCAATTTCATCGAAGAGTTTGCGGCCTATTTCGGCGACTTCGTCCCGTTCTTTCAAACGCACCGCGCGGCGGATGGCGGCGCGCGCTTTGCCCGTAACAACAAAACCCAGCCAGCTGAGCTGCGGCGATGATTTGTTGCCTTTGATAATTTCGACCACATCGCCATTATTCAGCGGAGTCCGCAGCGGCATATGCCGCCCGTTGATCTTTGCGCCGACAGTCTGCGCACCAAGATCGGTATGCACCGCAAAGGCGAAATCAACCGGGGTCGATCCTTTGGGCAATTGGAACAGCGCACCCTTGGGCGTGAACGCGAACAGGCGGTCCTGATAAATCGCCATGCGGGTATGCTCGAGCAGTTCTTCCGCATCGTGGCTGGCATCGACAATCTCGATCAGATCGCGCAGCCAGCCAACTTGCCCGTCAGCCACATCATGCTGCTTATATGCCCAATGCGCAGCCAGGCCGAACTCGTTACGCTCGTGCATATCTTTGGTCCGGATTTGCACCTCAACCCGCATCGAATTTTCATAAATCAGCGATGTATGCAGCGAACGGTAGCCGTTGTTTTTCGGGGTGGAGATATAGTCTTTGAATTTGCCTGGAATAAACTGCCACACGGTATGCAATATGCCCATCGCAGCGTAACAATCGGCTTCGCTATCGGTGATGACGCGGAACGCCATGATATCGGTGACCTGTTCAAAGGAAACGTGGCGTTCGGCCATCTTTTTCCATATCGAATAGGGGTGCTTCTCGCGGCCTGTCACCTCGACTTTTAGACCCGCTTCGGCCAGCGCCTGTTTAATCGCTAGCGCAATCGCATCGACTTGTCCGCCATCCTGCATCCGGATTTGCTCGAGCCGGCCAGTGATAGTTTTATACGCCTCCGGCTCCAGCTGTTCGAAAGCCAGCTGCTGCATTTCGCGCATATATTCATACATGCCAACGCGCTCTGCCAGCGGGGCATAGATATCCATTGTCTCGCGCGCGATGCGGCGGCGCTTTTCCTCTTTTTTGATGAAATGGAGCGTGCGCATATTGTGCAGCCGGTCCGCCAGCTTGACCAGCAGGACACGGATGTCTTCAGACATGGCGAGCAGGAACTTGCGCAAGTTTTCTGCAGCGCGCTCATCTTCGGGCATCGCCTCGATCTTGCTCAACTTGGTCACGCCATCGACCAGCCGCGCCACGTCGCTGCCAAAATTGGCTTCGATATCCTCTATCGTCGCCAACGTATCTTCCACCGTATCGTGGAGCAGCGCGGTCATGATTGTTTCCTGATCCAGCTGCAAATCAGTCATCAGGCCGGCAACCTCTACCGGATGGCTGAAATACGGGTCCCCGCTCGCGCGTTTCTGGCTGCCATGTTTCTGTACCGTATAGACATAGGCACGGTTCAGCAGCGCCTCGTCGGCGTCAGGGTCATATTCCAGGACCCGCTCTACAAGTTCATATTGGCGCAGCATCTAAAGTGATGATGATAGGAAACGCCGCAGATGCAAGACAAAACGCGCCAGCATCAGGATGAGGAAGCAAAACTTTCGATATTCTCTATTCGGCCCGAGACTACCAACTCGTCTTCAGGAAATACGATTGTGTCCGGCACAGCGTGGATGAAATCTTCGCCCGCACGCTTTACACCGATTACCGTAACTCCAAATTTCTTGCGGCATTCGCTGGTAACAAGCGGAAGCCCCACGATCGGAGCCGGTGCCTTAAGTTTGGCGATGGCGAATTCGTCGCCAAAGGAAATAAAGTCCAGCAGGCGTTCGTTTAGCAAATGCGCAACCCGCTCGCCCATACGCGCTTCCGGGAACACCACGTGATGGGCGCCGGTCCGTTCCAATATCCGGCCATGCTTTTCATTAATTGCCTTGGCCCAAATCGACGTGACACCCAGGTCACTTAGCGCCAACACAGTCAGCACGCTGGCTTCTATATCGCTGCCGATTGCGACTACGGCCGATTTGAAATCGGCTGCTCCCAGTTTTTTCAGGCAGTCATAATCCGTACAATCCGCCTCGACAATTTGAGTCAGATCGCCGGCGTATTTCTGCACCAGCGATGGCGATGTGTCTGCGCCAAGCACCTCATGCCCCATCCTTTGGAGCGAGGTAGCGACAGCACTGCCAAAACGGCCCAAGCCAATAACCAGAACAGGTTCGCGCTTATTAGCCGACAATGGGGTTCTCCTCAGGATAACGATAGGGTCGATCAACCGCTCCTAGAGCAAGCGCGGTAGCCACCGTTATGGTTCCCACACGGCCAATAAACATCAGCATCGCGATGACGACCTGACCCGAGGGCGGCAGATCACCGGTGATGCCGGTTGATAGACCGACTGTCGAAAACGCCGAGATTGTTTCAAACAGCACCTGCTCCATCGGAAAGGCAGTGATATCGAGCAGATAAAAGGTAGCCAACAAAATTAGCGTCAGAGCGAGCATGACCACTGTCAACGCTTGACGTTCAATCTCGTGACTGAAGCGGCGGCCGAATGCGACAGCATCGCGCTGCTTGCCAATTTCGGACACAACAATCGCGATCAGCACAATGAAGGTCGTAACCTTGATTCCCCCAGCCGTGCCCGCGCTGCCGCCTCCGATAAACATCAAGATATAATTGACCAATAGCGTCTCGTCCCGGAAGGCGCCGACATCAAGACTATTGAAGCCTGCGGTCCGCGGCATGACCGAATGAAACGCCGCGTTGAGCATTTTGTCCGCTACCGACATACCCGCCAGCGTTTGGCTATTCCCCCATTCCATCAGCAGGATCGCGACGAAGCCGGTAACTAGAAGAAATACGGTTCCGCTGACGGTTATCTTGCTGTGTAAAGTCCATGCCCGCCAGCGCCATGAATGGGCGCGCAAATCCTGCATCACGGGAAAGCCAAGTGCCGTCAAAATAACCGCCAGCATGATCGGCAAAAGGATAAAAACATCACCATCAAAGCGCATAAGACTGTCTGAGTAAGTCGAAAATCCGGCATTGTTAAACGCGCTGACAGCATGGAAAACGCTGTGCCAAGCGGCCTCACCCAAATCGTAGTCATAGGCCAGAACAAGCCGTGCGGTCAGGATAGCGGCAACAACCGCTTCGACGGAAATTGTGATAAGCAATATTAGGCGCAGGACGGCTTTCGGATTCTCAAAATCAAGCCGGTCACGTTCGACCTGAGTGGCCATACGTTCCTGCAGACCGAAACCGCGCCCAGCCATCAAGCCCAGTAATGTGGCAGCAGTCATTATCCCGAAACCACCGATTTGAAATAGCGCCAATATGACGACCTGACCGAACGCGGACCAATGCGTTTGGGTGTCAACCACGACCAGACCTGTGACCGCTACGGCAGATGTGCTTGTAAAGAATGCCGCAACCAGCGGGGTCGCCTCTCCGCTAGCTGCCGCCATTGGCAGTGCGAGAAGCGCCGTTCCTAGTGCGATGGCACCTGCAAACAGCAGCGGGATTAACCGCACCGGACGGCTCAGGATACTCATCGGCGTATGCTGTCGGTAGAAAACAGGATTGCCAAGCTCAGCTCAGAACCAACCCGTCCACTGTTCCCTGTGTCACCGAATGGTAGGAAGGACGCGTTTTTGCGTAAGTTCGCTTCGCAATTGCTTGCCCCCAGGCCCCCTGCTCCATCAGAGCCTCGAACAAAGGAGCTACGAATTTGCGACGCCCGACATTGGCGAGGAAAGTTTCAGTCGCCGGCACCGCCGCCTCATACCGGTTTTGCATGGCCAGTTCGAGCCACAGGAACAATTCTTCATTGTTGGTCGAAGCGGTCAGACTTAGCGCGTCGTCCAGCGCCGCCAGATCGGCTTCGTTCAGTTCACGCGGGATTTTGGCCAGAAAACGCTGGCGCTCGGCAGAGGTCCATTCGCCCCAGGCATCTACATCCAAATCGCGCTCCGCCGAAAATGCCTCAGCGGCACTATCTACCTCTGCAAATGCCGCAGGATCAGGGCGGGCGACATTATCAGGCAGACCGGGCTCGTAAATCCATTCACGCAGCTTCAGTTTCTCTGCCTCCGCCTCGTCCGCAACCAGATTTTTCTCCATATCGGCGAGAATCATGGCGGATGTGGCGGGCTGGAAGGCGTGATTGTCAAACCATTGCTGCAGCCACGCATCGAAACGTTCGCGCCCGACGATGCTTTCGACCGTCCGCAGGAAGAACGCGCCCTTATCATACACAATTGCGCTGCCCACGGGGTCCGTGTTGACCGGCTGATGCAACGCGGTTCCTGCGGCATCAGGGCCAACTTCGGCCAAAGTTTCTTCAATCGACGCAAAGCTAAGCGCAGCTTCTTGATCAGCCCGCTCCTTGCCGTAGATCTCTTCGACGATGCGGTTTTCGAAATACGAAGTTACACCTTCGTTCAGCCAGCTATCGGTCCAATTGGCATTCGTCACCAGATTACCTGACCAGCTATGGGCCAGCTCATGCGCGACCAGTCCGGTCAGGCTGCGGTCACCCGCGATAAAGGTCGGTGTGAGAAACGTCATGACCGGATTTTCCATGCCGCCATAGGGGAATGCAGGCGGCAATACGATCATGTCATACCGGCCCCAGCGATACTCTCCATACAGCTTCTCGGCCGCATCAATCATCGCCTCTGTGTCGGAAAGCTCCGCCGCGGCAGCTTCGATCATCGACGGTTCGCTCCATACGCCGGAACGCGGCCCCAGTTCTTTGAAGACGATATCGCCCGCTGCAATCGCGATCAGATATGGCGCAACCGGTTTGTCCATCTCGAATGTGAATGCACGGCGCGGCTTTTCGCCTTCCTTCGGTTCCACGGCTTCAGGCTCATCCGCTGCAAGGCCGGACATTACCACTGTCAAATCTTCCGGCGCGGTAATGCGCGCGGACCATGTTTGCCGGATGCCGGGGCTATCCTGCGTTGGTATCCATGTCCGGTTGAGCGTCGCCTGCCCCTGACTTAGCAAATAGGGATGCTCTCCGCCCGCGGTTTGCGCAGGGCTCAGCCATTGCAAAGCTGCGGCATCGCTGGCCGAATAATTTATCGTAATCTCGCGCGCATCACCCATTGTGATAGTCAGCGGAGCGCCCTTGCCCTCAACCACCGCGCCTACTTCATATTCAAGAGGCTTACCGTCCGCATCGGTGACGGTGTCAATCGTCAATCCGTCATCGTCCAGAATGACTGTATCCACGCCCTTATCAGCGAGAATATCCAGCATCGCGCTGCCTGAAACCATTTGCTTGTCAAAATCGAGATCAAGATCAAGATCGATATGCGTGACGCGGGCAAGTTCCGGCTGGGCAAAAGTCTGGTCATCGCGTGCATCGTCGCTCGTCAGGACCGGCGCAACTTTGGGCGCATCGGTGTCGCCAGCATCCGGCGCCCCGCAAGCAGCAAGGAACATCAGGCTGGCGGCAGCGAGAAAACGCATGGGAATCTCCGGAAAAATAAAGTGGTCAAAAGTTTCAATCACAAATGGCGGATCAATCGCCGATGAACAAGTGTCCATTCTCTTCCCGTAATGACGGAGCATCGGGCAATGCACCGCAGCGGCTTTTCCGCTCGGCACCATCCGACAATGCAAATGCATACCCATGCCACGGGCAGATAACGCGGCCTTCGGCATCAATCTGTCCGTCTGACAATGGTCCCAGCATATGCGGGCACACCGCAGCATGGGCGATCCACGACCCGGCATGATAGCGCACAGCGAACACACCGTTCGGTAAGGTAACGAGGTGAGGCTCGGTTTTGTCCAGACTGGAAACTGCACCCAGATCCGCGCGCTCGGACAAGGCCGGTTTGGACGTCTTTCGCCCGTCCAAGGCTTCCTGACGCGCGGACATTAGCGCAGCATCTTCATCATAGAGCGTTGCGTATTGCGCTTGAAGATAGCCGAGTATCATCGCGGATTGCTCTGCGGTTTCCGGTGCCTGCGGAAGATAAAACCGCACATCGACATCAATTAGACGTGCATCGGCAGCGCCCTTGTCATTTGCCTGCGTATGGATTTGCACCCCTTCTCCGGTGCCCTCCAGAACAGTAGTCGCCCAATAATGCCGCGCCTTGTCGACCAGCAGTTCGACAACTTGCTCACCCCCGCCAGCAGCAGGTGGCAAAGTGGTTCTGCACCGCCACCCCCATTCGCCTTCTTCAATCAGTTCTATAGATGCGAAAGAGGTCGGATGGACAAAGGGCAGATGCTCCCAATCATATGCATTCTCCATCATCCGGTTTAGCGAAACCGGTATCTCGCGCACATAATTGCCGAGGTAATGGAGGCCTTCGATCCCGGCGATATTCAACTCCACACTGCTTCGGGCGGCAGGCTCATCAGGATCGCGTCAATGTTTCCGCCTGTTTTCAGCCCGAACAGAGTGCCGCGGTCATAAACCAGATTGAACTCCGCATAGCGCCCGCGCCATTCGAGCTGGGTTTGTTTATCCGAGTCGGTAAATTGCGCCTGCATCCGGCGGCGCACCAATTTCGGGTATATGTCCAGGAACGTCTGGCCCACATCCTTGGTGAATGCGAAATTACGATCAAAAGCGGCTTCATCGTCGCATTCAAGATGGTCATAGAATATTCCGCCGACACCGCGATGACATTGCCGGTGCGGGATGTAGAAATAGTCATCCGCCCACTTTTTGAACTTATCATAATATGTCGGATTATGGCCTGCGCAGGCGGCACGGAAGGCGGCGTGAAAGTCTGCCGTGTCATCCTCATAAGGAATAGGCGGATTCAAATCAGCGCCGCCGCCAAACCAGGCCTTTCCGGTGGTCAGGAACCGAGTGTTCATATGCACAGCGGGCACATGGGGGTTCGCCATATGCGCGACCAGACTTATTCCGGTAGCAGTAAAGCCCGGGCTTTCCGCGCTGGCCCCGTTGACTTGCCCGGCGAACTCTTTGGAAAAACTGCCGCGCACGGTCGACACGTTCACGCCGACCTTTTCAAACACCTTGCCTTTCATAATTCCCTGAACGCCGCCGCCCGGATCGTCATTGCCGGCTTCCTCACGGTCCCATTCTTTGAACGTGAAAGCCGCATCGCTGCCCGCCTCGCGTTCGATCGCTTCGAACTCCTCGCAGATTTGCGTACGCAGAGTTTCAAACCAGTCTTTGGCGCGGGCTGTGGCCGTTAGTGTGTCAATCATGCGAACCGGCTTGCCATTATCAATCGGCTGCGGCAAGTGACCTTCATGGTTCCCCTTTCGTTCGCACATCAGGAATTCGCGCTTACAAAATCGGGTGCGCTCTACTGGCCGCGTGAATCCGCGCTGCTGGTGGCAGATCTCCATCTGGAGAAAGCGAGTTTTTACGCCAAGCACGGCCAGATGCTGCCCCCCTATGACAGCCGGGAGACGCTGGAGCGTGTGGCTGACGCAATCCGTGAAACCGGCGCGAGGCGGGTTTTCACTTTGGGCGACAATTTCCATGACAGTGAAGGCTCCGCCCGGCTTGAACCGCACGCGGCCGGTATGCTGACCGCCCTGACGCGCGCGGTCGAGTGGGTCTGGATCACCGGCAACCACGATCCGCACATGGAAGCGCGGGCCGGAGGTGACATTGCCGAAGAGCTGGAAGTTGCCGGCATGATCTTGCGGCATCAGGCTAAGCCCGGCGAAACACGCCCCGAATTTTCCGGCCATTACCACCCGCGCCTGCAAATTAGCGTCCGCAAGCGAAACATACGCCGCCCCTGCGCTGTAGTAAGTTCCGGAGGGGATACGGGCGGCCGTATGATCTTGCCTGCGTTCGGAGCGCTAACCGGCGGGATGGATGCAGCCGATCCGGCTATTTTGAAGGCCCTGCAACCAGCCGAACGGATTGACGCAATGCTGCCCGCAGCGGGCAAACTCGCGCAATTTCCCCTGTGGCGAAAAGCCGCTTGACTTCTTTGGCATAAAAACCCGCGCACACCCCCTAGCGTTGGCGGGCTTTCCCCACTAAGTAGCACTCAATAAAACCGACTCTAATTAGGCAAATCAGGAGATAGCCCCATAGCTCGTCCACCCCGGCGCATGAACACGCCGCCCACCAAAAGCGGCCCGCGCTACGATAATTTTATTCAAAGCGACAAAGTTCGCGTGATCGACGACCAAGGTGAAAACCTCGGCGTTTTGTACACCAACGAAGCTATTGAGAAGGCGGCGGAAGTCGGCCTGAATCTGGTTGAGGTTTCGCCCAACGCAGATCCGCCTGTGTGTAAATTCCTTGATGTCGGTAAATACCGCTTCGAAGCGCAGAAGAAAGCCAACGCTGCGCGTAAGAGCCAGAAAACTCAAGATATCAAAGAAGTCAAAATGCGTCCGAATATCGACACGCATGATTATGACGTGAAGATGCGCAACGTATTCAAGTTCATCGATAATGGTGACAAGGTAAAGGTCACATTGCGCTTCCGCGGACGCGAAATGGCACACCAGGAATTGGGCATGAATCTGCTAAAACGTGTGCAGGATGACACCGCCGAAGTTGCCAAGATCGAAGCCTTTCCGCGCTTGGAAGGCCGGCAAATGCTGATGGTACTGTCGCCAAAATAAGACGGCCTCACCCTGAATTTTGCGAAGGGGCGTGCAGCGATGTGCGTCCCTTTT
>JAHDBR010000003.1:0-88197 GCA_020630295.1 Sphingomonadaceae bacterium
GACGATTTAGGCCACCAGCGTTCTACAGGCAACATAAATCAAAATAACCTATTTGGCACTTTTATGTTGACATCGTAACGCTCTTTGGTTAGAGAAACGGAACATCGCGATAAACCGATTCGAAAGGCAGCCCTTCTCCGGACAGGCTGCCTTTCTGCATTTCGTTAAGGACGATATTTAGATGACTGACACTGGTTGCGGGAAAGATCCTGCAAAGCGCGGAAGGCGGATCAAACTCCGTACCGAGCTTACCGAAGGCGAGCCGGAGGCCGTGGACAAGCACTGGCGCGGTCTGTTTCTCGATATTTTGGCTGAAACCTCGAACGTCAGCGAAGCTGCAAGGCGGACAATCATCAACCCTAGCCGCGCATATAAGAACCGCCGCGAAGATCCGGTCTTCGCCGCACAGTGGCACGCGGCGTTGATGGAAGGATACGAACATCTGGAGATGGAGACACTGCAGCGGCTGCGCGCGGGTACTGCGGCGGACGGACCGAAATTTGATACGGCAAATGCGTTGCGCCTGCTGGCGATGCATAAAGAAACTGTCGCGAAAGAACGCGCCAAGCACTCCTCCCTTTCAGAAGCGGAGGTGCTGGCGTCCATCAATGCCAAGATTGCCATCATCCGCGCTAGAGAAAACGCCGCCGCAAATGACAAACGCGCAGCCGCAAGCAATACCGCGCAAACTAGCGGCGTGAACTGACATTGCCGGACAATATCGCAGGCTGGTTCAGGCAGCTTGATCAAGACACTTTAAAGGCACTGGTGCGCTCACTCGGACCGCATGAACGCAACAACCTGCGCTACTTCTGGGACTTGTGGGCGCGCAGTGCACAGCTCCCGCCCGCAGGTGCGTGGCGTATCTGGCTGGTCTGCGCCGGCCGCGGTTTCGGCAAGACCCGCGCGGGGTCGGAATGGGTGCGCGGCATCGCGGCGCATAATCCGGCGGCGCATATCGCCCTGATCGGGGCATCATTGACAGAGGCGAGGTCGATTATGGTGGAAGGAGAAAGCGGAGTGCTCGCAGTCTCCCCGCCCGACCATGCCCCCAAATATGAGGCATCCTTGCGCCGCCTGAAATGGCCGAACGGCGCGCAGGCGACACTCTATTCGGCAGCCGAGCCTGAAAGTTTGCGCGGACCGCAGCATAGTCACGCCTGGTGTGATGAGATCGCCAAATGGGATGCTTCAAAAGCGCTGTCGGCATGGGACAATCTGATGATGGGTTTACGGCTGGGAAACGATGCCAGAATTATGGCCACCACGACCCCGCGCGCAGTCCCGTTGATGCAAAGGCTGTTGAAAGAGGAAACCGGCGGCAATGTCAGCGTGACGCGCGGCTCAACCTATGACAACGCGGTCAATCTGCCCGAACATTTCATCACCGATATGCGGCGCAGCTACGGCGGATCATCGCTTGGCCGGCAGGAACTTGACGGAGAGATGCTGACCGAAATCGAAGGTGCATTGTGGTCCCGCACCATGCTGGAGCAATGCCGCGTGGATATGCCCGCCGCGCCTGCCATGCGGATCGTGATTGCAATTGATCCGCCGGTTTCCGCAGATGGTGACGAATGCGGTATCATTGTTGCCGCCCTGTGCGAGGATGGGAGCGGCGTGGTCCTGGCCGATTGCACATTATCGAAGGCAAGCCCCGAACGCTGGGCCCGTGCTGCGGCTGACGCGGCCGAGGCATGGTCGGCTGATCGTATCGTGGCAGAGGCCAATCAGGGCGGCGCAATGGTGGCGAGCGTATTGCGCGCCGCAAATGTTAATCTGCCGATCAAGCTGGTCCATGCCAGCCGCGGTAAAGTCGCCCGCGCAGAACCTATCGCCGCACTCTACGAGGCGGGGCGCATCCATCATGCAGGCCAGTTTCCGGCACTGGAGGACCAGCTATGCGGCCTGCTTGTCGGCGGTACTTATGAAGGCCCCGGACGGAGTCCCGATCGCGCCGATGCGCTGGTTTGGGCGCTAACCGAACTTATGCTTGGCAAACCTGCGCGTCCGCGCATTTCGCCGATCTGAAATATCTGAATTTCCATCCAGAAATCTAAAGGGAAACTCTATGTCGTTCCTTTCTAATATTGCCTCTGCCTTCAAAGGCGGGGGAGATAGCCGTGTGCCTCTCGCGCGCGGTTTTGTTTCTCCTTGGGCCGCTGCTTTTGATGGCGGCAGTCCGCGCGCGCCGTTTGATTACGGCCGCGCAGTGAAATCCAGTTTCGTCCAGAACCCCGTCGCCCAGCGTGCCGTGCGTATTGTGGCAGAGGGTGTCGGCAGCGCACCGCTCTCGCCATCAGACGCCGGTTTGACCGAATTGGTTGCAGCTTCCAGCGCTGGTCAGGCGCTGATCGAAACATTGGCGATGCACTTGCTCCTGCACGGCAATGGGTTCGTGCAAATCATGAAGGATGGTTCCGGCCAGGCGATTGAATTGTTTGCCTTGCGGCCCGAACGGGTTTCCGTTGTACCCGGCGCGGATGGCTGGCCCACTGCCTATAATTACAAACTCAGCGACCGGACACTGACCATACCGCTGGAAGACGAGGCCGGCTGGTCCAACATCATCCATCTTAAAAGCCTGCATCCGGGCGATGATCACTACGGCGCGGGCAGCCTGTCCGCCGCCGAGCAGGCGGTAGCCATCCACAATGCGGCCAGTGACTGGAACAGATCGCTTCTGGACAATGCAGCTCGCCCGTCCGGCGCACTGGTCTACGGGTCCGAAGATGCGGCAGGTCTGACCGCAGAACAGTTTGACCGGCTCAAGTCGGAGCTCGCTTCCGCCTATTCCGGACAGGCCAATGCGGGGCGGCCCATGCTGCTTGAGGGCGGACTGGACTGGAAAGCCATGTCCATGAGCCCGGCCGATATGGATTTCGCCACGCTAAAGGCGGCGGCTGCCCGCGATATTGCCCTGGCGTTTGGTGTGCCGCCAATGCTGCTCGGCCTACCAGGTGATAATAGCTACGCCAATTACAAAGAGGCGAACCGCGCCTTGTGGCGCCTCACATTGCTGCCTTTGGCGGGCAAAATATATGGCGGATTACAACAAGGCCTTAGCCCGTGGTTCGGCGAGGCAAAACTGTCCGTCGATCTGGATCAGATTTCCGCCCTATCTGAAGACCGCGAACGCCTCTGGTCGCAAATTTCCGGCGCGGCGTTTTTGTCAGACACGGAAAAGCGCGAAATGCTTGGCTTGAATCCAGCAGGAGAAACGCAATGACACGCCGCACTATGCTCGCGGGCCTGATGTCACAGGCGAATGCAGAAGGAAGCGATCTGGTGACATTGCGCGCCATCGTTGAAGAAGCCAGCGAAGTGGGTGCGGACCGCGCCTTGCAGCGATTGGGCCTGCATGATGACAGTGCCGAAGATGATATTGATGAGCTTCGCGAGCTGTTGCAGGCGTGGCGCGATGCCAAGAAGAGCGCATCGAAAGCGGCCATTCAATGGATCGTCAGGGGGCTTCTGGCGCTGCTACTGATCGGCATTGCTGTGCGCATCGGACTGCCGGAGATGCTCCGTTGAGGTTCGCCGGATACGCCGCCCTGTTCGGCATTCCCGACGCCGCAAATGACACGATTGTTTCAGGCGCTTTTGCACGGACTTTGCGCCAGCGCAGGGACCCCATACCGCTATATTGGCAGCACCGCCCCGAACAGCGCATTGGCTGGGTCGAAACGGCCAGCGAGGATCACCGCGGATTGCGCGTCGTGGCCCGGATCGACAATCCGGACAGCCGCGCCTGCGCGATGCTGGCCCGGCGCAGCGTGTGCGGCCTCAGCTTCGGATATCGGGCGCGAAAGTTTCATCGACGCGATGGCGGGCGATCATTGGAGGATATCGATTTGTTCGAGATCAGTCTGGTCACCACACCGCTGCAACATGGCGCGCGTGTCCATTTGATCGAATAGCGCAGGCGCCCGCGTCCGATAACGCCGCAGCCCCTTCATTCGCCGCCGTCACAGGCGGCTTTTTTGTGCCTTTTTCTAGTTAAACCACCCCCACCGCCCGAAAGGTAATATTCTCTATGGATACCCCTACCAACAGCACCTCCCAAACTCCTTCCGACCAGCTTGAGGCGAGCTTCGACATCGTCGCCCGCCAAGATAAAACCGAAGCCGCTGTCGCGACCCTGCGCACCGATGTTGATGAAGTGAAAGCCCGGATCGACAAAGTCGCGAAGGCGGCAGCGCGCCCTGCCCTGTCAGGCAACGGTGACAGTGCCGAAGTGAAAGGTTTTGTCGACGGCTATCTGCGCCGCGGCAGCGAGGCTGAAGTCAAATCAATCAGCGGTCAGACACCGTCCGATGGCGGCTATGCGGTCCCGCGTGAAATTGATGCGATGATTGCGCGTGAACTCACCGAAATCAGCCCGATCCGCGCAATCGCACAAGTCGTCCAAACCGGCAGTGCGGGCTATCGCAAGCTCATCTCCACCGGCGGCACGGCAAGTGGTTGGGTCAGCGAAACAGCCGCGCGTCCGGAAACAGACACGCCGCAATTTGCGGAAATCGCCCCGCCAACAGGCGAACTATACGCCAACCCTGCGGCCAGTCAGGCCATGCTGGATGATGCAGGCTTCGATCTGGAAAGCTGGCTCGCCAGCGAGATTGCGATGGAGTTTGCACGGGCAGAAGGTGCAGCCTTTGTCGGCGGGTCCGGTTCCGATCAACCCGAAGGCTTCCTGTCCGCACCGACCTCTACCGCAGAGGATGGCGTGCGCGCATTCGGGGCTTTGCAATATGTCGGCTCTGGCAATGCCACCGGCTTTGACACAGCACCCGACGCCCGGCTGATTGATCTGGTGCACACAATGAAGGCCGGCCACCGCCAAGGTGCCAGCTTCGTCATGAATTCGGCCACATTGGCAGAAGTCCGCAAGCTGAAAACCGCTGATGGCGCATTTTTGTGGCAGCCGGGCATGGTGGAAGGTCAGCCCGACCGCCTGCTTGGCTATCCCGTTGTCGAAGCGGAAGATATGCCGGATATTGCCAGCGGCACCTTCCCGATCGCATTCGGCAATTTCCGCCATGGCTATCTGATCGCAGAACGGTCAGCCACGCAGATCCTGCGCGATCCGTTCACCAATAAACCGTTCGTGCATTTCTACGCGACCAAACGCGTCGGCGGCCAAGTGCTCGACAGCGCGGCGATCAAGCTTCTCAAAATCGAGGAGTAAAGCTCCCGGCGGGGTCGAGTTACCCCTTCTCCCCCGCCGGATTCCGCACCCGCGCCGCCACGCGTTCCTCCCTCGCGGGGAGCGGCGCGGGTGCACCCTTTTGAAACTTTCGGGAGATCGCCATGAAACGCGCCATCATTACCCCCGCCGAGCTCGGCGGTGCCGCGCTGAGCGAGCTGAAGGAATGGCTCGCCATTTCTACACCGCACGAAGATAATGTACTTATCGCGATGCTGGGGGCCGCGCTCGATATGTGCGAATCCTTTACCGGCACCATGCCGCTTAGTGCGGTGTGCGAAGAGGTCTGGACCGCAACGAGCGAGTGGCAGACCCTTGGCGCACGCCCCGTGCAAGCGATTACAGGAATCTCCGGCATTCCTGCCGAAGGTCCGCAGTTCGCGCTGCCGCCAGATGCATATGAAGTGGATCTGGATGCAGATGGATCGGGCCGTTTCAGAGTGCTCCGCCAAGGCAGCGCAGGCCGTGTCGCGGTGCACTTTATCGCTGGTTTAGCGCCAGGGTGGGGATCACTTCCCGACGGGCTTCGTCACGGCATTATCAGGTTCGCCGGCTTTCAATATCGAGACCGCGATACTGCCAATGCTGCCGCGCCGCCTGCGGCAGTGACTGCCCTTTGGAAACCGTGGCGCCGGATGCAGATCGCATGATCAATGCGCAGGCAGCGGATAGCACGAACGCATTGGAGGCCCGTCTGATCCGCAGGGCGGAAGCTCTGGGCAAGGCAGAAGCTGAAAGCCAGCAACGGCAAACCAGCGATGCACCGTCCCGGTGGCGCGATGCCCGGCTGTTGTGGCCACTTTTTACCAAGGATTAGATTATGGAAACGCTGCTTCGCACAGCATTGCTCGACTGGCTGCGCAATGCGCCCGATCTCGCTGACAAGCTGAATGCTATGGAGGAAGAAAGCCCGGTTCGTGCAAGCGCGCCGTGGCTGGGCATCGCCACCAGCGCATCTGCAGATTGGAGCACAAAGGAACGCGCAGGGCGCGAGGTGCGTATCGCGGTGGAGCTGCAAACGCGCGGTGATGATTCTGCCGCAGATGCCGAATTGGTCTCCATGATTGAGCAGCGCATCCGGGCGCTGCCACGCCGCCACCCCAAGTTCCATATTATCACCACGCAATTCCTGCGCGCCCGCGCCCAGCGCCGCGCCCGCAACCAACGCTCGATCCTGATGGAATATCGGTTTCGCGCTCTCGAAACAGTAACGGAGTAAATCCTTATGACAGCTCAAAAAGGCTCGGCCTTTCTTCTGAAAATCGGCGACGGCGCACAGCCGCCCAGCTATGAGACAGTGGCAGGTCTGCGAACCACCCAAATGTCTATCAATGGCGATACGGTCGTGGTCACACACAAGGAATCGGGCGGCTGGCGCGATCTTCTTTCCGGCGCTGGCACTCGCTCGGTTTCCGTCAGTGCCAGCGGCATTTTTCTGGGAAGCACGGCAGAAAACTTGATCCGATCCCACGCGCTGGCCGGTACTCTGGACGAATATGAATTGTCGTTCGAAGACGGTGCCAAATTGCGCGGCCGCTTTCTTGTACAACGCCTGGATTATGCGGGCGATTTCAATGGCGAGCGCAATTACACCCTCCAATTGGAAAGTTCCGGCGCGGTGCTGCCTGCATGACCACCGCTCCAAACGCCTGCAGAGGCGAAAGCGGGCTGACAGTAAATGGCCGCCTTTATCTGTTGCGTCCCACATTCGCCTGTCTGGTTGCAGCAGAAGAGGAAATTGGCCCGCTTTTCGCGCTGGTCGAACGGGCCGGAGACGGTCAACTCAAAATTACCGAGCTGGCCGCGCTGTTCTGGCATTGCCTCGACAGTCGAGAAGGCCTGGACCGCAATGAGGTCGAAAATGCAGTTCTCGCGATTGGTTTGGCCGGGTGCGCGAAGCCGCTGCGCGCTTTGCTTGGTCAGATATTGCAGGGCGCTGGATGAAGAACCGGTTTGCCGGTCAGGCTACCAAACTCGCCGGAATTGCTGCGCGCCATTTGGGCTGGCGACCGGATGATTTCTGGAATGCCACGCCTGCCGATCTGATGCTGGCCCTGTGCCCACCCGATGAAGATGCCGCGATGCTGTCTCGCGATGATTTGAACACCATGCTGGAGCGTGACCGAAATGGATGACACAATTGACGAATTGCTGATCGACGTGCGCGCCAGCACGCAAGGCTTTGCCTCTGATATCGCGACAATGCGGGGCAGTGTTGATCGCGATCTGCTGGGCGGATTTAGCAAAGCGGGCGATGTTCTTGAACGCGGATTGCTAAGCGCGATCCGGAAGGGCAGCTTCGGGTTTGAAGATCTGCAGCGGACCGCATCACAGGCGTTGAGCCAGATTGCATCGCAAGCGCTCCAGCTCGGGCTCGACAAGATATTTGGCAGCTCTGGTGCAGGCTCGGGAGGACTCGGCGATTTATTTGGCGGGCTGATCGGCTCGGTATTCGGATTGCCCGGGCGCGCCACTGGCGGACCGGTTTCGCCAGGCCGCGGATATTTGGTGGGCGAGCGCGGACCCGAACTGTTTGTCCCGACAAGTGCGGGCCGCGTTGAAACCATGTCGGCGGCTGGCGGCCCGCCGCGCGATGTACGCGTAGCCATCCAGCTGAACCAACCGCGCGGAGCGTCGGCTCCCGCCGCTTTGCAACGCTCGTCCCGACAAGTCGCCAGCGCCGTCCGCCGTGCGCTCATCTCCTGAACCAACGTTAGGATAAAGCATCATGGCATTCTGGCTCGCCCGCAAAAGAAACGGGCAAAATAGCGACTATATACAGCGTTTTGATCCGCGTTTCTGGACCGTAAATTTTCCGCGCCCGATGATGGCATCAGCTATCACCACGGCAGCAGACGAATTGCTGGTGACATGCGAGTTTTACCATGCGGGAGAGCTGGCCGGATTGATCTGGGATAGCGAGGACACGCTTGATCACCCGCTTCTTTCCTATGCAACCGACCGTGATTATTCGCACACGATACTTCGGTTTAACTGGCGTTCAAACGGGCTCATCCCGCTGGACCAGCCCAATGGTCCGACTCTGACAATCGAAGGACGCGATGCTGCGGGCAATCCCCGCACATGGTATGTACGCTTGTGGAACTATGCCGAGGGTTCACCAGAAAATGCCGCGATAACGTTGCCATTTTCGGAACTTGAAAGCGGCTATGGGCTGCCCGGCGAACCGATCTATTCCGGTGACATCGACCGGATGTTTATTTCGCTCGTCCCGCCCGGCTATCAAGCAGGCAGCGTAACGCCATTTGCTGCAGTCAAGAACGCCGCCGTGACAATTTCAAATGTGCATTGCGAGGGGCACCGCGCAATGTTGGACATTGGCGACATCATGTTGCCGGTTCACGGCGAACAAATGGCCACGGGCTATGATGATGCGTATAACCAGACGCCGCAGCGCCTGCTGCGAAACATCCGCGGTTTAGGCTATCGCGGGCGCATTTTGCATTATGTCGGAATGAGCCATTTCTTCGCGCTGGAAGATAGCGGAGGGCGCAAGGTCGCAAGCGCGAATGGCAAGCTTTCTAAGGCTGCAAACCGCTGGCACCGGTCGTTCTTTGAAGCGTGTAGCGCGCAAAGATATGATGTCGTTTGCTCGCTCTCATACGAATTGCTGGCGGATCATTGCCCCGATCAATGGCAGCAGCGGGCCTATGACGGCGAAGCGGGGCGAACGGGCTGGGTCCCGCCCTCTGCGCTGTTATCGCCAGCGAACACCGCCGCGATGGGCTGGCTGCAATCGGTGGCGCAAAATTTTGTGTCATTACTCACCCGCGCGGGTTTGCCTGTGCTGTTTCAAATTGGCGAGCCATGGTGGTGGGTCACCACTGACGGCAAGCCGTGTCTGTATGACGCAGCCGCAATCGCAGCATTTGGAGGGGACCCGCCGGTAATTGCGAACATGCGGAGTTTGATGACGCCGGCACAAACAGATTTGCTCGATCAGGCAGGCAGCTTGCTCGCCGCGTCAACCGCAGATCTTGCACAAGCTGTCAAAGACGCGAGCAACGGCGAAGCTGAAATTCTGTTATTGGCATTTACTCCGACCATCCTTGATCCAGAAATGCCTGAGCTCAAGCGCGCCAATGTTCCAGTGGGATGGGCTTATCCTGCTTTCGACCGCCTGCAATTGGAGGATTACGATTGGCTGACGGAGGGCAATGATGCCCGCCGCCGTGCCGCCTATGCAGAATTTGATGCACGGCTCGGCTACCCGATTGAGACCCAGGATTACCTGTCTGGCTTCGTATTGCAGCCTGAAGATGCTGACACATACTGGCCGCGCATAGACGCCGGTCTGGATGAAGCTGCGGCCCGCGACGTTAGCCAGCGATATGTCTGGGCGCTCCCGCAAATTACCCGCGATGGCTATACACGCCTCGCCTTGAATGAGGAAAACCCCGTGCAAGCATTTGATGATGTTATCTACCCGCTCGCTTTGGGCCGGGATGCTGGGGTCAGCCCCGAATTTTCGACCAATGTGGCGGTCACCTCATCGGGTCACGAACGCCGCAATTCATTGTGGTCAGACGCGCGTCTCAGGTTTGACGTGGGCCCTGGTTTGCGGTCCGAAAACGAACTTGGAACTCTACTCGGCTTTTTCCGGGCTCGGCGCGGTGCTGCACGGGGATTTCGTTTGGAAGACCCATTTGATTTCAGTTCGAACGGAATGACCGGCACACCGGC
Organism: Sphingomonadaceae bacterium; assembly: GCA_020630295.1. Lineage (GTDB taxonomy): Bacteria > Pseudomonadota > Alphaproteobacteria > Sphingomonadales > Sphingomonadaceae > Pontixanthobacter. Next base: position 9,911 of record JAHDBR010000003.1, read on the forward strand.
TTCAGGCGATCAAAAACTTGGCCTTGGTGACGGTTTGAAGGCCAGTTTCCAACTGGTCAAAAATTACGGCGCCGGTGACGAACCGCAAATCCGGCCAATCACGCGCCCGCGTCAAGATACCATCAGTATAAGTATCGACGGATTGGAAAACTTCGATTGGGAGCTGGGGCAAGGCGGCATTATCACCTTCCAAACCGCCCCGCCTGATGGCGCTGAAGTGACCGCCGGGTTCCTATTCGACGTACCTGTGCGTTTTGCCGAGGACCGCCTGGATATAACCGGAGCTGCTTTCACGGCGGGAGAGGCTCCGTCCGTTCCGCTGATCGAAATTCGTGAAGCGACATGAGCGTAGTTTTCTTCCGCAACGAGCTGGAAGGTGTTGCCAATTTCTGGCGTATTTTCCGGCGAGATGGCGCAGCGCTTGCCTTCACCAGTCACGATCGCGATCTGTGGTTTGACGGAATGCTGCACCGCGCCGCGCCAGGTATGGTGCCAAGCGCAATTCGCCGCACGGCAGACCTGTCTGCGGATAGCGCAGAGGTTGAAGGCGTGCTGTCACACGATGCCATCACTTCGCACGATCTTGCAGCCGGACGCTATGATGATGCGGCCATTATAATTGGCGCGGTGAACTGGGAAACGCTGGAGAGTGCTGCTCTCTATCACGGATCATTGGGCGGCATTGCCGAGGATGGTGAAAGCTTCCGGGCTGAATTAAGATCATCCAAGGCCCTGCTTGGCCACGACTACATCCCGCGCACCAGCCCGACTTGCAGAGCCAAATTCTGCGGTCCGGGATGCACTTTGGCCGCCGTCCGCTTCACTTTAGATGCCACCATTGTATCGTTCAACCTAGAGGAGAACGCTGTCACACTTGATGTTGGCAACCCGTCTGACTTTATATTTGGAAGACTGCGCTGGTTGAACGGACCGCAGACAGGCATCTCCTCGATCATTCTGGCGAACGGACCCGCAGGTCTCGTGCTCGACACGCCGCTGCCAGACACTGCCGTCATCGGGCAAACTGTCGAACTGCGCGAAGGATGCGACCGCAGACTGGCCACTTGCACCACACGGTTTGCCAATGCCGTCAATTTCCAAGGCGAACCGTTCTTGCCCGGAAACGATCTGCTGGCGCGGTATCCGGTGACTGCATAATGGCGGATGCCGCTGCCTTCGCGCTGGCAGCAGAACAGCTTGTCGGCACACGGTTCCGTTTGCGCGGAAGGCGGGCAGAAACCGGTATCGATTGCGTCGGACTGGTGCTTCTGGCCCTTAGAAATTCCGGCCGCACTGCACCGGATGTAACCGGTTACGGTCTGCGCAATCACGACTACTCTTTCCTGCCTGCCATTGCCGACGCCACAGGGTTTGAAACTGTCGATAGTAAAGTAGCCATTGGTGATGTTCTAGTCGTCACACCGGGGCCAGCGCAGCGGCACTTATTGATCGCATCGGCAAGGCATCACTTCATCCATGCACACGCAGGGATTGGCAAAGTCGTGCGGATGCCTGGCCCGATTTCGTGGCCCATCACAAACATCTACCGCCTTAAACAGGGAACCTGAAACATGGCTACATTGATTCTCAGCGCTGTCGGCACTGCGATCGGCGGACCGATAGGCGGCGCGATTGGCGCCTTTGCGGGGCAACAAATCGATCAGGCTATCTTTGCAGGCGGCGGAACGCGAGAAGGGCCGAAGCTTAAAGATCTGTCTATCACAACATCGACGTATGGCGCGCCCATCTCGCAGCATTTCGGAAAGATGCGCGTCGGGGGAACAATCATCTGGGCGACCGATCTGGTCGAAAATTCTGAAAAGAGCGGCGGCGGCAAAGGTAGCCCGAGTACGCGAAACTATAGCTACACAACATCAATGGCAGTCGCACTCGGCAGCCGTCCAATTGCCGGAATTGGCCGCATCTGGGCGGACGGCAATCTATTGCGCGGGGCTTCCGGTGATCTGAAATCGCCAGGGCAAATGCGCTTTTATTCTGGTTTCGGCGATCAACCGGTCGATCCGTTGCTTGCCGCGGCGATCGGCGCGCAATGTCCGGCCTATCGCGGATGTGCTTATGTGGTCTTTGAAGATCTCTCACTGGAGGATTTTGGCAACCGGATTCCTGCTCTTACGTTCGAGATATTGGATGATGCTTCATCAATCAGCCTCGCCGACATAGTGACCACAGCCAATCAGCCCATCACGGCGCAGGTTGCATTGCCTGAATTGAGCGGGGTCAGTTACGAAGGTGGATCGCTTGCCAACGTAATCGGAGCCATTGAGCAGCTATATCCGATCTACACCAATTCCGGGGCAGAGACATTGTCGATTGCTTCGGGTCTAGAAACGGACTCGCCGGTAAAGACGCTTCCAACGCAGACTGCCACTTGGAAGGAACCTGATACCGGCTCGCCCGACGGATTGCTGTCAGAGCGGGATGGCGAGGCCAAGCGCGGCATTTCTGCGCTGAGATATTACGATACTGCCCGTGACTACCAGCCCGGGATCCAACGGACCGCCGGGCCTTTGGAACGCGGTGCGGAAACTGTGATCGAATTCCCCGGCTCACTAAGTTCTCAGGCCGCAAGCAGCTTAATTGATCGCGCTTCGCATACAGACAGGTGGGCCAAACAGACTATTCGGTACAGGCTCGCTGAGCTGGACCCTGCGTTAGTCCCTGGCTCTGTGGTCAACATACCGGACCGGACAGGCAATTGGCTGCTATCATCATGGGAATGGCGCGAAAGCGGGATCGAGCTGGAACTAAAGCGTCTGCCGCCCCGAATGCAGTCTCAATCTGCAGGCGATGCCGGCGCAATTCCCTTGCCCGCTGATCAGACCGTGCCCCCTACGCATATAAGGGGGTTTGAATTGCCATGGGACGGGTATGGCGATCCCGCCCGTTCGAGTGTCTACGCGGCAGTATCAGCGCAAAATGACAGCTGGGCGGGCGCCGCGTTATTTGTCGGCACTGGCACTGCGCTTTCCGAAGTTGGAACGAGCGGCCGGGTTCAGTCCGTAATGGGAGTGACCGATACCGATCTGCCAGCTTCCCATGCGATTGTAATCGACCGCAGCGCCGCTGTGGAGGTTTCGCTAATTTCAGAGGATATGACGTTCAGCAACGCCACTCCAAGAGAGCTTGCCAATGGCAGCAACCGGTTGCTGCTGGGAGAAGAGATCGTACAATTTTGCAATGCAGAAATGATCGCACCTTCCCGTTGGAAGCTATCCGGATTGTTGCGCGGTAGAGGGGGGACGGAACATATCGCCGCGTCGGGTACGGAAGCCGGGGCGCAGGTCACCCTGCTCGACGGAAATCTGATAGCATTGAAGCCGGAGGATGTTGCTAACCATACCGATATTTATGCAATAGGCCGCGGTGATTCAGATCCGGCCGCCTCGAAAATTGAAGCGCAAGGCAGAAGCAGCCAGCCACTTTCTCCGGTCCATCCCCGCAACACAATTTTGAGTAATGGCGATTTTCGATTCTGCTGGACCAGGCGCGCCCGGGGGGCATGGGGCTGGCCGGACACGACTGACATACCGCTTAATGAAGAACGCGAACGCTACCGTGTTGGCGTGGGTGACGATGATGCAGAGGCCAGCTGGGAAGTAGAAATTCCGGAAATCCAGCTCACAGCCGCGCAACTCGCTGCGCACACTGGCAAACGAATCTGGGTCGTCCAGCTAGGCCGATTCGCGCAATCTGCGCGACTTGATTTGGGCATAGTCACGTAAACTGGCGGAGATTTTCGGGCTTACCCCAACTAAATTGGAGAGAATTATGACAACCCCCTTACCGTTCAGCGGTTCTTCGACACGCTTCAGCTTACCTTTCTTATTCGCCGGCCAGTCCCAGAAGGAGTTTTTCTTCAACGAATCAGTCGCCCGGATCGACATAATGGTCCAGGCGACTGTACTCGGAGAGACCGAGCAGGAACCCCAGAATCCGGCAGATGGAGACGCTTGGTTGATCGGAGAGAATCCGATCGGCGACTGGTCGGAAAAAGCTGGACATATAGCGGGACGACAAGCGGGAGTGTGGCATTACTTCGAACCGCAAGAAGGGATGCAGATTTACGACAAAACAGCCCGACAAATCGTGTCGTTTAGAAATGGCTGGATCCGAATATTTGCGCCAGACATCCCTTCTAGCGGTGCCGTGCAGGATACCGAATTACGAACCGCTTTTGCCCAATTGTTAGAAAGCCTTGCAGAGACAGGTATTTTTCCCGTAACATAATTGGAACAGTTTGACTGCAATGACGTTGAGGGCTCGATAAGGTAAGAATTATCAAGTTTTACGCGGCGGCAGCGCAAAGAGAGGCTTTCTTGCAACAGTTGCCTTGATTGATCGCTTGCCTCTCAGAGTAGGAAAAGTTAGAAAACCGCCACTTGGTGGCACAATTCTGCTAAAAAGGGGAAATATATAATGCGGAAACTCGTCATAGGAATGGCGATGGCCTCTACGGCCCTTGCATCGCCTACCCTCGCCCGCGACGGCCAATGGTACGTCGAGGTCGGTGGTGGACCGATGATCGTTGAAGATCTGGATATTGATCTGGACAATGGAACTGACACTATCGGTGTTGATAACGACACTGGTTATGACTTCGGCGGTATCGTCGGTTATGACTTCGGTGCTTTCCGTCTGGAAACAGAAGTCAGCTACCGTGAAGCTGATATCACAAACCTTTCGGTCGGTAATGCAGGTCTTCCTGGCATTGTTGCTCCGAACACAACTGGCGCTGGCTCTTTCCCAGCGCGAGGCGACATCAACGAACTCAGCTTCATGCTGAACGGTTTGTTCGATTTCGGTCCCGATGATGGCCTGCAAGGCTTCCTCGGCGGCGGTGTTGGTGTTGCGCGTACAGATTTGCACGCAAACGCTAACCCACGCACAACTGGTGCGTTCGATGATTCGGACAGCGGTTTCGCTTGGCAACTGCTTGCGGGCGTTCGCGCTCCATTGAGCGATAGCTGGGATGTTGGTCTCCGGTACCGTATGTTTACTGCTGAAAACGTAAACATTGTGGATCGCTTTGGTCGTGAGCTTAGTTCAACTCCGCGTACGCACTCGCTGCTCGGTACGTTGACTTACAACTTCGGTGGTGAGGCTCCGCCTCCACCGCCACCACCGCCACCGCCACCGCCACCACCTCCACCACCGCCGCCACCTCCACCGCCGCCACCGGCACCGGAAGTAGTGTGTAACAAAGGACCGTACATCGTGTTCTTCGAGTGGGATCAGTCGGATATCACTCCTGAGGCTGCAACAATCCTGAACAACGCTGCATCGCAATATGCGAACTGCGGTAGTGCTTCGGTAATGCTTGCTGGTCACGCTGATGCGTCTGGCGCCAAAACTTACAACGTCGGTCTTTCCGAACGTCGTAACGCTTCGGTGACAAACTATCTTGCGGGTCGTGGTGTCCCGACCGGTCGCATCACTAGTGAAGCGTTTGGTGAGACAGCACTTCGCGTACCGACAGCTGACGGTGTTCGCGAACTGCAAAACCGTCGTGTTGAAGTTACTTATGGTCCGGGTTCGGGCATGTAATTTCGCTAAGGCGATAAAAATCTTGAAAGGGGCTGGAGCGATCCGGCCCCTTTTTTGTTATATCTTCAACGAGACACTGTTGGAGAAAAGTAATGTCCGATTTGAGAAACCCATTGGCGTCCGCCCTCGCCCTTGCTTTGGTAGCTTGTGGCAATCCGGCTTCTGATACCGATGCACGCGCCGAATCACAGGAGCTAACGACCGCGCCTTCCTTAGCGGTTGCATCCCTTACCTTGGCTAACGGTGCACCAGCAGGTGAAGTTCACCTCCTTCAAACCGGTGAAACCCTCTCACTAAAAGGTTCGATCTCAAACATTCCGCCCGGACCACATGGGTTTCATTTGCACATGGTCGGTGACTGTACAGCGCCTGACTTCAAGTCAGCCGAAGGTCATTTGAACCCTTACAATGCGACACATGGCAAGGTATCCGAAGGCGGTAAGCATCTTGGCGACCTGGATAATTTACTCGTGGATGAAACTGGCCTAGCGCGCATCGATGTTACAATCGCGGGTACCGCAATGGAAAGCTTGCCTCACATCATGGACGCTGACGGAACCTCAGTGATGATCCACGCTGACGCGGACGACTACAAGTCCGATCCTGCAGGGGCAGCAGGTCCGAGAATCGCGTGCGGAGTACTCAACCCAGTCTGACTAGCTGGGTAGATCGTAATCTAACGGTCAGGCGATCACTTCCCCAGCAGCCCTAGCCCGTTCGATCAAAGTTTCTTCTGCCTCAGGCACGAGCCGATAAGCCGCAATCAGCAGGATCGTGCCGATCGGCGCGGCTACAAGAAGCGACATCACACCAGTCGACAGACTTTCCGTGACCGCTGATACCTGCCCGGCCAAGTAAGGTCCAAGCGCCAGCCCGACGAGAGTTGTCGACAAGAAGAAGGTAGCTGTCGCCGTCCCGCGCATTCTGGGGAGGACCAAATCCTGCGATGTTGCCGCTGCTGCGCCCAAAGCTGAACTGCCGAACAAGCTCAATACAAAGTTCAGAAAATAGAACAACGGCACGCTTTCCGTATTGAAAGCAACAATTAGCGGAATGATTGGTGCAAGCACTCCGAATAGCACCACCAGCAAACGACCAGACGGATTACGCTGACGCAGCCAATCTGCGATTCGCCCGCCCGCTATTACGCCAAGGAAACCGCCGAGAGCACCTGGCCCGCCAATCCACCAACCAACAATGCTGGGAGATTCGCCCAACACGCGGATTGCATAAGGGGCAGCCCAAAAACTGATCGCATATGCCGAGAACGCCACCATACCGTACCCCAAAATGGTACAGAGAAATGCAGGTGAACCCCAAATGAGGGCAAAGGCAGGCGGATCGCGGCGCTTAAGTGATGTGGCCCACGAAAATACCGCATAGTATCCAATACCTACCGCCACCCACTGCGGCACATTACCGGTGAGAAGTATCAATCCGTAAGCTGCGAGGGCAATAATCCCAGCGCCAATGATGTTCTTCATCAGAGCGGCCTGTCCGTAGCGCGCAGCTTGGAACAATGTGAACGGCGGAATTACCGCGAATAATTCATTCACAAAGCCCCGAAAAGGGTCACGCACGGGTTCGGAAATGATACCGTCAGACTGCCCTCGAATGGGCTCCTTCAGCGTAGCGACCAGTGCCGCCAAAAGTAATCCGGGCACACCAACGGCGATAAATGCTGCCTGCCATCCGGCGAGATCCAACGGACCTCCATCAGGATATGCCGCGTTCCAGCGTTCCACGATCAGCCCGCCAATGAGGAGCGACACCCCGCCCCCGAGATACAAACCGGATGAGTAAATTGCGAGTGCGGTGGCACGCATCCGCTTGGGAAACCAATCCGAGATAAGCGAATATGCGGCGGGGCTGGCTGTCGCCTCCCCAACACCGACCCCGATACGGGTGATGCTAAGTGTCGCGAAGCTTCGCGCGAAGCCCGAAAGCGCGGTCATCGCAGACCATAGCGCCAAGCCTATCGTCATTAGGCGGATCCGGTGCCAGCTATCGGCTAGTTTTCCTAAAGGAATACCGAAAAGCGCATAGAAGACCCCGAACGCGGTCCCGTACAGGAATCCTAAATCGTCATCGCCAATGTTCAAATCGGCTTTGATATCTTCAGCTAGGATCGACAGGATATTCCGGTCAACGAAGTTGAGTATATAGACCAAGACCAGAATGCTGAGGGCATACCAGCTATAAGCGGGAACCTTCTGCGCTTCTTGTTCGACTTCAGTCTGCCCGCTCATATGTTATCCCGTCCTCTAACCCAGCGTCCAAGAAGCCCTTCTGCCTTAAACGACAGCTGTCGCATACCCCGCATGCAATATCATTTGCACTCGGGTCATAGCATGACCAACTTAGCCCCGTATCCAGACCCAGCCTGTGCGCCTCGCTGGCAATATCCGCTTTGCTCATATGCTGAAGCGGCGCATGGATTACAAACGGCTCACCCTCCACGCCTGCCTTAGTTCCCAGCCGTGCAGTCTCGGTGAAACTTGCAATGAATTCTGGGCGGCAATCAGGATAGCCGGAGTAATCCAGCGCATTGACACCGATAAAGATGTCGTGTGACCCGGTCGCCTCTGCCCAAGCGGATGTCAGCGAAAGGAACACCAGATTGCGCGCCGGCACATAAGTAACCGGTATGTCGTCGCCCACGCCGGATTTAGGTACGTCGATATTGTCCGTTAGCGCGGAGCCGCCAAAGGCACGCAAATCAAGTGGCAGGATTTCATGGCGCACACAGCTGAGCGTCTCGGCAATTCGCTTCGCACTTTCGATTTCAATCCGGTGCCGCTGACCGTAGTCTATGGTTAGCGCGAAAAGCTGGAAGCCCTGCTCCCGGGCGATTGCAGCCGAAACCATCGAGTCAAGTCCACCGGAAAGTAAGACTACGGCAGACTTTTGAGAATTTTTGGACGTCCGATTCATACGCTGCGGCTAGTCTGAATTTGATTGTGCTGCAATCCCGACACGGCGCAGCAACGCATTTTTGCGATCAGTCAGCAGGGGCCGACGCGGCGCGCTTCCGCCTTAAATTCGAACGGCACGGCGCCGGCAATTCCTTGCCCTTCTACTTGCACCAGCCCAGATGTTTCCTTGCGAATATTCGTCCGTCCATAACCGTTATCACGGCACGTATATTGCACAGTCACTTGGCTAGGGGAATCTTCGACTACAAATCGATTACAGTTCGCGCTTTTATGACGGATTTGGATAAGCTCGCGCCCAGTCCGGACGCAGATCTTGGCCGGTTCCCCGCCGCTGCGGAAGCGCACTTCCCAAGATCCCTTGCTCAAACTGTCGAGCATCGCCAGCGAGGGCGCTTGAGCCGCGCTTGGCGTTACAAATGCTGCGGCCAATGCACACAGCGTGGCGGCTTTCAAACCGTACGCTGCGAGGTTTTGCCTCAATTTTGAATGAGCTGTTAGGGCCATAATTACGTTACATATCACGCATTGGGCAATCGACCAAGTTCACGCATCGACTTCGAAAATTCGTGAGCAGAATGCGCAGTCAATCAAAATCATACCATTATCATCGCGCATCTCCAAACGTTCTGCTTCCGGGAATTTGGTCAGGACATCCGCATAGTGTTCGATTGAACACCGACACCCTTTTGTAATGGACGCACCGGGCTGCACACGGACCTCTTTTTCTTCGTGATATAATCGCCAGACAATGGCTTCGAGGGATAAAGTTTCGTCAAGCAGTTCCTCGTGACGGACGCTGCCCGCCATAATTGAAACGTGCTCCCATTCCGGGTGATCCAGCCTCGCGTGGAGCCGTTCACGGCCGACTTCTCCGTCGGGCAGATGCTGGACGAGAATACCCGCTGCAGCACATCCCTCAGCGCCCGAGCGTACTCCCACGCGGATCAATGTCGGGATTTGCTCCGACTGTACGAAGTAGCTCTCGCAAGCCGCAGAAAGCGTCTCACCTTCGAGCGGAACGATACCCTGATATCGCCCGTCAGCTTCTGGCTGATCAATCGTAATTGCCAAATAGCCTTTACCGAACAGTGCAAATAGCGAGGGGTTGGCGCCCACTTCAGCCAGCCTGTCTGCATCAAAATCGACATAACCGCGCAGCTGGCCATCCTTGAAATCGCAAACCAGCAGATTCACCACGCCGCCTTCGGTTTGCGCTTGGATGGTTACCTGTCCGCCGGCCGATTTGAGGAGTCCGCCAATCAGCGATGTGACAACCAGCGCCTCTGCCAACAGATGCGTTATTGCAGGCGGGTAAGCGTGCGCGGAGAGGATTTCATCGAGCACACCATCGAGCCGGACAGCGCGGCCGCGCGCGTTTCGATCAGGCAGGGTGAAGCCCAGCATTTGATCACTGAACGTTTCGGTTTGGTCGGTCATCCGCCGAATATGGGGATGCTGCCGCGGAAAACGAGTCTTACCGGATCAGAGCTTACCCAGCGCCCACAGCAGGATCGACTTTTGGGCGTGTATCCGGTTCTCGGCTTCATCGAACACCACGGATTGCGGCCCCTCAAAGACAGCCTCGTTCACCTCGTCCCCTACGTGCGCTGGCAGGCAATGCAGAAAGATGGCATCAGATTTGGCATGGGCCATCAGCGCTTCATTGACTTGAAAGGGTGCCATAGCGGCAAGCTTTTCTGCCGCATCATCTTGTCCCATCGAAATCCACGTATCGGTTACGATAACATCTGCATCGTTGGCTGCCGCCGCTGCATCTTGTGTCAGATCAACACGCGCGCCGTTCTGCCTAGCCATTTCGACAAATTCAGCATCCGGACCATATCCCGCAGGCGTGGCAACGCGGACATTGAACTTCATTAATCCGGCGGCCTCCAGAATTGAATGAAGGACATTGTTGCCATCGCCCATCCATGCGACTTCTAATCCTGGCAAAGCCTTGCGGTGCTCGATCATTGTCAACAGGTCGGCGACTATCTGGCACGGATGCGAACGATCGGTCAGTCCGTTGATGACCGGCACTGTCGCGTGCCGGGCCATCTCTTCTATTTTGGCATGATCGTCCGTCCGTAGCATGATGGCATCGCACATACGGCTCAGCACACGCGCAGTATCTGCAATAGTCTCGCCGCGCCCCAGTTGGCTGGTACCGGCTTCCAGAATAAACGCGCTGCCCCCCAGCTGACGCATGGCAATATCAAAACTCACCCGGGTCCGTGTGGAGTTCTTTTCAAAGATCATCGCCAGAGTGTGGCCCTCAAGCGGGCGATCCTGATCCGCTTTACCTTTGGGCCAGCTATAGCGCGCTGCCTTACGGTCCTGCGCATCATTGATCATGGCCGCTATCGCATCACCGCCAGCGTCAGTCAGATCAAGAAAATTACGAGTGTCCCGTGCCATAATCAGCTCGCTTGCGGGATTTCGTAATCTGCTGCACCCGCAGAAAGCTTCTCGAAGAACTCTTCGATTTCGGCATCCTCAATCACTAGCGGCGGCAATAGACGCAAAGTATTATCACCCGCTGCAACCATCAACAGCTGGTGATTATCGCGCAAGTGCACAAAGAACGGCCGGCTTTCGACCTTCATTTTGATGCCCAGCATCAGACCTTTGCCGCGAACCAGTTCAAACAAATCGGGATAATTTCCGATAAACTGTTCCAGGCGCGTCCGGATACGCTCTCCCTTATCGCGCACGCTGGCCAAAAACTCTTCATTCGCGACCGCATCCATAACTGCCTGACCCGCCGCCATCGCCAGGGGGTTTCCACCATACGTCGAGCCATGGGTACCAAAGGTCATGCCGCGAGCAGCTTTCTCGGTTGCGAGACAGGCACCAAGCGGAAAGCCGCCGCCAATACCTTTGGCTGTCGCTACAATATCGGGGACAATGCCGTATTGTTCATAGGCATAAAGCGTTCCGGTCCGGGCTACGCCGCATTGAACCTCGTCCAGCGCCAGCATCAGATCATGCTCGTCCGCAAGTTCGCGTAGTCCCTTCAAAAACGCATCTGATGCAGGGCGTATGCCGCCCTCGCCTTGGATCGGCTCCACCAGAAAACCGGCCGTGTTCGGGCCAATCAGCGCTTTGGCCGACTCAAGATCATCGAACTCTGCATATTTGAAGCCTTCCAGTAGCGGCTGAAAGCCATGGTGCATCTTGGTCTGGTTCGACGCGCTAATGGTGGCCATCGTACGGCCATGAAACGCCATCGAGAATGTTATCAGTTCGTTCTTATGCTCTGCACCCGCTGACTGATGATAGGCGCGCGCAGTCTTGATCGCGGTTTCGACAGCTTCCGCGCCTGAGTTTGTGAAAAATACAGTATCTGCAAATGTGTGGTCGACCAGCGATTGCGCCAGCTTCTCTCCCTGTGGACTTCCGTACAGGTTTGACACGTGCATCAGCGTCTCTGCCTGTTTCTGGATCGCGCCAATCAGTCCGGGATGCGAGTGACCGAGCAAATTCACGGCAATACCACTGGCAAAATCCAGATATCGCGTCCCGTTTTCATCGATAAGGTGGCAGTTTTCTCCGCGGACTGGACGGACACCGCAACGGGGGTAAACGGGCATTAGCGGGGTGATAGCCATGGGAACTGATCCTCAATTCAAAACAACGACCCGAAGGTCAAAATACGAATGGCGACCCCATAGGAGCCGCCACCCGAAATATCTATTCAATTGAAACCGCTTTGGTCAATCACTTAACCCAATAAGCGGTGAGCAACTGCGCAGCAGGCAAATAGTGCTTACTCAGCGGGCACCAAATTGACTGCGGAATGTTTGCCGCGGCGATCAACCTCAATATCGAACTGGAAACGTTCGCCTTCGTTGATTGCCTGCAGCCCGGAGCGCTCAACAGCGCTGATATGCACGAATGCGTCAGGCTGTCCGTCATCACGGACGAGGAAGCCGAAGCCCTTCATCGCGTTGAAGAATTTCACTGTGCCTGTGGCCTTTTCGCCAGTCAGCTCGCGCTGCGGAGGTCCGCCGCGATCACCGCCGCCTTCGCCGCCGCCGCTATCGGAAACAGGAATAACATCGCCAACGATCTGGATATCTTGTGCAGAAACTTTTCCGCCACGGTCGACCAGATTGAATTCGAGACCCTGCCCTTCAGCCAGACCTTGAAGGCCCGCGCGCTCAACCGCAGAAATGTGCACGAACACATCTTCGCCGCCAGCTTCCTGCTGAATAAAGCCGAAACCTTTTTGCGAGTTGAAGAACTTTACAACGCCCTTGCCGGTTCCAACGACTTGTGCGGGCATACGGTTAAAACCGCCGCCACCGGCACCGCCGCCGCCACCACCGCCTTGGCCACCGCGGAAACCGCCGCCTCCGCCGCCCGGGCCGCGACCACCGCCGCCGCCGCCGCCGAAGCGATCACCGCCACCACCGAAACGGTCCCCACCGCCTCCGTAGCGGTCATTACCGCCGCCATAATTATCGCCGCCAAAACCGCCGCTTGGTCCGCCACCGCCGAAAGGATCGAAGCTATCTTCACCGAAACCGTCGCGCTTATCTCGGCCTCGGCCACGGCGCCCTTTATCATAACCCATAATCTAAATCGTACCTTCGCATTTCCGCCCCGTAATATAGTTCAGACAGCGGCACGGGCGAAAATGTGCCGGACATCGTAGAAAAAGGAATCAATTATCCCCCTCACAATCCGTAACCATAGCGCACAACAGCGCAAGGCGCGAATAATTTAACTCTTCAGCCATTTCTAACGCAGTTTTGTGACATTTTCGCATAGGCACGCGCTTGCAGCAAACCCGCACCTACGCCAAAAGAACGCTTCAACATGGAGACAGAAATGAGCGACTTCCGGACTTTATCCGCCAGCTGTATGGCCAGCCCGCAAATCGGACTGACCGACATAGCAGACGCGAAGGCGCAAAACGTGTCGCTCATCATCAACAACCGCCCGGACGGCGAAGAGGCAGGCCAGATCACCGGCGCGCAAATCGAACAGGCGGCGCGCGATGCGGGTCTGGACTACCGTGCCATTCCGATTGGCTCTGCCGGTTTCGGTGAGGCGGACGTGCAAGCGATGGCGGACGCAATCAGAGATGCTTCCGGAAATGTGCTGGCCTATTGCCGCACCGGAACCCGCTCCACGCTTTTATGGTCGCTGGCTCAAGCTTACCAAGGCGGTGACCCCGAGGAGATTGCAGCCCATGCAAAGGCCGCTGGCTATGACGTAAGCCCCGTGCGCGCTGCGATGGATATGCTTGCTGCAAAGGCCGGCTGACCTTGGATGACTTGATCCGCCAATTGCTGCAACTGGCAGCATCTTTAGCCGCCATTCTGGCGCTGGCGTGGCTGGCTGGGCGGCTCAGGCTGGGCGGTGACATCAGGATCAAGAATGCAGACCATGCGCGCCGCTTGGCTGACGAAGTCCTCAGCGGTTTTGACCCGGTCGATATCGTGGTTGATCGCTCCGGATACGGCGCGCTGCTGCGCGATGATAAGGGCCGTATTATGCTGCTGCGGCAGCACGGCGTTCATTTTGCGGGACGCGTGATGCATCAGCGTCCAGAGGCGCGGCTGGATCAAGGAAGTCTTACGATCTACCCGGACGACAAACCCTTCGGACCGGTCACATTGAACCTTGGCAGCGAGGCCCAAATCTGGGCGGCCAGTTTCCGGCGGATGGAAAGGCAAGCCCATGCCTGACTTTAACCCGGTCGATTATGCGGTTCCCGGCTTTGTCCTGTTAGTCATCATCGAGATGCTATGGGCGCGCAAACGCAAGCCTGAGGCTTACGAACCACGCGACACTCTCACCTCCTTGGCGTTCGGTCTGGGAAGCACAGTCTCGGGCCTCATGTTCGGCATTGTGGCGTTCGTGATCTTTGCCGCGGCGTATGAATTCCGTATTTTCACTATCGGTTGGCAGTGGTGGGCATGGGCGGCGTGCTTTGTGCTGGATGACCTGGCATATTACTGGGTGCACCGCGCAGGCCACCGCATCCGCTGGATGTGGGCGAGCCATGTCAATCACCACTCCAGCCAGCATTACAACCTCAGCACTGCATTGCGTCAGACATGGACCAGCGCATTCACTTTCGGGGTGCTGTTCACCGTACCACTGGTGCTGCTGGGCTTTCATCCGGTCATGATTGCGGTGTGCGGCGGCTTCAACTTAATATACCAATTCTGGATCCACACCGAAGCGATCGACAAAATGCCCCGCTGGTTCGAGGCAGTGATGAATACCCCCAGCCATCACCGCGTCCACCATGCGACAAACCCGCTCTATCTGGACCGGAACTATGCCGGCGTTTTTATCATTTGGGACCGGATGTTCGGCACATTCCAGCGCGAAGTTGATAGCGAGACTATCCGCTACGGCATTGTCCGCCAGCTGGGCAGTTTCAATTTGCTATGGGCCGTGTTTCACGAATGGATCGGCATTTTTCGCGATCTGTGGAGCGCACCGTGGCGGCACAAGCTGTCCTATCTGCTACGCGAGCCGGGCTGGAGCCACGATGGCAGCCGGATGACAAGCGACATGATCCGCAGCGATTGGCAGAAGCGGATGGCTGCACATCCAGTTGCAACAGAAAACCCGATTGCCGAACAGGATAAGTCCGCGTAACCTTTCGCAAAAGGAGAGGTCATGCAGGAATTTGACTATATCGTCATCGGCGGTGGTAGTGGCGGCAGCGCAGTTGCCGGACGTTTGGCAGTTGGCGGGAAGCATCGCGTATGTGTGCTGGAGGCTGGCGGACGCAACAATAATGTACTCGTCAAAACGCCCGGCTTTATGCCCTTCCTGTTGAAGAATACCAATTACAGATACGACACGGTCCCGCAAAAAGGTCTCAACGGACGAATAGGGTACCAGCCGCGCGGCAAAGGGCTTGGCGGGTCATCCGCAATTAACGCAATGGTCTACATTCGCGGCAATCGCTGGGATTATGACAATTGGGCCGCGATGGGCTGCGATGGCTGGGGGTATGACGATGTCCTGCCCTACTTCAAGAAATCGGAAAGCAATGAACGCGGCGGAGACGATTTTCACGGGGGCGGCGGCCCGCTATTCGTATCCGATCAAACGGCGGTGAACCCCACCAGTCACGCTTTCGTCAGCAGCGCGGAATCGCTCCAGCTGCGCAATAATTCGGATTTTAACGGCGCGGCGCAAGAAGGCTTCGGCGTGTATCAAGTGACCCAGCGCAAAGGCGAGCGCTGGTCCGCAGCGCGTGCATATATCGAACCGCTGCGTGGCAGCGACAATCTTGCAATCATGACCGGTACCTTGGTTGAAAAACTGGTGATCGAGAATGGCCGGGTCACAGGCGTTGCCATCCGGCGCGGACGCAAACGGGAGACGATTAAGGCCACAGCGGGAGTGATCCTGTCAGCAGGGGCTTTCAACAGTCCGCAAATTATGATGGCGTCCGGTATCGGACCAGCCGCGCATCTGCGTGATCATGGCATTGATGTCGTGCAAGACAAGCCTGCCGTTGGCAGCAATTTGCAAGATCACATCGATTACGTGTCCAGCTGGCAAACCGAATCCAAGGATCCGATCGGAGACAGTCTCGCCGGTACCGCACGGATGGCGAAAGCCATCATCGAGCACCGGCGTAAACGCACCGGCATCATGACCACCCCTTATGCTGAAGCGGGCGGTTTCTGGCAGGTTATGCCCGATGCACCGGCACCCGACGTGCAATGGCATTTTGTACCGGCGATGCTGGAAGATCATGGCCGCGAGAAAGTGAAAGGGCACGGCTTTTCGCTCCATGCCTGCGTGCTTCGCCCGGAAAGCAGAGGCACCGTGCGGCTCAATTCCGCAGACACCAGAGACGCACCGCGGCTGGATCCCAATTTCCTTGATGACGAGCGCGATATTGCGGTGATGCGTGCGGGCGTGCGCTTGTCGCACCGTATTGCAGAGGCGTCACCGCTTGCGGACTACGCCCCGCAAGACCGGCATCCGGTTGATCTACAAGACGATGCCGCGCTGGACGAAATGATCCGCAACCGCGCCGACACTGTGTACCACCCCGTGGGCACCTGCCGCATGGGATCGGACTCGGATAGCGTGGTCGATACCAAGCTGAGGGTCCGCGGCGTGGACGGGCTCTGGATTGCAGATGCCAGTGTGATGCCGAAGATCGTCAGCGGCAATACCAACGCTCCCAGCATTATGATTGGGGAGCGCTGCGCCGATTTCATCCTGAACGGCTAGTCTAATCGCGGGCGTAAACGCGCGGTCTCAAACACGCACGCGCAGCAAAACCTTACGAACAAAAAAAGGCCGGAGCGCAATGCCCCGGCCATATAAAGTGTTGTTCGCAGGAGGAACGTCGTGCGGCGGGAACGGGAGGGGAGAGGATCTCCCGGCCCCGCCGAACCTGGTGAATTAATTGTAGGCGCGTTCGCCGTGTTCGCTGATGTCGAGGCCGTCGACTTCGGCTTCTTCGGAAACCCGAAGTCCGATGATGGCTTTGACGATCATGGCCGCAATAAAGGTACCGATACCGGCCCATGCGATTGTCACGAGAACACCCTCGGTCTGGATCCAGAGCTGGGCGCCAAGGCCGGTCGAGCCGTCGCCAGGACCGCCAAGGAATGGCTGGTATACCACGCCTGTGCCGATCGCGCCGACGATACCGCCAACACCGTGGATGCCGAACGCATCCAGCGAATCGTCATACCCGAACTTGGCTTTGACCTTCGCTACGAAGAAGTAGCAAACGATCGAGGACAGGATGCCGAGAAGGATGGCGCCGAACGGGCCAGCGTTACCTGCGGCTGGTGTCACAGCCACCAGACCGGCAATCACACCCGAGCAGAAGCCCAGTGCTGAACCCTTATGTCCTGCCATTCTTTCGATGACCATCCATGTGAGCGCACCGGCAGCCGTGGCAACAAATGTGTTAATCATGGCAAGGCCTGCAGAGCCGTCAGCTTCAAGAGCAGAACCGGCGTTGAAACCAAACCAGCCAACCCACAGCAGGCCTGTGCCGACCATGGTCAGCGTCAGCGAGTGCGGAGGCATTGGCTCTGACGGATAACCACGGCGTTTGCCGAGCAGATAGGCGAGAACCAGTCCGGATACACCGGCATTAATGTGCACTACCGTACCGCCGGCAAAGTCGAGCGCACCCGCTTCGAACAGCAATCCGCCGCCTGCCCACACCATGTGTGCAATCGGGAAATATACGATGGTCAGCCAGATCGGTACAAATGCCATCACTGCGCTGAACTTCATACGTTCAGCGGTAGCGCCCAATATCAGCGCAGCAGTAATTGCCGCGAAAGTCATCTGGAAGCTTACGAAGACGTATTCGCTGATCACTTCATCGGTAAAGGTCGCAGCCGTCGTCGACGCGTCCATGCCGGAGAGGAAATAGCTGCCCCCGCTGATGAAAAGCCCGAGCGCACCTTCATAGGTGGTCGAACCGAAAGCGAGCGAGAAGCCCCACATAACCCAGACCAGCATTGCCAGCGAAGCTGTGGCACCGATTTGCGTCATGGTGGACAGCATGTTTTTGGAGCGGGTCAATCCGCCGTAAAACAGTGTCAGGCCGGGAATGATCATCAGCAACACCAGAATGGTTGCTGTCATCATCCAGGCGTTATTACCAGGATTGGCCACTGCCGGAGCTGCTTCTGCAGCTTCCTGGGCCCATGCAGGCGTGGCGGCGGCCAAGGTCAGGCCCAGCGCACCAACACCGCCAAGTGTTTTGCGGAACATGGTGGTTTCCTTCATTTTGGAAAAATCGGTCATAGTGCGGTGTCTCCGGTCTCGCCGGTACGGATGCGCGTGGCGTCCGCCAGATCGAACACGAAAATCTTGCCGTCGCCGATGGCTTCGGTGCTGGCAGTTTCCTTGATTGTCTCTACCACCTGCGCGGCGATCTCGTCGCTCGCGGCAATTTCCAGCTTCACTTTGGGAAGCATATTGGTGGAATATTCGGCTCCGCGATAAATTTCGGTCTGGCCCTTTTGACGGCCAAAGCCTTTGACTTCGGAAACGGTCATACCCGCAACCCCGATAGCGCCCAGCGCTTCGCGGACTTCGTCCAGCTTAAATGGTTTGATTATGGCAGTGATGAATTTCATCTGTGGCCCCTCAACTGCAATTACCGCCGGCACAACGCCGACTTCGCACATGCAGCAAAAGCCGTGCCAGTTTGGAAATTATCAATCGCTACAGGGATTCATTGCGCAATATGCTAATGCACTAGGCAGACTCTTCGCCTAATTATTAATCATTGATTAAATATTAGGCAACTCTAGCGATGCGACGACAGGCAAATGGTCGGATGCCTGTGATGCGGTAGCGCTGTGATGCACGTGCTGTTCCACGCAGCCCCATTCATCGGAGGTCACGATACGGTCCAATCGCGCAATTGGCTGGCGCGCGGGGAAACTGCGCCCCGTATCCAGAACGTGCCAGTTCTGGCGGAATTCCTGCATCGCGCCGCTGCGGTTTCCCCATTGGTTGAAATCACCCATCATCACTGTCGGACAAACAGGCGCGCACTGCTCCGCATGACCTAACACAGCCTTTATTTGGTCTCGGCGGCGCAGGCCGGACAGGTCCAAATGCATTCCAATGACGCGAATTCGGATGCCCGAAACCTCGATGTCGCCGCGCGCCGCGCCGCGTGGCTCCAGAGTCGGCAGGTCAAGCGGCTGCGCATCAAGCACGCGATATTCCTTGCGCACCAGTAGCGCGTTTCCGTGCCAGCCAAGGCTGCGCGGGCGTTTGGCAATCTCTACCGGTTGCCAGGGAGAATCCTTGATTGCTGCGCGATCAATCACGCTGGCGCGCTCGCCAATGCGGAGATCAGCCTCTTGCAGCGCAATTACATCGGCATCGATCTCTCGCAAAACGCGCATGATTCGGTCGGGGTCGCGGCGGCGGTCCGCACCCACGGCTTTATGAATATTGTAACTGGCGAATTTCAGGCGCATGGGGCCGGTCAGTCCTGCGGATCACCGGCAATGTAACGGTCGGTTGGCCGCGCCGGCAGGCCGTCAATGCTTGCCAAGCGCATACCGTGCTTGGCCGCCCATTCGGAAGGATTGCTCTGCGCGTGCGCTTTTTTCAGCGTTTCGCGTTCCGCCTGCATTTCCATGAACGGCACACCCCAGCCGCAACTGGTCTGCACGCTTTCCACAGCGATATCGAATATCTGCCGCGTTCCCGGCAGCAGGGTGAAATTGGATGCCAGCTCTTCCCATTGCGGGTCCTGCGGTAAAACCGGCACGCCGGTGCCATAAATGCGCAGGATCAGCGCGGGCTGCGCAAAATTACAGAACATGATAGTGATCCGCCCGTCCGCCGCCAGATGGGCGTGCGTTTCGTTGCCGCTCCCGCCAAGATCAAGATAAGCGACACGGTCCGGTGCAAGAATGCGGAACGCATCATACCCTTTGGGGCTGAGATTGATCCGCGCATCGGCCGCTGCTGTGGCCACAAAGAACACGGGCTGAGCCGCGATCATCGCCGTATGTTTGTCATTCAGAGTTTCGAAGAATTCAGCCATCAGATGACGCTAGGCCGCAGGATGCAGTTTGTCACCGCTCCTTAGTGGCCGAGAATTTCAGATCAGGGTTCTTTTCTTCCTGATACCCCACATCCCAAGGCGATTTTGCGAGGAACACCATATCGCCGTCCCGGTCTTTCGCCAGATTTGCGCGATTAAACTCTTCAAACTGGCCGAGCGGCTCATCCGGTCCGGTAACCCAGCGCGCAGTGGCAAATGGCGCCGCCTCCAAAGCTGCCTCGACCTTATATTCGGCAGACAGTCGGGAGATCAGAACTTCCAGCTGCAATTGCCCGACGACGCCAACAATGTGCTGCGCGCCCAATTCGGGATAGAACACCTGGATCACGCCTTCTTCCGACAGATCGTCCAGCGCTTTGCGTAATTGCTTGGTCTTGGTCGGATCTTTCAATTGCACCCGCCGCAGAATCTCCGGCGCAAAGTTGGGCAGACCGGTAAAGCGCAGCTTATTGCTCTCGCTCAGCGTATCGCCCACGCGCAGCGTCCCGTGATTGGGAATGCCGATAATATCACCCGCTTCGGCCGTATCGGCAATTTCCCGGTCCTGCGCGAAAAACAGTATCGGGGAATGGATGGCAATCGGTTTACCCAGCCCGCTCGGCGTCAGCTTCATGCCGCGTTTAAACGTGCCCGAAACCTGCCGCATAAAGGCAATCCGGTCGCGGTGGTTCGGGTCCATATTGGCCTGAACTTTGAAAATGAACCCCGTCACCTCGTCATAGTCAGGCGTGATTTCGGCGTCGCCGGCTGGTTGCGGACGCGGGGGCGGCGCAAATTTCGCGATGGCTTCGATCAGTTCGGTCACACCGAAATTCTTCAGCGCGGATCCGAAATAGACCGGCGTCAGATCACCATTGCGATAAGCCTCCAGATCAAATTCCGGATAGCCGATTTGCGCCAGTTCCGCGTTCTCGGCGAAGCGTTCAGGCAACTCGAAGTCGGCATCACGGGTGCCAAGAAACTCTTTCGACGGGCCTTCGGGCCGCGCTACTGTGCCGCTTGCATAATCAAGAATGCCCTCAAATTCGCCGCCCATGCCAATGGGGAACATTTGCGGGCTGACATCCAGCGCCAGCATATCAGCAATTTCGTCCAGCAATTCAAAAACCGGGCGCCCTTCGCGGTCCACTTTGTTGACGAAGGTGATAATCGGCACGCTGCGCAAACGGCAAACCTCGAACAGCTTGCGCGTTTGCGGTTCGATACCTTTCGCCGCATCGATCACCATGATCGCCGAGTCGACTGCAGTTAGCGTGCGGTACGTGTCTTCCGAGAAATCCTCGTGACCTGGCGTATCGAGCAGGTTGAAGGTAATCCCGTCCCGCTCGAACGTCATCACGCTGGACGTGACAGAGATGCCGCGCTGCTGCTCGATCTTCATCCAGTCTGACCGCGCCCGCCGCGCGGCCCCGCGCGCCTTTACCTCGCCCGCAAGATGGATCGCGCCGCCTTGCAGCAGCAGCTTCTCCGTCAGCGTGGTCTTACCCGCATCGGGGTGCGAAATAATCGCAAAGGTGCGTCTGTTCGAGGTGGTGTTGGACGCCATGCTTAGCCCCGAAGCTCCGCGCCAAGCTTAGCTGCCGCCGCAACCACCTTGTCTGAAATCGCTTTCAGGTCTTCATCCTTGTAGCTTTTTTCCGAAGGTTGCAGCGTGACTTCGATTGCAACGGACTTCTTGCCTTCGGGCACACCCTGGCCGGAAAACACATCGAATATGCGCGCATCGACGATATTGGCCTTGTCCGCACCCTTGATCATTCGCTGAAGATCACCCGCCGGCAGGTTGCCCGGAACCAAGAATGCAAAATCACGCATGACCGACTGTAATGCAGGCGGTGCATAGGCTGTCCGCGCGAAGCTAGGCGCGCCCTTCTTGCCCGGAATCGCATCGAGGAAGATTTCAACGGCGACTACCGGAACTTCAATATCAAATGTGGCGAGCGTTTTGGGATGCAGCGCTCCGAAACGCGCGAGGACGTTTTTTGGGCCGAGCCGCAGCGTTGCCGATTGTCCGGGATGGAACTGCGGACCGGCCTCGCCCATCACTTGCAGCTTTTCTGCCGGCGCGCCCGCTTCTGCAAGCAGCGCCATCGCTTCGGCCTTGGCATCAAACGCGTCAAACGCTTCTGCCTTACCCGATGCCCAGCCGCGTGCAGAACGCTCACCTGCCAAGACAACGCCCAAAGTCGGCTTCTCGTTGCTGGAGCCGTCAGCATTGCGGAAATATCGCCGACCGATCTCGAACAGGCGCAGCGAGGCTGCGCCGCGATCAACGTTGCGCTTCGCTGCAGCGAGAAGTCCCGGGATCATTGACGGGCGCATCGCCTTCATGTCTTCGCTGATTGGATTGTCCAGCACCCACAGCTCCTGACCTTCAGCGGCGAAATGCTCCGCATCGGGTACCGGCAGGAATGACCAGGTTACGGCTTCATTGAGGCCGCGGCCCGCAGCCGCACGGCGCACACGGCGTTCCTGCTTTTGTTCGTGTGATGCGGTTGGCGCGGCAACCCCTTCCGCGCGGGGCAAAGCCACGCTGGCGACATCATCAATGCCGTAAATCCGCACGACTTCTTCAACCAGATCGGCGGGCCCTTCCACATCGTGGCGGCGCAGCGGAACGGTCACTGTCCATGCTGCACCTGTCATGTCGACAGAGAAACCAAGCGATTCCAAGATTCGCTGCTGCTCTGCTTCATCTACCGCCACACCGCCAAGTTTGGCCGTAAGTGCGGGGTCGAAAGTGATGGTTTTGGCCACGCCCGGAGGCGAACCGGCACGAACAACATCGGATGCAGCACCGCCCGCCAGTTCGACAATCAGGCCGGTCAGCAGGTCGAGCCCGTCGTCGAGAAACTCCGGATCAACGCCCCGTTCGAAGCGCGTACGCGCATCCGAGGCCAGACCTAATTTCCGTCCCGTCGCGCCAATACGGTCGGGATTGAAATAGGCAATTTCCAAGAGAACATCGGTCGTGTCATCGCTGCAGCCTGAATTCTCGCCGCCCATTATGCCGGCAATATCATGCACGCCCTTATCGTCGGCGATAACGGTCATCGCGTCATCAAGAGTGTACGTCTTCTCATTCAGCGCGAGGACCTGCTCACCGTTTTTGGCCCTTCTCGCGACCACTGGACCGGTGAGTTTGGCGAGGTCGTAGGCGTGTGCCGGGCGCCCAAATGCCAGCATCAGATAATTTGTCAGATCGACCAGCAAGGAGATCGGGCGCTGACCTGCGCTCTGCAGTCGCTGCTGCAACCAATCCGGAGAGGGACCGTTTGTGACGCCGGTGATGACACGTCCATAAAAGGCAGGACAGCCGTCAGAATCATCGCTGCGGATTTCCACCGGACAGCCGTCAGAGGCCTCAAATGCCGGAAACGCGATCGGTTTCAGCGTGCCCATGCCCGCAGCCGCAAGATCGCGCGCGATGCCGTACACACCCATGCAATCGGGGCGGTTGGGCGTAATGGCCACATCGAAAACCGGGCTGGATCCATGATAATCGGCAAAGCTGTGCCCGACAGGGGCGTCATCGGGCAATTCGATAATACCGTCATGTTCATCGCCCAGTTCCAGCTCGCGCACGGAACACATCATGCCGTTGCTTTCGACACCGCGGATCGCGCTTTTGCGAAGCTCCATACCGTTGGACGGCACAACAGCGCCCGGCTGACCGAGCACGCCCAGCATACCAGCCCGTGCATTGGGCGCGCCGCACACCACCTGCAACGGTTCGCCCGCGCCAGTGTCCACGCTCAGCACTTGCAATTTGTCTGCGTCCGGATGCTTCTCTGCCGAAAGAACCTTGGCCACGGTAAAGCCTGAGAGCCGCTCCGCAGGGTCTTCTATGCCTTCGACTTCCAGGCCGATACGATTCATCGCCGCAGCCAGATCGGCAACGCTGGCCTCTGTTTCCAGATGATCTTTGAGCCATGTCAGAGAAAACTTCATGCGCCTGCTCCTACACCGGCGGAAAGCGTGGGCTGATCATAAGGGCTGAACCCGTAATGCTGTAGCCAGCGAATATCGCCGTCAAAGAACGCCCGCAAATCATCCATGCCGTATTTCAGCATCGCGAGCCGGTCCACGCCGACACCGAATGCAAAGCCCTGCCATTCATCCGGATCAAGTCCGGCAAATTCGATAACGCGGCGATTGACCATGCCGCTACCGAGAAGCTCCATCCAGGCATGGCCGGGCGCATCACCCGACCCGCCCAACACACGCCGTCCCTTCACAACCTCAAAACCCACATCGACTTCGACGCTTGGTTCGGTGAACGGAAAATAGGACGGACGCAGTCGCAGCACGATGTCATCGCGCTCGAAGAACGCCTTGAGGAACGTCTCCAGCGTCCATTTCAGATGGCCTAGATGAATATCCTTGTCGATTACCAGACCTTCAACCTGATGGAACATAGGCGTATGCGTGGCATCGCTATCGCTGCGATAGACGCGGCCAGGCGCAATGATCCGCACCGGCGCACCCTCTTTCACCATTGTACGAATTTGCACTGGTGAAGTGTGAGTCCGCAGCAACATGGCGCGGTCTTCGGCATCGCGATCAGGAAAATAGAATGTGTCATGCATCGCACGGGCGGGATGATTCTCATCCATGTTGAGTGCGGTAAAATTGTGCCAGTCATCTTCGACTTCGGGACCGGTTTTTACCGCGAAACCCAGATCAGCGAAAATCTCCGCCAATTCATCCATCACCTGACTAACCGGGTGGACGCTGCCCTTGGCAGAAATCGGAGCGGGCAGGGAAAGATCGAGCGTTTCCGTGGCCAGCTTCCGGTCCAGCTCCGCATCATCCATCGCCTGTTTGCGCAGGGCAATGGCGTCGGCGACTTCAGACCGCGCTTGTTGGATGGCGGGAGCCTTCTCCTGCCGCTCTTCAGGCGTCATTTTGCCCAAAGTCTTCAGCAATTGGCTGATCCAGCCTTGTTTGCCCAATGCCTCTACGCGCAGCGCCTCCAAAGCATCTGCGTCGGCTGCGCTTTCGATGGCGGAAAGCGTCTGTTCTTTGCGTGTGTTCAATTCAGTCATGGCGAAGGCGCGCTAGCGCCTATTGCCGCGCAACGCAAAGCTGCATTTGCCGGTGAGCAGGCCTATTCGTCCTGATCGTCAAACTGACAACGCGCAGTATATCTGCATAACCGAACCAGCGCGGATGATGCCAAACACAGAAAAGGGCGCGGAAGGCCAAGCCCGCCGCGCCCTTTTCAGACCGGTTAATCCGGTAAAATCTTAAGCTGGAAGAGCTTTCTTCGCCTGTTCGATAATGGTCTTGAAAGCAGCGCCTTCATTCATCGCCAGATCGGCCATGACTTTACGGTCCAATTCAATACCGGCGAGTTTAACGCCGTGCATGAACTGCGAATAGGTCAGACCTTCTGCGCGAACCGCAGCGTTGATACGCTGGATCCACAGGGCGCGGAAATTGCGCTTCTTAACTTTACGGTCGCGATACGCATACTGGCCGGCTTTTTCGACGGCTTGGCGTGCGACGCGAATGGTGTTTTTACGGCGGCCGCGATAGCCCTTGGCTTGATCGAGTAACCGTTTGTGCTTCTGGCGTGTGGTCACGCCGCGTTTAATGCGAGGCATATCTCTTAACTCCTAAAAAGTGACTTGGTCTCTCGGCGCTCAATTGAGGCCGTAAGGAGCCCATTTCTTGATCGTCTTCGCATCAGCGTCAGAGATCACAGATGTGCCACGGTTCTGGCGGATATACTTTGCATTGTGATGCGTCAGGCGGTGGCGTTTGCCAGCAACACCGTGCTTCACTTTGCCGCTTGCGGTGATTTTGAAGCGTTTCTTCACACCGCTTTTGGTCTTCAGCTTGGGCATTTTCTTCTCCTAAAAGGATTTCGGTTCGGGACACGTACAACCAGCCCTGGCAGCCCTAACGGCCAGACCGGCAGATGAATCACGTGTCAGTGAAGTGCGGGCCATTACTGATGTGACTGCGAGAATGCAAGCGATTCCCTCGCCAATCATAAGGGCCGTAAAACAATATTGGCGGAGTGCAGAAGCGCCCCGCCAATATCAAATCAAACAAACGCGATTTTTAGAAACGCGCGCCCAATGCAACGCCGATATTCGCGCGTTGAAAATCGAACGTATAAATGTCGTAGCTTTCGCTAATGCCAACTTCGATGCGGCCATAGAAATTTTCGTTGAAGCTGTGATCATAACCCAGCGCAGCATTATATCCGCTGCCAGTTTCGCTCTCGTCGAAATTGATGATCTGCCCGTTGACGTTCACCGGGCCAACCACGTCGATGGTCTGCTGGCCATAGCCGACTTTTGCGTAAATCAGGCCATCATCGCCAGCAATCAGACCGGCGTGCAGACCGACTGCCCAATAACCGCCGGAACTGACGCAGAAATCGCCGTCACAGCTTTCGATCGATGACACTTCATAATTCGCATAAGGGCCGACCACGACGGCATCGCTCACTGCAAAATCATAACCGATTTCACCGCCGAATGCGATGCCGCTGCCCAGCTCGTAATTAATGTTCTGCGATTCCTGCGGGTCGTTAATACGCTCCCACATTACGCGGCCTTCAATACGGACGCCTTCTTTGTTGGCGCTGTCTGCTGGCGCGCTGTCTTGCGCCATAACAGGTGCGGTCAAAAGCGTGGTTGCCGCCAGGCCGATAATCAACTTTTTCATATGATCTCCGATAGTCTGTTCAAGAATTCCGGAAGGTCACATAGTTAAATCTAAAGCATTGTAAATAATACGAACACCGAATGTCGCTGACATACAATTTCAGCCCATTGCCTCCAGCACATCTTCCAGCCGCGCGGCGTCGCCTATCGCCAAAGCCGTGCCGTCGCTTCCGGCATGAAGGGGTTCGCCGTTCCAGTCGCACATTGTACCGCCGGCGCCCTCTACAACGGGCACTAGAGCCGCAAAATCATGCAGCTTCAAACCGGCTTCGCAGACAATATCCACATGACCGGAAGCGACCAGGCCGTAATTATAGCAATCGCCGCCATAAATGATCTTTTTCTCAGCGACTGACTTGGCCAGCGACATGAAATGATCGGCTTGATGCTCGCTGAAATGGTGCGGACTGGTGGTGCCAAGAACCGCATCTGACAATTCGCGGCACGGGCGGGAACGGATCGGGCTTGCGTTAAATGTTGTACCCTTTCCGACTGCCCCTACCCAGCGCTCAGCATTGATCGGCTGATCAATAATGCCGAGCACTGGCCAGCCGTCTTTAAGGAGCGCTATCAAGGTCCCGAATATCGGCCGACCAGCGATAAAGCTGGTGGTCCCGTCAATCGGGTCGAGAACCCATTGCCGCGCCGCGCCTTCATTGCGCGTGCCATATTCTTCACCGATAATTCCATCATCGGCGCGCTCGCTTTCCAAGATGGCCCGCATGGCCGCCTCCGCAGCCTGATCCGCCTCTGTCACGAAAGATCGGTCGCTTTTTTGCTCCTCGGAAAAACCGGTGCGGAACAAAGGTCTGATCGCGGCTCCGGCGGCATCTGCTAAACGATTGGCGAGGACGATATCGGCTGAGGTTGGCATGGCGGCGGTCATTTCACCGGAATGGCACGGTCGTCAAGCAGCGCCGCTAGGCAAAGCGCAAGATTCGATATTGTCTTGCGCAAATTCTGTGATGCAATACTGAGCAATGGCTAAGGCTCACATAGCAACAAAATTTCATCAAGGGCCTTGATCGTGATGACGTTTGATTTGTAACACGAAACATGGATTTCGGGCGCTAAGACCATAAAAGGGACGTGAATTGCATCATGGGTGATGGGGAACCCAGCACGGCTAAAGCAAGGCTACAGCCTGAAACCGGCGCGACCAAAGACGGCGTGCCGCTATCCCTTAACCGTCCGCCTGCGCATGATTTAGAGCCTTGGCTGGCGCGGATCATGGTTGCGATTGCACAAGCACCCGACGACTTCAGCGTAAGCGGCCTTCTCTGTAATGACGCGGGCTATGTACGGACCGCTATCGGCGTCGACTGGACCGTGGGCACTGCAGATGGCGAACTCCGCATTCGCGACGAAACCTTTTTATGCGGCCAGCATTCCAAAGCTATGCCTCTGGATTATGTCGGAGGGATCAAGGTCGCCGGCTTCATGCTAAAACCGGGCGCAATGCGCGCCTTGTGGGGCATTGATGACGGCCCGCTGATCGACCGGATCAAGCCCATTGAATATGTCGGCATCAATGATGCGGAACTCACCGGACTTTACCAGCCGGGGATGAGTCCTGAAGATTGGTTGCTAGAGATTGAAAACTGGCTGCGGCATCATATTGCACAGAATGGCTGCCAGCCTCCCGAGCAACTTTCCCAGAAATTCGAGGCTGCGTCATTTGCCGACCCCAATCAATCGATCAACGATTTTGCGGACCGCAATGGTGTGACCGCGCGGACATTGCAGCGGATAATAAAGCGTGATTTCGGTTTAACCCCGAAACAGGTCATGCGCCGTGCCCGAACGCTGGATCTGGCCGCACGGCTATGCGGCGTTGCTGACGAGAATGAGGAGGAAATCTATCTTCGCTTCTTCGACCAGTCGCATCAAATCCGCGAATTCACGACATTCTTTGACATGACGCCGCGGCAATTTGTGGCCGACCGGCAAGGCTTGCTGACCTTAAGTCTGGAAATTCGGCAAGCCCGCCGGCTGGAAGTTCTCAACCGGCTTGATCCCAATGCAGTCAGGCCTTGGATGTCCGACCCGATATTACCCCCGGTCAGTCAAACAGCGAACTGACCGAGCTTTCATCGGCAATCCGGCGCACAGCTTCGCCAATCAGCGGAGCAATTGTCAGAATGCGAATACGATCTGAATCCTTGGCGGCATCAGATGGCAGAATTGTATCGGAAATTACCAACTCCGTCAGAGCCGAATCGTTAACGCGTGCCACTGCGCCGCCGGACAAAACGCCATGGGTTATGTAAGCCGCCACGCTGTTTGCACCCGCATCAAGCAATGCCTGCGCCGCGTTGCAAAGGGTCCCGCCTGAATCGACAATGTCATCGATCAGAATGCAATGCCGCCCCTGAACTTCTCCGATGATGTTCATCACTTCAGACTCGCCCGGCCGGTCGCGCCGCTTATCAACGATTGCCAGCGGCGCATTGTCGAGCCGTTTGGCAAGGGCGCGGGCACGAACCACGCCGCCAACGTCAGGCGAAACAACCATCAGATCCTGATCACCGTAACGCGCCTGAATGTCCGCCGCCATTACAGGCGCGGCATAAAGATTGTCGGTCGGAATATCGAAGAAACCCTGAATCTGCCCGGCGTGCAGATCGACTGACAAGACGCGGTCAGCGCCGGCTTCGGTCATCAGATTGGCGACCAGCTTAGCCGAAATCGGGGTCCGCGGTCCCGGCTTCCGGTCTTGGCGAGCATATCCGAAATACGGGACAACTGCGGTAATCCGCCGCGCAGATGCCCGCCGCAATGCGTCAATCCCGATCAACAATTCCATCAAATTGTCATTGGCCGGAAAGCTGGTCGATTGCAGGACAAACACATCTTCGCCGCGCACATTCTCGTGAATTTCGATGAAAATCTCTTCATCTGCAAAGCGGCGCACACTGGCATCACAAAGCGGGATTTCCAGATAAGCGGCAATCGCCCGGGCAAGCGGGAGATTGGAATTAGCAGCCATGATTTTCATGCGATTGTTCCTTGGCAGCGCAGCGAATCGCGCCGTTGAGACTTAGCCGAGCAGACCGCCGATGCAACAGTAGCGGCGGCGGCTTTTCCCAAGTCTGTGAGTTCTCAGCCCTAACATGCCCTTGCCAGCAACGGTCGCCAGCAATGGCTGACTTATTCAAGCCTTAACGGTGCTCACCCTTGATCCAGCGCACAGTGCCGGAACTGGCGCGCATGACCACACTTTCAGTAGTCATCTTACCGCCGCGCAGACGCTTCACTCCGTCCAGCAGCGACCCGTCGGTCACGCCGGTTGCTGCAAATATACAGTCGCCTTTCGCCAAATCTTCCAATTTGTAGATCCGGTCGAGATCTTCGATGCCCCACTTACGGGCGCGGGCGCGTTCATCATCATTTCGGAACACAAGGCGGCCGTTGAACTGCCCGCCGACGCAGCGCAGGGCCGCCGCAGCAAGCACGCCTTCAGGAGCGCCGCCCTGCCCCATATACATATCGATGGTCGTATCTTCATCGGTGGTCGCAATGACACCGGCAACATCGCCATCGGGGATTAGAAAGATGCCGCATCCGATTGCACGCAATTCTTCAATGATCGCCCCGTGGCGAGGGCGGTCCAGAACGCACACGATAATTTCTTCCGGCTTGACTCCCTTAGCGGCTGCCACAGCTTCGACATTTTCCGTCACGCTTTTATCGAGGCTGATAATGTCGGCCGGATAGCCCGGGCCAACGGCCAGTTTGTCCATATATGTGTCTGGCGCGTTCAGCAGGTTGCCTTCTTCCGCAGCGGCCAAAACAGCCAAAGCATTCGGGCCGGCTTTTGCAGTGATCGTGGTGCCTTCCAGCGGGTCCAAGGCTATGTCGATTTTCGGGCCCTTACCCGGAGCACCGCCAACTTTCTCGCCGATATAGAGCATCGGTGCTTCGTCACGCTCGCCTTCACCGATGACCACGGTGCCGTCCATATATAATTCGTCAAATGCCTCACGCATTGCTTCGACCGCAGCCGCATCAGCTGCTTTTTCATCGCCGCGCCCGATCAGTTTGGAAGCGGCAATCGCGGCTGCTTCCGTGACGCGGACCATCTCGAGAACCAGTACCCGGTCAAGGACATCGCTAGGTGAAGTTTTCGGCGTGTTCATGGTCAATTCAGTCCCTGTAGGCTGGTGAGTAAGTTGGATTTGGCCGACTTAGACAGGGAGCGTGAGATTGTCGAGAAGCCTCCCCGCCATTCCGCCCGTTTCACGCGCGCTTTTATTCGGATGGGCGGGCCTATGGCTTGGCACATCTCCGGCGCAGGCTGAAAGCCAGCCGCAAACCACGGCTGAGAATGTGATTGCCAGTGCCAAACAGGCTTATGGCCCGCCGCCGCCAGAGCCGAAATGCGATCCGCAACAAGGCGACGAGATCGTTGTCTGTGCAGAGGAGCAAGAACAAAGCCAGTTTCGGGTCAAATCCAGCAGCGAACTGGACCCTACGGGCGAAGAAGCCATTGATGACGGGCTGCCCAGAGCTCCTGACGTAGCGGGGCCCGGCATTTTCACAGGTCCACCCACAATTGGCGGATTGTGCGTCCCCGGGCTCCAAAAATGTCCGCCGCCACCCGCTTTGCTCATCGATTTTTCCGAACTGCCCGAAGCACCACCGGGTTCAGATGCCGACAGGATTTCCAAGGGCCTGCCACCGCGCGGCAATGATACGGGCACATTCGTTTCGCAAGAAACGCCTGATGAAGCTGCCGACGAAGTTACTGAAGGCGCTCCACCGAATCGCTAATCAGACAAAATTTGCATGACCAGTGGCGGCGCAGTCAGGCTCGGCGAATCGGACAGCAGCTGAACCGCATGATCCACACATCCTGCAGGGCCGTCATGCGTTACCATGGCGACAAACACCTCTCCGCCATCATTGGCGCGGCCTTCCTGAATCAGGCTCTCGATCGAAACGTTTGCATCGCGCATGGCGGCTGTAATCTCGGCTAGGACGCCCGGCTTGTCTGTCACGGTGAAGCGCAAATAGACCTGCCCCGTCCGCTTGCCCGCTTCTGCTGGCGCCATGGAGACCAGATCGCTGGCAGGCACAGAGAACGGCGCGCCCGTCTCTCCGCGTGCGATGTCAATCAGATCGGCGACCACTGCGCTGGCGGTAGGTCCATCACCGGCACCCGCTCCCTGAAACAACAGACGGCCTGAGAAATTGCCTTCCGCCACAATCGCGTTGGTGGGTCCGGTTACATGCGCGAGCGGATGGCCTTTCGGGACAAGGCATGGCTTCACCTGTTGCAGCAAAGCAGGGACACCTGCTTCATCACGCTCAACATCGGCCATTCCAATCAAGCGGATGACGTAACCCAAGGCATCCGCCTGCGCGATATCGGCAGCGCGAATGGCTGAGATGCCCTCGCAACTGACGGCATCAAAATCCATACTGGCACCAAAGCTGACGGCGGCAAGGATTGCCAGCTTATGCGCTGCATCCACACCTTCAATGTCGAAGGTGGGATCTGCTTCTGCATAGCCCAGCGACTGCGCTTCTTTCAGCGTTTCTGCAAAACCGGCACCCGATGTCTCCATTTCCGACAATATGTAATTGGCGGTACCATTCAGAATGCCTAAAATGCTGGTGATCGCATTTGCCGCTGCGCCTTCGCGCAACCCCTTGATAACCGGGATGCCGCCCGCAACAGCTGCTTCGAATTTCAAAGCGACCTGCTGGGCCTCCGCGGCTTGCGCAAGGCTCAGCCCGTGATGAGCAACCATCGCCTTGTTCGCCGTTACAAAGCCTTTGCCTGCGGCAATCGCATTTCGGGCGAGTGTTAAGGCGGGTCCGTCTGAACCGCCCACCAATTCTACCACCACATCGACATCGTCGCGCGCAGCCATTGCCGTCATATCGTCTTCCCACGCAAATCCGGAAAGATCCACGCCGCGGTCACGGTTGCGGTCACGCGCGCTGACCGCAGTAATCTGCAGAGGCCTGCCGGCGCGGGCAGAAATCAGCTCCGCATTGTCACGCAGCAGGCGTATAACGCCCACGCCCACTGTGCCGGCACCCGCCAGAGCAATACGCAAGGGTGCGTTGGCTGTTTCTGCTGTCATAATACGTGCCGCCTATTTCTGCTCAGCGCCAAGCAACGCGTCACGCGCCGATTGCGGTATTGGTAGGGATTTGCCCGTGTCCAAAGAAACGTGGACATTCACGAGTTCTATCTCGGCGCGCAAATCGTCGGATGCTCCTGCACCGGCTGATCCGTCACCATTACGCCCGTGCAGCTCAATCCGGGTTGTCATGCTGCTATTGCCTATGCGTGAAGTCCAGGCGCGGCCTTCAATATATTCATGCGCACGAATCGGCTTGCGAAACTGCACATTGGCGCTGGCGACATGGAATTCCAGCGCGTCCTTGCCGCTCAGGCGTAGCTCCCGCTCATGCCAATATTCGGTAATAACCAAATCCGCATATTCGAGATAGCGCGCATTAAAGACAACGCCTTGCGGGTCTAGCTCGGCGTAGCGAACGCGAAAGATGTGGCGAAAGGGTTTTTCCATGACGGCGCTTTAAGCGCAGCAGGCCCTCCGGTGGAACCACTAATTCTTAGGGTCGCCTTAGCTGCGGTTGCGCTCGCATTGGCCCAATTCGGTCAGGATCAGCTTGTAATCGGTCTGTGCCTGCTGCCTTGCGGCGGAATCATCGCCCATCAGCGCCGACGACGGCAGCTGCTGCGGCAGGAAACAAGCAAGCCGGTACCATGCCAGAGTGTTGCGCTCAGGCGGGCGGGCGGCTTGATCGACGATATCGGTCCATGAAACCCCCCAAACAGGTGTCTGACCGGGCCGGCGAATGACACTTAGAGAAACCGGACCGTCCGATTCGGTCGACGCAAATATCTGCGTTTCCGATTCGCCTGCCAGATTGCCCGAAATGGAGAACGCATCGCGAATTCCCGTAATTGATGGTTGCGCGTCAGGCCTGACCAATTCTTGCAAAACATTGCGCAAACGGGATTCGCGATCCGCCGACCAGAGAATTTGCGAGCTGCGTGTCATCAGCTGCACCTCTCCCGGACGGCCCGGCACGGGCCGCGCAAAGACAATAACGTCCCGCTTCTTTAGCTTGGGTGCCTTCCCATTGGCGGCTAGCGGCACATCAACCAAATAACGAAGCGATTCGCCCACCGGAACAGAGCCAGAAAGAAGGGCGGAAGTGCGGGCCTCTATATAGAGACGCGTATAGCCCGGCTGTACGCCGACCGCACGTTCGGGCCTGAGTTCAGCCTGCTTGCGAATCTGTGCAGTCAGGATCAATTCGGCCCCGTCTGACAAGTCCATAAGGTCGACATAAGTCAGGTCCGGGCTGCTAGAAAAGTCCTGCGAAATTGCCGGGATAGCGGTGGCAAACAAGCCGATTGCACCGGCAATGCCGGTCAATCTTGTCAGAATATTTTTCCAGCCAAACAACATCTTATCTATTTCCGCCTGCGTTTGTGAACTTTTCGTGCGCCAGTTCGTTTCATACCAACGACTGTGAATCTCTCGTTAACCGATAAAGCGTTTGCGCGCTCTGCGCATCATAGCTAAAGGTTTGTGAAGGCCTAGGTAAAATATAACAATATCCTAGGCACGCCCTGACCGGGTTTGGAGAAGACCGGGGGCAACCGTCCACCAGCTTACTCTGGGTCAAGAAGGGTGGACAAGCAGGATATTACTCTGGCAGTGCAAGCATTGCCTTTGGGATGAGTTGCCGGACATAACGTCCGGCTTAATACGATGGAGTGATGCGACTGAATGGCTTACGCTGACCAGGAAATGAGCGGTAATAGAGTTATCGCCCTTATCATCGTGGCGCTGATCCATGTCGCTGTTGGATACGTTCTCGTGACCGGACTTGCTTATGAAGCAGTCAAAAAAGCGGTCGATCGCGTGACAACAGTCGATATTGATGAGCCGGAACCGGAGCCCGAGGAAGAACCCCCACCCCCGGAGGAAATTCCCGAGACAGCTCCGCCGCCTCCGGTAGCGCCACCGCCGCCAATTAACATTGCGCCGGCACCACCGCCAATACAAACGCAGCCGACGATACCGCCGCCTGCGCCAGTTGCGGTGCGGGTACCGCCGCCGGCTCCGATTGCGCCGCCGGCTCCGCCGCCAGCGCCGCCGCCACCGCCACCTCCACCGGCATTTACGCCGAAGGATCCAACGCCGCGCGGTAATCCGGGCGGTTGGGCAAGTCCGCGTGATTATCCGTCACGTGCTCTTCGTGAAGAGCGTGAAGGTGTCACACGGTTCCGCGTGAACGTGGGTGCGAATGGCCGCGTAACCAGTTGTCAGATTACCGGCTCTAGCGGGCACTCTGATCTGGACGACACGACTTGTAAGCTCATCACCCGTCGTGGACGCTTCCGTCCCGCGACCGATGGCAGCAACAATGAGGTTGCGGGTACGTGGTCAAGCGCGGTTCGCTGGCAGATACCTGAATAATTGAATCGAATCATGGAAGGGCGGCCCAATCCGGGGCCGCCACTCCAAACCCAATTTTTAAATTACGCTTCTTTCTGAGAGGAAACTCGCAATGATTATCGAACTTCTAGCCGCTGGCGGCGAAAACGAAATTAAGAACCAGTTCGGCTTCTGGGAAGCCATGAACCAAGGCGGTGTTATCGCTTGGTCGATCTTTGCCGTACTCGTCATCATGTCGATCGGTTCTTTCTACATCCTGATTACCAAACTTCTCGAACAGCAGAAGATTTTCAACCAGTACAAGGACGTGCGTTCGGGCTTCTGGCGCGCCAACTCGCTCCGTGAAGGCGCGAACAAGCTGGAGAAGAACAGCGCATGGCGTCAACTTGTTGACGATGCTCTGAAAGCTGAAGACGAGCATGGAAAGATGACTGACCAGCTTGAAGCGCATGACTGGATGCACGGTTCGCTGGCGCGTTCTGAGTCAGCCATCAACGCGAAACTGGCTGGCGGCCTGCCATTCCTGGCATCGGTTGGTGCAACTGCACCATTCGTTGGTCTGCTCGGTACGGTTATCGGTATTTACCGCGCTCTGATCAACATCGGCCTCGCCGGTTCGGCTTCGATCGACAAGGTTGCCGGCCCCGTTGGTGAAGCTCTGATCATGACTGCGATTGGTCTTCTTGTGGCGGTTCCTGCCGTGCTTGCTTATAACTGGCTGTCAGCGCGTAATAAGCGTCTGGCCGGCATGCTCAGCGGCTTCTCGACCGACTTGCTTGCTAACCTCAACTCAGGTGGTTCTGTGAAGCCTGCCGTTGCACCTGCCAAAGCGCCGGCGGCGAAAGCTCCTGCTAAGCCAGCTCCTGCAGCTAAGCCGAAAGCCTGATCGGGATTATTGAGGGCCGGTCTTCCGGCCGGTCCTCAACCGACCCCGAACGTAAGTTAACTCAGGATAGGAATTAGCGATGGCTATTTCGATGGGCAGTGACGGCGAAGAGAAGCCGATGTCAGACATTAACACGACGCCCCTGGTGGACGTTATGTTGGTTCTGTTGATCATCTTCCTTATCGCCGTTCCAGTTGCAATCCAGACGATCGACAAGCTCGAGATTCCGATTATGGAAACTATCGAGTCGAAAGATAAGGTTGAGAACCTGCTTTTGACTGTGAGCACGACCGATGCGGCTGGCCGCAGTGCCGGTGAACCCGGTTTCGAAGGCGCATTCCGCGAAGGCGAATGCCGGATTTACTTCAACAACACGACGCCGGTCGATTCTCAGGAATTGTATGACCAAGCGTTTGAACGTCTGGACAATATTGTTCAGGCAGCAGGCGGACCAGAGGCGATCATGCAAGATCCCGAACTGATCCCACAAGTGCACATTCGCGGTGACGTGAACGCACCATGGCGCTGTGTTGCTGGTACGATCTATAATGTTCAAGCTGCCGGTTACCCAACCGTTGGCTTCATCTCCAACCCAGTCGACCCGAACGGTTGATTGGCGCGGACTGAAAGAATTTAGGAGAAAACCACAATGGCAATGTCAGGCGGCAGCGACGATGGCGAGCCGATGATGGAAATGAACACGACGCCGCTTATCGACGTCATGCTCGTTCTCCTCATTATGTTCATCATTACAATTCCGGTAGCGACGCACTCGGTAGATATTGATCTGCCGCAGCCGAACCCGAACCCTCCACCTGAAGATCAGATCGACCCTATCAAGAACAAAATTGTTCTGACACAGACCGATCAGATCCTCTGGAACGGCGACACAATCGGTCAGGACGAGTTGGTCCGGAATTTACAGATCACCAAGACGATCGATCCGGAACCTGAACTTCAGTTCGAACCGGAGCCTTCGGCTAGCTATGACGTTTCGGCCCGTGTGCTGAACATCATCAAAAGCTCTGGTGTAACCAAATTCGGATTTGTCGGGAATGAAAAGTACCGGACCTTTACGAAGGAAGCGGGCGCGCAGTAAGCTGCGTTTCGTTTGAATCGAAATTGAGGGGGCGGAGCAATCCGTCCCCTTTTTTGTTGCCCGCAGCGGGCGGAAAAGACCTAACATGACTGCAGCGCAGTGCGTTTAGTCTTGGGTTTGAAGCCGCCATTACGGGCCGGATTCTGGCTGCTCGCAATGCGTCAAACTTGAGCCTGATTTGCTATCCATCCAAATTATGTTATGTTATTACATGAAGAGGAGGAAGTTATGGCATTTGCACCCCCCGCTCATGAGAGCTCACCCATGGGAGATCTCAACACGACACCGCTGATTGATGTGATGCTGGTTTTGTTGGTGATGTTCATCATCACAATCCCGGTGGCCTCCCATACGGTCGACATTGACCTGCCTGTCAGTTGCCAGCCGGAATGCCCGGAGCCGCTGACCCCTGATCCGGTTAAGAACAAGATCGTAATCGATGCTAACGACAATCTCCTGTGGAACGGCACGCCTGTGTCGGAAGGCCAAATCGCGGCGCTTCTGATCGAAACAACGCGGTTCGAAGTCGAACCTGAATTGCAATTCGAACCCTCCGCGCTGGCAAGCTATGCTCTGGCGGCCCGCACGCTCAAGACAATCAAGGCCTCGCAAGTAACCAAGTTCGGATTTGTAGGAAACGAGAAACACCGCAAGTTTGATCGCGGTGTCTAAAGCTAACCGGCAAAGGCGGGACGCTCAGCGCCAGCGCCTCGCCTTCACGCCTCCCAAACTGATCCACAAGCCATCCTACGCGCCGGTGGCTGCGATATGGATGGTGATTGCGGCACTAAGTTTGCTCACTTACCGGCCACCGACACACGCGATTATGATAGACCTGCCGATACCATCGGGTGTCACAGATCCGAGCCCAGTGTTATCGCCTGTCCGCAACCTGGTCAGCGTCTCGCCAGCAGGGCAAATCACTTGGAATGGCACCAGGGTCACCGATGTCGAACTGCTTCGCAACGCCGAAGTCGCGCTCTCGCAAACAGTGGAACCCATCCTTGTTTTCCAACCAGACGGTGGCGCGGCTTATCTTGACGCTGTCAATGCGCTCGCGATTCTTCATCTATCAGGTGCCACAAGCCATTCTTTTTGCTTCGGCGGCATCAGCGAACACCGTAGATTTGACAGTCCGGCTTACGTGATGGCTTTCCCAGTACTGCTGTCGACTCCTGTACCAGAACCTCCTCTGACGGGTTCAGACGAGAGCATGTCATTGGCAGATTTTGGGCCCTACCTAACCCAAGAAGAATGCGAAGGTACTGCCCCGCCACCACCGCCGCCGCGCTAAGCTATTCACCATCCAGCGGTCCGATACGCATTGCAGCATCGGCAAGGCTCTCCGCCTCCAGCAGCAATTCGTCATCAATCGCGCCTTGCGGCACATTCTCGCGCCCGATCATGACCATTACCGGAACGGCCAGCGGGCTCACCCTGTCCAGCTCCACATGCACCAGTTGTTCGGCAGAGTTTTCCAGCAGATCGGCCAGCCGTCCGACATCGGTCATCCTCGCGCGGGCATCGGCCCATGCAGCTTCAAGCAGCACATGATCCGGTTCGTGTTTGCGCAACACATCGTAAATCAGGTCAGTCGAGAAAGTGACTTGTTTACCCGTTTTGCGTTTGCCCGGATGCTGGCGTTCGACAAGTCCAGAGATAACCGCAACCTCGCGGAATGCGCGGCGCAGCAGGTGCGAATCCTGCACCCAATCGATAAACTCCTCAGTCAGTATGTCCGGTGACAGCAGCGGCGCAGGGTCCGTTACCGGCTTGAGGCCCCATACGCCAAGCGAGTAATCATTGGCCACAAAACCGGCTGGCTGGAGCCCGCGATCTTGCATCCGGCGAGTGATCAACATTCCCAGAGACTGGTTCGCATTCCACCCTTCAAAGGTGTAATATACGGTATAATGCCGCTTTGCATGGGGGAAGCTTTCCGCCAGCAATTGCCCCGGTGCGGGCAGGACAGACCGGTAATCCTGCATCTCCAGCCATTCGCGCACATCGTCGGGGAACCGCGCCCACCCCGCGCGGTCATCCAGCAATCGCCGCACCCTGTCTGCCAGATGGGTCGTCAACGGCATTCGTGCGCCGCCGTAAGACGGTATCATCGCCGATTTGGCCGAGGCGCGGACAATCACATCCATGTCCTTCACGCTCTCCACTTCCAGACTGGTACCGGCAAAGGCGAAGGTATCGCCCGGTGACAAGGCCGCAGCAAAGCGTTCTTCCACTCGCCCAAGTGACCGGCCATTCTTGAACCGCACGGTCAGCATTTCACCATCCATGATGATGCCTGCATTTAACCGGTGCCGCGCCGCATGGTCGGGATGGGTTAGCCGCCAGGTGCCATCTTTCAGCCGGACAATCCGTTTGAATTTGTCATAGGCGCGCAGCGCATATCCGCCATTGGCCACGAAGCCGAGAACGCGCTGCCAGTCATCAGGCGTCACCCACGCATAGGACAGACTGCTGCGCACCTCCGCCAGCAGATCGTCTTCATGGAACGGGCCGGCACAGGCGCAGGCGGTGACGTGCTGCGCCAATACGTCCAGCCCGCCATCGCGGAAGTCCTCGCCATCGCGCTGCCCCTCCTCCACGGCATCCAACGCGGCGGCGGCTTCCAGAAACTCGAAACGGTTCCCCGGCACCAGCAGCGCACGGCTGCGTTGATCAAGACGGTGATTGGCCCGTCCGATGCGCTGCAACAGGCGGGACGAACCCTTGGGCGCACCCATTTGCACCACGCAGTCAATATCGCCCCAATCCACACCCAGATCGAGGCTGGCCGTGGCGACCAATGCGCGCAATTCTCCCCGCGCCATAGCGCCTTCGACCTTGCGCCGCGCTTCCCGGCTGAGCGATCCGTGGTGGATGCCGATGGGCAGTTGATCCTCGTTGACCTCCCACAGATTCTGGAAGATGAACTCCGCCAGAAAGCGCGTATTGGTGAAGATCAGCGTAGTGCGGTTGGCCTTGATCTGATCGTATAGCTGGGGAATAGCCCAAGTCGCGGCGTGCCCGCCCCAAGGCACACGCTCGCCATCGGGTAGCAGGATATCGAGATCGGGCTTCGCCCCGTCCTCTCCGATAACCAGTTCGATCTGGTCCAGATCGCCCCAAGGCGCCAACCATTCACGAAACGCCTCCGGCTCCGCCACGGTGGCCGACAGGGCAGCACGCTGCATGTCCGGCGCAATGGCTTGCAAACGGGACATGGCAAGCGCCAGCAGATCACCGCGTTTGCCCGTGGCAAAGGCATGGACTTCATCCACGACGATCCGCTTTAAGCCGCGGAACAGTTCAAAACTGTCGGGATAGGACAAAAGCAGGGACAGCGACTCAGGCGTTGTCAGCAGGATATGCGGCGGTTTGGTTCGCTGGCGCCTCTTACGGTCGGATGGCGTATCACCGCTGCGCGTTTCGATGCGCAGAGGCAGGCCCATCTCCTCCACCGGCGTAATCAGATTGCGCTGAACATCATGCGCGAGAGCTTTGAGCGGAGAGACGTAGAGCGTGTGCAAGCCGTCATGCGGCTGGTCGCCATCCAGCCGCGACGGGCAGAAATCCGCCAATGTGGGCAGGAAGCCCGCCAGCGTTTTACCCGCGCCGGTATCTGCCACCAGCATGGCGTGTTTGCCCGAACGGGCGGCGGCATACATATCGCGCTGATGCGAGCGGATTTGCCAGCCCCGTGTAGCGAACCATTGCCCGATTTCATCGGGTACTGTGTTCTTCCGGGAAGGCGCCGCCTGATCGTGTGTTTGGCTCATTTAACGGCGCACTTTTCTGAACAGATGGCGAGACATGGACCACATGGACCACCCTCTAGAACAAAAAAGAACACCCATCGGTTCCCCGCCGCATCAAGCGGCCAAGAACACGTCAGGCAAAAGGGCGGGCACAGCATCCGCGCATGAAAGCAGACACACGCAAAGTAGGACAGGACCATGACTGGCCCATTACTCGCTTAAAGGCCGGTAGGCCGCCCGATTTATTCGGTATCAGCGACAGATGCGGACAATTGCTGAAGCGTTCCCTCATCATATCCCGTCGCGGATGCGACCTTTGCGCGTTCCGCGGCAGTCAATTCTGCAAAGCTGCGCGCTGGCGGCAAATCGGCGGTCGCTTCGATCAATCGCGCTTCCATATTTGCGAAAACGCCCATCATATCCGGTAACGCCTCCATACTGGCCGACATCATTCGCGGATCGGTCGCCATAGTGAAGGATTTGCGGGCGAAAGCAGCCCCGCTATCGGTCGAGAAGAACGCATCGATATCATTCAGTTCGGCGTCTGTGAAACTGATCGCATACATTTCCGCCATGACCCGCCGCATAGTCGGCTCCATCGCGGTCATCATTTCGCCCATCATCTCCGGAAGCAGTTCAGCCTCGCGCTGCTTGCGCTGGGCCCGTACCGGATCAAACATATCCGCGATTTCCGCGATCTCACCTTCGCTCAGCGTCATTTCGTCGGCACTGACCCCGAGCTTGCCAGCAACAAAGGTTGCCGTATCTTCGGGAGAATCTTCGATTTCCATGGTCAGCAAACTGCCCAGAAGGCCGTCAAACATACCGTCCATCATTTCCTGCATGGATCCTTCGGGGATCACTTTTGCAACGATAGTTTGCGCCTGCGGCAACCGCGCCTGCTGCTCTGCCGTGAGCGGTTCGGCCGCGAACATTTCTGTCAGCGCAGCCATCGTTTCTGCGTCAGGCTGGTCTTGTGCGGCCAGTGGCTGGCCGATCAACGCCAGAGAAGCTCCGAGGGTCAAACAGGTTTTACGAAACATTATGTGCTCCTTTGAGAAATAGATGTCATTTCGGTGCGGTGAGTCGATGCCGCTTTAGTGAGCTGCATTCTCGCCGCGTTCCAGCCCGGATAGAGCCAATTGTTCGTCAATCTGGGCCATCAGCCGCTCAAGGCCGGCCTCGGTTTCGCTTTCCGCACGGGCGACCAGCACATCCTGCGTGTTGGATGCGCGCAGCAGCCACCACCCGTCATCAGTGGTGACACGCACTCCGTCAGTGCCATCCACTTGGGCAGGTGATTTGGCCAATCGGTCCTTCACTTCATCAATTGCTGCGAATTTGCGGCTCTCATCAACTTGAAAACGCATTTCCGGCGTGTTGATCATGGCTGGCATTGCCGAGCGCAAATCCGTCACCGATTTGCCCAGATTTGCCGCCGACGTGATCAGGCGAACGCCAGCATAGAGCGCGTCGTCAAATCCGTAATATTCATCGGCAAAAAACACGTGGCCGCTCATCTCGCCCGCCAATGGGGAGCCTGTTTCCTTCATTTTGGACTTTATCAGGCTGTGTCCGGTCTTCCACATAACCGGCTTGCCGCCGTGGCTCGCGACATGGTCGAACAGCGCACGGCTGGCTTTCACATCGGCGATAATCGTTGAATTAGGTAGTCTTCCGAGGAGGTCCTCGGCGTAAATCATGAGTAATTGATCCCCCCATATGACACGGCCTTCGCCGTCAATGGCGCCGATCCGGTCGCCATCGCCGTCGAAAGCCACTCCAAAGTCGAGGTTCTTGGCCGCGACGAGCGCGCGCAGGTCCTCCAGATTGGCCTCAACAGTGGGATCAGGATGATGATTAGGAAAATTACCGTCGACTTCAGTGAACAGCAGATGATGCTCCCCCGGAAGGCGTGCGGCGAGCATTTCAAGGGCCGGACCGGCTGCGCCGTTTCCGGCATCCCAACCGACTTTGAGATCGGCGAGGCGGCCCGTGTCGATGCCGCTCAGCGGAGCGAGCAGCCGTTCGACATACTCCTCCAGAATGTCCCGGCTGGAAGCGGTGCCGACACCATCATCCCAATCGCCCTCAGCCGCCATCCGGCCCAGCGTCTGGATGTCCGCCCCGAAAAACGGACGCCCCTGAAATACCATTTTGAAGCCGTTATAATTGGCGGGATTGTGGCTGCCAGTTATCTGAATGCCGCCGTCTATATCTTCGGTTGAAGCTGCCGCGTAATATAGCATCGGGGTCGCGCCCATGCCGATAGAAACAACATCGCAGCCGCTGGCATTAAGCCCTTCGATCAGGGCGTGTTCCAGCATCGGGGAACTGGTCCGCCCGTCATAACCAACTGCGACTTTGGATCCGCCCGCACGTTTCAGCAGCGTCGCAAAGCCGCGCCCGATGGCGCGCGCATCATCCGGCCCCAATGTCTCTCCGATAATTCCGCGAATGTCATATTCACGCAGGACGGTGGGGTCGAAATCATGGCTCATTACGGGTCTCTATTCTCGTTCTTGTCTTGCCCTGCCGCAGGGTACGGCAGTTCGTTAATCAGCAGATCCCGCGCGGCATTCGCCTCGTGGACCTGCGCATTTGTGCCGCCGCGATCGGGGTGAACCATCGTGATCAGCTGCTTATGCGCTTTCAATACATCCTCACGTGTTGCGTTTTCACGAACGCCGAGAAGTTTTCTTGCCTTGAACAAGGCCTGTGAGCGGGTACTTTTCGTTTGCGCAAGTTGCCATGGCCATTTTCCGAAGATCAGACGGCAGGCCGCACAGGCCAGAACAGCGAAGAAAAGTAGCTTGGCCATACCGTCAGCTCAGCTCAAGCTGCGGTTCTGGCGCATCAACTTGCGGCAGATGAAGATTGGCCAGCAAAGTGCGCATTTCCTGACGCGCCACCAAATGGCTGGTGCCCAGCTCACCCAGATGCCCTTTATCCAGCAAGGTAAAGCCGGAGGGAAACAATTCGCGGTAAATTACGCGTTCCGACAGGCCTTTGGCGACGCGGAACCCAGCGCGTTTGGACAGTTCGTTCAGCGCTTTCTCGATCCGCTGCATATTGCGCGCTTCGGTATGGCCGCCGCGATTGCGAACCACCACCCAGTCGATTTCCTTACGCCGCTGGATCGCGCGGGTCTTGCGCGTTTCCCAGATCAGTTCTGCGTAGAATGACAGGCGTCGCACCTTGAACGTTT
The DNA here is from genome assembly GCA_020630295.1 of Sphingomonadaceae bacterium. GTDB lineage: Bacteria > Pseudomonadota > Alphaproteobacteria > Sphingomonadales > Sphingomonadaceae > Pontixanthobacter. The sequence continues at coordinate 54,056 of JAHDBR010000003.1, forward strand.
CTGCATCCACTTGCCCGATCAGGTCAAAATCAACGAAACTGTCATTCATCGGCGTGACCAGAGTGTCGGATTCTGTCGCCACATGACGTGCAAAATCATCATCTCGGCCCGGCGTATCGAAGATCAGGAAATCCATCCCTTCGCCCAGCTCTGCCGCCATAGCGTCAAGCTCGGCCACGCTGTCACCGCGAAACACGTCGCAGCGGGCAGTGGGCAGATCAATGCCGCGCCGTTCCTGAGTCTCGGCACGGTTTTCGAAATAGCGATGCATGGTGCGTTGCCGCGGATCGAGATCAATCGCCGCCACCTTCGCCCCGCGATAGGCCAGCGCCACAGCGACATGAACCGCAGTGGTCGATTTGCCGGTGCCGCCCTTCTCATTGGCAAATGTAATTCTGTGGGGGCCGGTATGAGAAGCGGGTTGGGACAAATCGCAATTCCTGCATAAGAGTTGTTTTGGCCCCGCCGCAGCGGCTAGAGCCAATGATGATAGTTCTACCGGAGGGCCCGCAGGCGTGCAAACAATCACTCGATTGGATATGTTGAGAAAATCGGTCGCGCAACTGCGCGAAGGCGGCAAGACCATCGCCTTGGTCCCGACCATGGGTGCGCTGCATGAAGGGCATCTGACACTTGTGCGCGAAGCCGCAAAACGCGCCGATCACGTTGCTGTATCGATTTTCGTGAACCCAACCCAGTTCGGCCCGAACGAGGATCTGGACGCCTATCCGCGCCAATTGGCTGAAGATTCCGCTATGCTGGAAAAGGAAGGAACCGCGATATTGTGGGCTCCTGAAGTCGGTGAAATGTATCCCGACGGCTTCGCCAGCTCGATCGCTGTCAGCGGCGTAAGCAGCGGTTTTTGCGGCGCAGACCGGCCCGGCCATTTTGACGGCGTGGCGACGGTCGTGTGCAAACTGTTCAATCAGGTCCGCCCTGACATTGCCTGTTTCGGAGAGAAAGACTGGCAGCAACTCGCCGTGATCCGCACTATGGCCCGCGATCTCGATCTGGTGCGGCCCTTTGCGAATGGTATTATCGGCATTCCGACCGTGCGCGAGGCAGACGGGCTCGCGATGAGCAGCCGCAACCGGTATCTGGATGCAAAGAACCGCGCGGCCGCCGCAACGCTGCCACGTGAAATGCGCGAGGCAATCGCGCGGATAGAAGACGGGCAGCACGTTGGCCGCACGCTTGCCGCGCTCGAAGACGCCTTGCTCGGCGCGGGCTTCAGTTCGGTGGATTACGCCGATCTTGCAGATGCGCAGAGCCTGCAATTGCTCGACCAACTGGGTGAGCGCCCCGCCCGATTGCTGGTTGCAGCACGGATCGGGGGCACACGGTTGATTGACAATATGGCCGTTGGCGGGAGCTAACGCCCCCGTTAACCAAGCTTAATCGGCTTTCTTCGGGCCGCCCTTGCGGTGCTTGAACTTGGCCTTTCCGCCAAACGGTTTACCGCCGGGTTTTCCGCCACCGGGCTTGCCGCTGGCTTTGGCAGCGCCGCGTTCAACGCGGGGTCCGCGCTGTTTCACAGGTTTGCGGCCTTCGCGGGCCGGGCCGCCATCGCCGCTGCGGTCCCATTTTCCAGCGCGCACTTTGCCGCCATCGGAACCTGCACCGCCATCACCTTGCGGCGCGAAGTCCTTGCGCGCAGGCCGGTCAGACCGGCCCGGGCGATCATCGCGTCCACCACGGTCATGGCGCGGTTTTTTGCCGAATGGCTTCCCGCCGCCTGGCTTGCGGTTCTGGCGCGCTTCCATACGCGGCCCGTCGGCAGACCGTTCGATAAATACCGGACGGTCCTGATCTTCCGAAGCAGCGGTGCGCTGAATCGCATCCTCCACCTTGGCGGCAAGGTTACTTGGGATCTGGAAATATGTTTCCTCACCAGAAATGCGGATTGCGCCGATCTCGTTGCGGGTCACATGACCGCGGCGGCAAATCAGCGGCAATATCCAGCGCGGATCGGCATTGTGCCGGCGGCCAATATCCATTTTGAACCAAGCGACATCTTCAAAGCCGGGGCGGTGCCGCTCCTTCTGCGCAGCCTTGCGCGCTTCCGGCGTATTATCCATCAGCTCTTCCGGGCTCGGCATTTTGGCGCGGTGCGCCTGCACCAGCATGGCGGCAATATCTTCGGGCGACTTTTCGGCAATCAGCCGTGTCGCAAGCTCGCGATCTTCTTCCTCGACTTCAACCGGCGCAAGTAGCGTTTCCAGCAAGCGCTCACGGTCCTGCTTGCGAATATCTTTCGGTGATGGCGGATCGCCCCATTGCGCCTGAATCTTCGCTCCGCGGAGCATCGATTCGACACGGCGGCGGCGCGGAAACGGAACCAGAATGACCGCAGTACCCTTCTTGCCCGCACGTCCTGTACGTCCGGAACGGTGCTGCAATGCTTCCGCATCGCGCGGAACTTCTACGTGCACAACCAGGCTGAGCGAGGGCAAATCGATCCCGCGCGCCGCCACATCGGTTGCAACGCAGACACGGGCGCGCCGGTCACGCAGCGCTTGCATCGCCTGATTACGCTCGGACTGGGAGTGTTCGCCTGACAGGGCGACCACGGCAAAGCCGCGCTCCTGCAATGTGGCGTGCAAACGCCGCACTGCGTCGCGTGTGGCACAAAATAGAATCGCCGTTTCGGCTTCATAAAAACGCAGCAGATTGACCACTGCATTCTCTGTTTCGGAAGGAGAGATCGTCACCGCATGGTAGGAAATATCACCGTGCCCGCGATCATTGCCGACTGTGGAAATGCGCAGGGCATTATCCTGATACCGCTTCGCCAGCGCCACGATTGGCTTCGGCATGGTTGCGGAAAACAGCAAAGTGCGGCGGCCATCTGGCGTGGCATCCAGAATTTCTTCCAGATCTTCACGGAAGCCCATATCGAGCATTTCGTCCGCCTCATCCAGCACTGCAACGCGCAGCGCCGACAGGTCGAGCGCGCCGCGTTCAAGGTGATCGCGCAAACGGCCCGGTGTCCCGACCACGATCTGCGCACCGCCGCGTAGCGAACGGCGTTCTTTGGACGCATCCATGCCGCCCACACAGGTCGCAATCCGCGCACCTGCCGAACGGTACAGCCATGCCAGCTCGCGGCTGACCTGAAGCGCCAGTTCACGTGTCGGTGCGATGACCAAAGCAAGCGGGGCAATGCCGTAAGGCACCTGCCCGTCTTCCGGCAGCATTTGTTCAGCCATGGCGAGGCCGAAGGCCACGGTTTTACCCGAGCCGGTTTGCGCGGACACGATCAGATCGCGGCCAGCCGCCTCAGGCTCGATGACTGCGGTTTGGACGTCGGTCAGCTTTTCATAGCCGCGTTCAGTCAGTGCTTCGCCAAGGATTGGCGGCAATTCGGAAAAATTCATGGAGCTCACAATGTCTAAAATTACCGGGTGTAAGAGTCGCCGGGTTGCCTGATATGACATTGGGAGACACTATTTCGCCGCACCTCGCGGCCTAATGCTGAGCCTCCTACACACAATTGGTGCGCTTGGCTTGTTCTTTTTTGTGCAGGTGCGAAGAGACTGGAGCGGGTAAGGGGAATCGAACCCCTCTAGCTAGCTTGGAAGGCTAGAGCATTACCACTATGCTATACCCGCCCGCTCAGGATTGCGCGCTTGCCACCATCGGGGCGGGTTCGTCAACAACCTGATTGCAGAATCCTGATCTTGAAGGCACGAAAAAATGTCCTGACAGCCCTGCCATGCGGCCCGATAGCAAATCTGGCCTTGCCTTGCCGCCGGTTTCGGCTAGCCAGCGCAGCATAATCCTCCCTATTTCGCAGGAAATGACGCCAATGCGCAGCCTGACACATCTTGAACGGCTCGAAGCCGAAAGTATCCATATCATGCGCGAGGTTGCCGCAGAGGCCACCAAGCCGGTTATGCTCTATTCCGTGGGCAAGGACAGTGCAGTTATGCTGCATCTGGCGAAGAAGGCGTTCTATCCTTCGCCTCCTCCCTTCCCGCTAATGCACGTCGATACCACTTGGAAATTCCAGGATATGTACGCACTTCGCGAGAAAGCCGCGCAGGATGCAGGCATGGAATTGCTGGTGTGGCAAAATCCGGAAGCGCAGGAACGCGGTATCAATCCGTTCGATCACGGCCCACTGCATACCGATATGTGGAAGACGCAGGGGCTGAAGCAGGCGCTGGACCATCACGGTTTCGATGCGGCCTTTGGCGGCGCACGGCGTGATGAAGAGAAAAGCCGTGCCAAGGAACGCATTTTCAGCTTCCGCACGGCCAATCACGGGTGGGACCCGAAGAAGCAGCGGCCGGAGCTGTGGAACCTCTACAATGCGAAAAAGGCGAAGGGCGAAAGCATCCGCGTATTTCCGCTGAGCAACTGGACCGAGCTGGATATCTGGCAATATATCATGGCCGAAAATATCGAGATTGTTCCGCTGTATTTCGCGGCAAAGCGTCCAACCTTTGAATATGAGGGCGGTTTGTTCATGGCAGACGATCTGGAACGGTTGGAAAAGGTGATGGGCCACCGCCCCGAAATTACCGAGCGGTCCGTGCGCTTCCGCACGTTGGGCTGTTTCCCGCTGACAGGCGCCGTTGAAAGCGAGGCATCTACCTTAGCAGAAGTGGTGCAGGAAATGTTGCTAACGACCACCAGTGAAAGGCAAGGCCGCGTCATCGATCAGGACGAAGGCGGTGCCGGGATGGAGAAGAAGAAGCAGGAGGGCTATTTCTGATGACCTCTCCTACATATGAAACAGACGCGCTGATTGCCGAGGATATCGACGCATATCTTGACCAGCATCAGAATAAGTCACTGCTACGCTTTATTACCTGCGGCAGCGTGGATGATGGCAAGAGCACGCTGATCGGGCGGCTTCTATACGATTCAAAAATGATCTTCGAAGATCAGCTGGCTGCACTGGAATCGGACAGTAAGCGGGTGGGCACGCAAGGTCAGGAAATCGACTTTGCATTGCTGGTAGACGGGCTGGCCGCAGAGCGCGAACAAGGCATCACCATTGATGTCGCTTACCGGTTCTTCGCCACCGAGAAGCGCAAGTTCATTGTCGCGGATACGCCGGGTCACGAACAGTATACGCGCAATATGGTCACCGGTGCTTCGACAGCTGATCTGGCGGTCATTCTGGTCGATGCGCGCAAGGGCGTGCTGGTCCAGACGCGCCGCCATTCCTATCTCGCGCATTTGCTGGGCATCAAACATCTGGTGCTGGCAGTGAACAAGATGGATCTGGCCGATTACAGTCAGGAAACCTTCGATCAGATCGTGGCCGAATATTCCGCTTTTGCCGAAGAGATCGGGATTGAGGAATTTACCGCCATTCCGATTTCCGGCTTTAAAGGCGACAACATTACAGCCGCCCCATCGGAAAATACGCCATGGTATTCCGGCCCTTCGCTGATCGATCATCTCGAAACAGTCGAAATTGCCAATGTCGCGGCGCAGGAGAAGCCGTTCCGGATGCCCGTGCAATGGGTCAACCGGCCCAATCTCGATTTTCGCGGGTTCTCCGGCCTGATTGGCAGCGGAACTGTCAAACCGGGCGATGTGGTTCGCGTTGTCCCGTCGGGCAAGACAAGTTCGGTCAAAAGCATCGTCACATTTGACGGCGAGCTGGACGAAGGGGTTGCAGGCCAATCGGTTACGCTGACGCTGGAGGACGAGATTGATTGCAGCCGCGGCGATGTCATCAGTGCCGCCGAAAATCCGCCCGAGGCCAGCGACCAGTTCGAAGCGACCATCGTTTGGATGGACGAGGAGGCGCTGAAGCCGGGCCGCGGTTATTGGCTCAAACTGGCCAGCCAAATGGTCACCGCGACCATTCAGGAACCGAAATACGAAATCAACGTCAACACGATGCAGCATCTGGCGGCAAAAACGCTCGAGCTGAATTCCATCGGCGTGGCAGAAATCCATACTGAACGGCCGATCACATTCGAACCCTATACAGATAGCCGTGCGCTCGGCGGGTTCATTCTGGTGGACAAAATTACCAATGCCACGGTCGGTGCAGGAATGCTGCATTTCAGCCTGCGCCGCGCGCAAAATGTGCATTGGCAGGCCACCACCATCACCCGCGATGATCACGCCAATCTGAAGAACCAGAAACCGCGTGTACTATGGTTCACCGGCCTTTCCGGTTCGGGCAAGTCGACTATCGCCAATGCGGTGGAGCAGCGGCTTAATCTGATGAACCGCCACACGTTCCTGCTGGACGGGGACAATGTGCGCCACGGATTGAACAAGGATCTGGGCTTTACCGAAGCGGACCGGATCGAGAATATTCGCCGCGTCGGCGAAGTTGCCAAATTGATGACCGATGCCGGACTGATTGTGCTGACTGCCTTCATCAGCCCGTTCCGTGCAGAGCGCGATCTGGTCCGTTCGATGACGGACGAGTGCGAGTTTATTGAAATCTTCGTTGATACGCCGCTGGAAGTTGCCGAGCAGCGCGATGTCAAAGGGCTGTATAAGAAAGCGCGCAGCGGAGAGCTGAAGAACTTCACCGGTATCGACAGCCCGTATGAGGCGCCCGAGCAGCCGGAAATCCGCGTAAATACGGTTGAAATGACCGTCGAAGAAGCCGCCGATCATATCATCAATGCAATCATGCCGCTGAAGTGAGCCGATAAGATGGACGGACCCCACATCGCCCCGCAGGAAATGGATGACGCGCAGCTCGCTGCCTATCTGGCCGAGATTGCTGGCAAGATCCTGTTGCAAGTGCGCGCCAGCGAAGTGTTCGAGGGCAAGGCGCTCGGCAAGGCGGGCGACCAGACAGCGAACCAGTTTCTGGTGCACGCGCTACAGACCTTGCGTGCCGATGACGGCTTGCTGTCCGAAGAAAGCAAGGACACCGAAGCCCGGCTGTCGAAATCGCGCGTCTGGATTGTCGATCCGGTGGACGGCACCCGCGAATATGGCGAGGCCCGCTCAGACTGGGCGGTTCATGTCGGTTTGGCGATTGATGGTACCGCAGTAACCGGCGCAATTGCGCAGCCTGGCCTGAGAGGCGGCATGGTGCTGCGCAGTGACCGCCCCGCCCCGACAAAATCATATGAAGGCGCACCGCGTCTGGTCGTCAGCCGGACGCGTCCGGCCAAAGAAGCAGTCGCCGTGTCAGATGCTATTGGCGGCGAACTTGTGCCCATGGGCTCGGCCGGTGCAAAAGCGATGGCCGTGGTTCGCGGCGAGGCTGAGATCTATCTGCATTCCGGCGGCCAGTATGAATGGGACAGCTGCGCCCCTGTTGCAGTCGCTAAAGCGCACGGCCTTCATTGTTCGCGGATCGACGGGTCTGCGCTGAAGTATAATCAGGCGGACACATATTTGCCCGATCTTTTGATTTGCCAGCCAGAATATGCGGAGCAGGTTCTCAAACTGGTCGCGGACGGTGCCGGAACGCAATAGCGAGGCCGGCAAGGCCGCTGGTGCAGTGAGCCCTGCGGTTTAATCTTCCGCAGTTACCTGTTCGATCAAGGTCGGGCGCTCTGCCTCCGCCTGCTGTTTGGCGACTTCTTCCGACACGGCGATATCGATCATGACGCGGCGGTTAAACGCGCGATTTTCCTCATTAGACGTGCCGTCAGCATTAGCATTGGGCTTCGCTGGATTCTGTTCCCCTAGTGCAACCACGGTCAACCGGTCTTCGGCAACGCCATTATCGACCAGCCATTCCTTCACCGCGTTTGCGCGCGTTTCGGAAGATCGGAGATTGGCCTGATCATTCCCGCCGGAATCGGTGTGACCACTGATCACCACCGGACCGCCTTCACCCATTTGTCGCGACTCCAGCACCGCAGCCAATTCGGCAAGCGCGGTTTCGGTCAAATCGGAACCGCCATCATCGAACGAAATTCGCGCTGACAATGGCTCCATCGCGGGGAGCTCTACCTCTATATTAGCATCTTCGCGGATGATTGACGCTGTTTGCGTGGGTTCAGTCGCGGGCTCTTCGGTGGCCTCATCTTCGGGAACCGGATCAGGATCGTTCTGATATTTGCAGGCACCGAGCACCAGCGTGCAACCGAGAACGGATGTAAGGGTAACTGCCCGGCGGATTGTCATAGCTTTCCTCATACTCATGCTGTTTGCGGCTTTCCGCCGCTTTTGGCCGCTTTCTTTGCGGCCACTTCTTCTGCAGTCTTTGTGCGCGGCGGGGTGAATGAAATTACCGTGTCGCCAGGCCGCGGATCAGGCCGCACCACATGGGTGAAGAACCGCATCCGCCCGCTCTCGCGCAAAATCAGCAGCATATGCGCCGATTCGGGCAGCTTCGCCTGCGCATCCTCGAAATCGAATTCTTCGGACAGAGTTGTCTTGCGGAATATCCATCCCTGCTGCTGCCGTTCGATAACATCGGACACGCCAAAGCCGGATTCAAACAAAGCCCGTCCGCGGATCGATGGCGGCAGCGCGTGTTTGTCAGTTTCATTGGTCGATTGACCCAGCTGATACACCGAATCCCGGCCAATCTCATGCGCGAATTCGTTGCACACCAGCGCGTTATAGGCTTCGTTGCCGGTCGCCGCGACCAGCACTTGATACGGTGTAAGGTCGAGATTGTGCTCGGTCGCCTCGTTCAGAATTTCACCATGGTAAAATGGCAGCCCGCGTTTGCGCGCCTCGCTGAGCGCCTGCCAACTCGGATCGACAATCATTACGCCTGTACCCAACGCCTTCATTTCTTCTGCAAGTGCAATGGACCAAGGCGTACTGCCGACGATCAGCAGACCAGGGCGCGTATCGCCCTTCACTTTCAGCAACCGCGCCGCAATATCGATGGTGAAACCGTGGGCAAAGACTGTCACTACGACCACCGCGAAGCTCAAACCGATCAGCAAATTTCCATCCGCATAGCCGAGTTCGTTGAGCCGCAGCGCGAACAGGCCGGAAATGGCGACCAGCACGATTCCGCGCGGGGCGATCCATGCGAGAAACAACCGCTCGTTCCATGGAACCTTGCTGAACAGCAAACTGATCAGGATCGTCGCGGGTCGAACAACAAACAGCAACGCCAGCAGGAATAGCAGGAATGACATTCCGGTTCCGGTACGCGGATCGAGATAGCGCAGATCGTCAACCGTGAGTGAAGCCGACAGGAGGATAAAGATTCCCGAGACAAGCAGCACGGCAATGTTTTGCTTAAACGGGTGAATACTGCGCAGGCTGGAAACGTGCATATTCGCCAGCGCCACGCCCATTACGGTTACGGCAAGAAGGCCAGCTTCGTGTTCGATCTGGTTACACAGGACGAACACGCCGATGACCGATGTAAGCAGCACGGGCACTTTGAGATATTCGGGTATCGCCCCGCGCGGGAATGCCCAAGCGATCGCTTTGGCCGCGGCATAGCCGATCAGACCTGACAGAATGACCGCGATAATCATTGGCGGCACAACTTCCCACAAAGTGGCTTCGGGCCGCTCTGCGACTATGCGGAAATATTCATAGGCGATCACGGCACATAGTGCGCCAGTGGGATCGTTTACGATGGCTTCCCATTTCAAGATCGAGGCAGGCCGCGTCTGGACAGAGCTTTGGCGCAAAAGAGGGATCACAACGGTGGGGCCGGTCACCACCAGAATACCGCCGAACAACACCGCCACAGGCCATGCGAGATTGGCAATTTCATGCGCCGCGAAGGCGCCCAATGCCCAGCCGATAACCACACCGATTGTCGCCAACCGCCAGACAGCATCACCCGAATGGCGGAGCTCACGGTAGTCGAGGCTAAGCCCGCCTTCAAACAAGATCAGGGCAACGCCAATTGCCACCATCGGCTCCAGCAAGTCGCCAAAGGCGTGTTGCGGATCAAAAATGCCGAAGACAGGACCAGCCAGGAATCCGGCGGCGAGCATCAGAACAATGGCGGGCCAGCCCGTGCGCCACGCGACCCATTGGGCACCAATGCCCAAAACGCCAACCAGCGCGATTACAAGTCCCTGTTCATGCATCCGTGGATCGCCCGCCTGTTCACATATCAGTGAATAATGCCTGATCGGCTTATTCTTTCCCGATCAGTAACATAAGGCCGGCCGTTAGTCGCCTTCGAACTGCATTAGCGACGCAACGCTGATTCCAGCGTGGTCCAAAAGCTGCGACCCGCCCAGATCGGGCAGGTCGATAACAAACAATGCGTGCTCTACCGTGCCGCCCGCCATGCGTAACAATTTCACGGCGGCCTCTGCCGTTCCGCCGGTGGCTATCAGATCATCGACAATTACCACGCGTTGATCGCCGTGCACCGAATCGGGATCAATCTCCAACCGGTCCGTCCCGTATTCGAGCGCGTAGTCGACACCGATGGTCGGCACGGGCAGCTTGCCCGGCTTGCGCACCGATATGAATGGCAGGCCGAGCCGTGCCGCAACCGCCGCGCCGAAAATAAAGCCGCGCGCTTCCATACCGGCAATCGCCTGTGCGCCGCGTTCCGACGCCTGCTGTGCCAAATGACCAATAGTGGAAGAGAAGCCGGGGCCGCTTCCGATCAAGGTGGTGATATCGCGAAACTGGATTCCGTCTTTGGGAAAGTCGGGAACGGTTCGAACCAACTGTTTGAGTTCAGCCAGATCAAGAAGCGTGGGCATTGTCTGTGTCATGGCTGAAACTGCATCATTGAATGTACCCCAAAGTAAAAGCGCCCCTCTCATCGCAGGATGGAGGGGCGCTTAAGAACATTATCGGTTGGTTATCCGCAATCTGCTGCGATCAGCTTTTCTTCGGTTTAACCGCAGACCAGATTTGTTTCTTCGACAGGAATGCCAGGATTGTGGCGAACAGCAGGAAGCCGAGGACCGGCCAGCCGGTCTGCTTGCGCTTCACCAGCGTAGGTTCCGCAGTCCAAGTCATAAAGGCTGCCACATCTTTCGACATTTGATCGACAGTGGCCTCGGTCCCGTCCGCATATGTCACCTGACCGTCACTCGTTATCGGCGGAGCCATCGCGAGATTGAGGTTAGGGAAATACTGGTTGAAATACAGACCAGTCGGCGTGTCGAAATCAGGAAAGTCTGCCTTCAGCTCCGCCGGAATCGGGCCGTAGCCGGTCAGCAGCGAATAGATGTAATTGGTGCCATCACCGCGCGCCTTTGCCATAAGCGACAAATCAGGCGGGATCGCATTATTGTTGGCTGCCGCAGCGGCAACATTGTTCGGATATGGTGACGGGAAGTAATCGATCGGCAGAGCCGGACGTGTCGTCGCCTCACCGGTGTTCGGATCAATGCCGGGCACTTGAACCTGCGCCGCCAGAGCTTTCACTTCGTCTTCATTGTAGCCCAGATCCGCCATATCGCGGAACGCCACGAACTTCATCGAGTGGCAGGCTGCGCACACTTCCTTATACACCTGATAGCCGCGTTGCAGCTGTGCCAGATCCCATGTTCCAAATGGACCGTCCTGCTGGAAGCCGCCAGCGGGCGCGACGGGTTTCTTGTAATACGTGTATTCGGCTGCAGGCACGTGATCTTCGGTAATTGCGTTATACGCACCGTTACCGAACGCCCACATGACGACAAAGGTAAATCCAAGACCGACAAGGGCACCAATAATACGGATCATGATTGTATCTTTCTCTTGTCCTTAGGCCTTGGTCGCGGAAACCGCGCCCAGCTTGGCATCATCATCGTGCCCCAGCACTGCCTCTGTAATCGAGTAAGGCAGAGGTTCCGGCTTCTCAATGGAAGAGATGATCGGCAGGATCACCAGGAAGTGCAGGAAGTAATAGGCAGTCGCGATTTGACTGATCATCACAAACGGCTCTTCCGCAGGAGCGCCGCCGCAAATGAACAGCACGATCATTGTCGGGATCAAGCCGAACCAGAAAAACTTGCGGAACAGCGGGCGGTAGTGGCCCGATCGCACTGGTGACTTATCCAGCCATGGGAGGAAGAACCACACGAGGATCGACGCAAACATAGCGAGCACGCCCCACAGCTTGGCCGACAGGATAAAGTCGAAAGTAAACGCGCGCAGGATGGCGTAGAACGGATAGAAATACCATTCCGGCACGATGTGCGCAGGAGTCGCGAGCGGGTTTGCCTCGATATAGTTGTCAGGGTGACCCAGCATATTCGGCATAAAGAACACGAACAGCATAAAGAAGATCAGCACGACGCCGAGGCCGAAACCGTCCTTCGCAGTGTAATAGGGGTGGAATGGCAGCGTATCGCTTTCCTTCTTCACCTCTACTCCGGTCGGGTTCGAAGAGCCTGGAATGTGCAGCGCCCAAATGTGCAGGATGACCACACCGGCGATGACAAACGGCAGCAGGAAGTGCAGCGAGAAGAACCGGTTCAATGCGGCATTATCAGGCGCAAATCCGCCCACCAGCCACACTTGCAGAGGCTCACCGACCAGCGGGATTGCCCCGAACAGACCGGTAATCACTTTCGCACCCCAGAAGCTCATCTGGCCCCAAGGCAGCACATAGCCCATGAAGGCGGTGGCCATCATAAGCAGGAAGATCACCACGCCCAGCAGCCAGATCATTTCGCGCGGGGCTTTGTACGAACTGTAAAACAGGCCGCGGAAGATGTGGATGTAGACTACGATAAAGAAGAAGCTGGCGCCGTTGGCGTGCGCATAGCGCATCAACCAGCCCCAGTTCACATCGCGCATAATGTGTTCAGTGGTCGCAAAGGCGACCTCTGCATTGGCGGCGTAATGCATCGCCAGAACAACGCCGGTGACAATCTGCACGACCAGGAAGAAACCGGCCAATACGCCGAAATTCCACATGTAGCTGAGATTGCGCGGAACCGGATATCCGGCGCCCACCGCATTATAGACGAGGCGCGGCAAAGGCAGCCTCTCGTCAAGAAACTGTGTGAAGCCGTTTGCTGGCTTATATTCGCGGGCCCAAGGAAAGCTCATATCGTGTCTCTTCTCTCTTACCCGACTTGAATGACGGTTTCGGAGGTGAATTCATATTCCGGCACCAGCAGGTTGGTCGGCGCCGGACCTTTGCGAATACGGCCTGCCGTATCGTAATGCGAACCGTGGCAAGGGCAGAAATAGCCGCCATATTCGCCTTTAACTTCACCTTCTGCCGCGCCCAAAGGAACGCAGCCGAGGTGAGTACAGACACCCATCGTAACCAGAATATCGCGGTTGCCTTCTTTGGTCCGGTCATCCAGCGTTTCAGCTTCACGCAGCGAACCGACATCCACCGCATTCGCCTCCGCGATTTCGGCATCGGTAAGGCGCTTCACAAACAATGGCTGTTTGCGGAAGATAGCTTTGATGGCCTGGCCCGGCTCGATACCGCTCACGTCAACTTCGGTGCTGCTTTCGGCAAGCACATCTTCCGAAGGTGCCATCTGACTTACCAGCGGTAGCAGAACAGCCGTTCCGCCTACGCCAGCAGCGCCCAATGCTGCGATATTGATGAAGTCACGCCGGCGTACACCATCTTCGCCGTTTTCCACGGCGGTTTCGGATGTCGCGGTGCCAGTCGTTTCAGCCATTAGCTTGCCTTGCCCTGCAACTGTTCCGCAACATACGGAACATATACTCAAACCTATCCGGCAATCGATCCGCCTGGCAACATCGGCAGCTGATGAAAAGATGCCCCATATTGCCAGCCGGACAGCGGATGCGCGCAGCGCACCAGCAAATGCCGGTTCTGGCGGGCTGATAGACGCGATTTTGCGCGCTGCCAACCGCCTTTTTGGCATCATCTATGCGGTTTCGTGCAAGCAACGGCGCAGGCCGCGTCGCCCGCCCGCCTACAGCCGATACCTTAGGCGGGAAGACCGATCAGGCTGAATTGCCGGCCATAGTCGGGCTCACCGCGATGCGTCGCACGGCGGTAAGAATAGAAACGGCCTTCATTTTCATACGTATCAAGGCCCAGCGCCTCGACCCTTGTAATGCCTGTCTCTTGCAAGCGATCTGCGACAAATCCCGCCAGATCGAATTGGAAATGACCCTGCTTGCCGGGCACAAAGAAACGGTTATGCGCCTCCCCGAACCGGTCGCGGAAGGCGGCATCAACCTCGTAACTGGGCTGAGCGATACACGGGCCAATCGCGGCGGCAATGTTGCTGCGGCGCGCACCCAGTGCCTCCATCGCATCGGCTGCCGCTTCCAGTACTCCGTCATGCGCGCCGCGCCACCCGGCGTGCGCCGCGCCAATCACACCGGCGCCGCGGTCTTGCAGCAGGACGGGGGCACAGTCCGCAGTCACTATGCCCAGCAGCACCCCGGGCGTGGCAGTTACCACCGCGTCCGCCTCCGGCCGGTCCTTCGCATTCCATCCGTGATCTGCCGTAACCGCTATCGCAGAATGCACTTGAACTGGTGCCGCCAGTCGCCCTCCCGGCATTACCGCATCGCAGGCACGCTGCCGGTTTTCCCGAATCTTCAAGGTGTCATCCGCTGAACCGGAGCCAACGTTCAAACCGTCCAGAGCCGAGCTGCCAGATGAAAAGCCTCCCGTTCGCCCAAGGAAACCGTGCGGGGTGCCTTCCAATACGCTGGCGGAATATATCGCAACCTGATCCGGCATCTTATCCCAAGGACCGCGTAACTTGCTCGAACGTATCGCGTGACAGGTTCTCAGTCGCCGCAATCCGCTCAAGCTCGGCACGCATCAGCGCTGCCCGTTGCGGCTCGATCCTGCGCCAGCGCCCCAGCGACGGGACAAACCGCGCAGCAGTCTGCGCATTTATCGGGTCCAGAGCCAGAATCAGATCAGCGATTATTCGGTACCCCTCACCCGATTCTGCGTGGAATGCGTGAGGGTTACCGGCAAAGGCCATATAAAGCGAACGCACGCGATTGGGGTTGCGCAGGGTAAAGTCGGGATGTTCGGCCAGCGCCTTCACATGATCGAGCGCATTGGGATTCAGCGAAGATGCCTGCAGCGCGAACCATTTGTCGATCACCAGTTCATTGCCCGTATATCGCCGGTGGAAATCAATCAGCTTGTCCGTCCGCGCTGCACTGCGCAGGCCGGTCAGCACCATCAGCGCACCTTGCCGGTCGGTCATATTGTCCGCGCCGTCATATTGCCGCGCCGCCATTTCAGCTGCCCGTTCGGGCGCGCTTGCCGCCAGATAGACCAGCGCCTGTGTCTTTACCTTGCGCGCACCGCGTGATGCGGCTGTCTGGCCATAGGCAATACCCGAAACGCGGCTGTGGATCGCGGCCAGCTCGCTTTCAAATTCTGCGCCAAGCCATGCTTTCAATCCTTCACGTTCGGCATGGATTTGCGCAGGGTCGGAAATCAATTGCTGTTCCGCCAGATATGTCTGGCCCGGCAGCATCATCAATTCCCCGCGCATGGAATCGTCCAGTGATGCGTCTTGCAGAATAGCGCCAAACGCTTCGGCAATTGATTCGCGGGCCTGTGCACGTGCACTGTCATCAAGACTGCCGGAAGAAGCTGCGGTCAGATGCCGGACGAACAGATCCTGCATCGCTTCATAGCGGGCAAATGGATCGTCATCCTTGGCGGCCAGAAAAACCAGATCTTCATCCGATACATCTCGCTCAACCGTCACCGGTGCCGAGAAGCCGCGATTGATCGAGAGCACAGGCTGCTGGCTGAAACCGTCAAACGTGAACGACTGTGCATGGGTGTCAAAGACGATCAATTGCTCGCCTTCATGTGTACCTGTGGCGCGGTCAAACAGAGCAATCTTCAGCGGAATGGGCATCGGCTGTTTGCCGGGTTGATCGGGTGTTGCCGGAACGGTCTGTTTCAGATCAAGCTTGGCGGATGCGCCATCGAAGGACAGCGCCGCCTCGATTTTCGGTGTTCCTGCTTGTGAATACCACAGGCGGAACTGCCTTAGATCCAGTCCTGCACCGTCTTCCATCGCCGTGATGAAATCTTCGCAGGTGGCGGCTTCTCCGTCATGCCGCTCAAAATACAGATCGGTGCCTTTACGGAACGCCTCCGGACCGCACATAGTGCGCATCATGCGGATAACTTCGGCACCCTTATTATAAACGGTCGAAGTGTAGAAATTGGATATTTCGCGGAAACTGTCGGGCCTGATCGGATGCGCGAGCGGGCCGGAATCCTCGGGGAACTGGACCGAGCGCAAAATGCGCACATCCTCGATCCGTTTGACCGCCTCGCCCTGCATATCCTGACTGAACAGCTGGTCGCGCAGCACCGTGAAGCCTTCTTTCAGGCTGAGCTGGAACCAGTCACGGCAGGTAATCCGGTTGCCCGACCAATTGTGAAAATATTCGTGTGCGATAACGCCTTCGACCCCGTCAAAATCGCCGTCAGTGGCGGTTTCCGGATCGGCCAGAACGTATTTGGTATTAAAGACGTTGAGGCCCTTATTCTCCATCGCACCCATATTGAAATCGCTGACCGCTACGATGTTGTAGACGTCCAGATCATATTCGCGGCCAAAGGTTTCCTCGTCCCATTTCATCGATTTGATCAGCGATTCCATCGCATGGCCGGTCCGGTCCAGATCACCATCACGAACATAGATAGCCAGTTCAACCTCGCGGCCCGACATGGTGGTAAAGCTGTCCCTGTTCGCCACCAGATCACCCGCGACCAGTGCGAAGAGATAGGACGGTTTGGGCCACGGATCGTGCCATTCGGCCCAGTGCGATCCGGCCCAGTGCGATCCGGCGCCTTGTGACGCCGCATCACCGCCGCCTTGATCCACAAGATTGCCGTTCGACAGCAGAACCGGAAACTCCGCTTTCGGCGCTTCCATCCGCACAGTATATACTGACAGCACATCGGGCCGGTCAGGGAAAAACGTAATTCGCCGGAACCCCTCCGCCTCGCATTGAGTGCACAGCATTCCGTTAGAGGCGAACAGTCCCATCAGCTGACTGTTCGACGACGGATCAATTTCAGTGACGATTGTGATGTCGTGCTTCGCGCCGGGCAAAGTGAGCAGGAGGTCGCCCCCGTCCATCTCCCAATTATCATTCTTGCCGCCATCCACTTCGATGGATGCGGGCTGTATGCCGTCACCGTTCAGACGAATAACGCTTGATGCCTCAGCCGCAGGATTGCGTTCTACCGACAGGCGCGCGGTGACTGTGGTCGCGGCAGTTCCAAGCGCAAAATGGAGATGCGTTTCCGGCACCAGCCATTCAAACGGCTTGTAATCCTCGCGCCGAATGACGGGCGGCTGTTTAGGCTCCATCGCGGCATCAGCCATTTCGGGATTGCCCTCGGGCGCGGCAGGGGTGCGTGCAATATCCATAGGGTGTCTGTAAATGCTCCATCTCTAGCGTCTAGTATCAACAACGCTGATCGAGCGTTTCGGTTCATTCGTCGCAATGCCCCGTTGACAGGGCCGCATCAACGCAACAGCAGTTCTGGCATATTAGGGGGGAACGTGATGTTTGACTTACTGGCCGGAACTGCACCGGGCGTTGCAACCGCTTTCGATGTAGAGACTGCAACGCGCGTCTATCTGGACACATTGCAAGGCGCAGCACGCGAAAGTTCGGACGCGTATTTCGAAGGCGGCTATTGGCTGATCTTGTTCGGCACGCTGTTTGCCGTTCTGGTTGACTGGTTGTTCCTGAAATTCAGACTAACCGCCAGCTTTCGCGATTTGGGAGAGCGGTTTTTCAAACGTCCATTTATGGTCACTTGGCTGACCGCGCTGCTTTATGCTGCCGTGGGCTGGGTGATAAGCCTGCCGTGGAGCATTTATACCGACTTCTTCCGCGAGAAAGAGTATAATCTGCTCGATCAGACATTTGGCGCATGGTTTGCCGAAGGGCTGATTTCACTGGCTATTTCGCTGGTGGTGGGCCCGCTTCTGATAGCCCTTATCTATTCAGTCATCCGCCGCTCTCCGCGGCGTTGGTGGCTTTGGGGCACAGGTGTGCTCGGCTTCTTCCTGCTGATCGGCCTGTTGATTGCACCGGTATTTATCGCACCGCTGTTTAATTCTTACACCGAAATGGAAGACGGGCCGCTGCGTGACCGGATCGTGACTATGGCGAATGCCTATGACGTGCCGGCAGACAATATTTATGTGTTCGACCAATCGAAGCAGCATAAGCGCGTTTCGGCCAATGTTTCGGGCATCGGGCCAACCATCCGCATTTCGCTGAATGACAATCTGCTGGAACGCACCACCGAGGAAGAAGTCGTCGCGGTGATGGGTCACGAATTGGGGCATTATAAGCTCAATCACGGCTGGTGGCGGGTCATCATGATGTTGATTGTCATCGGGCTGGGTCTGTTTGTAGCCAGCCGCGCTGCGCCCGCATTGATTGCCCGCTACGGCGAGAAGTGGGGCGTGCGCGATATTGGCGACCCTGCCTCGCTGCCCGTTCTCGGAATTGTGCTGTCAGTTTATTTCATGCTGGCAACACCTGCATTCAACAACATCACCCGCGTGCAAGAAAACGAGGCCGATGCGTTCGGGCTGGAGGCCGCTAAAGAACCTGACGGTTTCGCGCGTGCGGCGATGCGGCTGAGCGAATATCGCAAGATCGAACCCGGCGCGGTGGAAGAATTTTTATTTTTCACACACCCGTCAGGCGAAAACCGGGTCCGCCGGTCCATGCAGTGGAAGGCTGACAATGTGCCGGATGCTCAGATTTTGGTGCCCGAAGAAGGTTATCTGGATATGGAGCCTGTAGACGAGTGAGCCATCTGCTGATCTTCGGCCTCGGCTACACAGCCAAGCGGCTGGCCGGTCAGTTGCGTCAGCGCGGCTGGGTGGTCGAGGCGACGGGCAGCGCAGGCGATGTGGATTTCGGAGATGGCGCGGCGGTGCGCGACGCGTTGACGCGGGCGAGCCATGTGTTGTCCTCCGTCCCGCCAGAATCGGGCAGCGATCCGGTGCTGGACCGCTATGGCAGTGACATCACGCAAAACTGGATCGGGTATCTGTCCTCCACCGGCGTTTATGGTGATGCAGATGGTGCGTGGGTCGATGAAAGCGCCGCTACCGGAACAGGCAGACGAACAGCGCGGGCAGAATGCGACCAGCGGTGGCTCGACATGGAAGCCCGCGTGTTTCGTCTGCCCGG
The DNA here is from genome assembly GCA_020630295.1 of Sphingomonadaceae bacterium. Taxonomy (GTDB): domain Bacteria; phylum Pseudomonadota; class Alphaproteobacteria; order Sphingomonadales; family Sphingomonadaceae; genus Pontixanthobacter. The sequence continues at coordinate 73,052 of JAHDBR010000003.1, forward strand.
CATTTACGGACCGGGCCGCAGCGCATTTGACCGCGTCCGTTCGGGCAAGGCAAACCGCATCGACCTGCCCGGGCAGGTGTTTAGCCGTATTCACGTCGATGATATCGTGAGCGGGGTGATCGCCGGGCTGGATGCGCCGGCGGGGGCATATAATCTTTCAGATGATCTGCCATGCCCGCAAAACGAAGTGATCGAGGAAGCCTGCGCTCTGCTCGGTTTAGAGCCTCCGCCCTTGCAAACACTGGAGGAGGCCAATCTGTCCGAGATGGCACTGGGGTTCTATGCTGAAAACCGCCGCGTCGCCAATGGCAAGGCCAAGCGTGTGCTGGGCTGGACGCCGCAATATGCGGACTACCGCGCAGGATTGCGCGGCCTGCTTTAATTCTTCCTGGCGCGCAGGGCCAGGATCATTCCTGAAAGAGCCAATGCCGCGCCAGAAGCGGACAGCAAGGACCACTGGTATCCTTCGACAAAGGTCGAAATCAACATCGCCACGATAATGACCAGCACCGAATTATACGCCGCGCGCGCCGCGCCAATCTCGCGAACGATTGTGTAATATAGCGGGAATGTGACAACCGAACCCGCCAGCCCCAGCCATGCGATGCCCGCCCAATATTCCCAGCGATCAGGGAAGACCGGCGGACCGGCGGTGACCCAAGCCAGGCCGAAATCGATAATCGTGCCATATAGCATTGACCAGGCAAGCAAGCTGACCATCGGCAATTTGCGGCCCGTCTCATTGGCCTGAACCACATTGGCAATGGAGGCTGCCAATATACCGCCAATCGCGAGCAAAATGCCCAGCCCTACATTCCCGCCAAGCGGTGACAGCCGCGCCTCATGCCATAACAGCATCGCAATGCCTGCAATCGCCACGCCGCTGCCCAGCAGGAACCGCAGCGTCACTGGCTGACCGAGGATTACGCGGCCAAATAGCGTATTGGGCACCATTAGCAGCCCGAACATTACGGCTACTACGCCCGATGTCAGATGTAATTCGGCGCGGTAGACGAAGTTAAAATTGAGGCAGAACTGGGTCAGCCCGATAAACACGGCCAGCATATGTCCGGCGCGGCCGATCTTCAGGCTTTTGCCCATCACCAGCGCAACCAGAAACATCGCGGGTGTCGCCAAGGCAAAACGCCACGCGATTGACCAGCTCGCCGGAACATCGCCGATCTGGCCGGTAATCACATACCATGTCGAACCCCAGATCAGAGCGACAATGATAAAGGGAACCGCGATCTGCGGGCGCAATAATGTGTGCGGCTTGTCGCTCGTCATTGTGACTGGCTCATAAAGCAGCGATGGCTTTGGACAGCGCCAGCGCGTGATCCTGCGGCGTGTTCCATGCCGTCACCAGCCGCGCCGCATCAATGCCCCAATCGTAGAACTCGAAGCCTGCACTCCGCAGGACATCTCGTTCCTCTGATGTGCATCTGAGAAATATCTCGTTTGCCTGCACCGGATGCATCAGGCGTTCGCCTGCAGCAGATGCGATTTCCTGTGCCGCATTGTTGGCCGCCCGCGCATTGGAGAGCCACAGATCATCTTCCACCATCGCCAGCAATTGCGCCGCCAGATAGCGGCCTTTGCTTTGCAAATGTCCGGCACGCTTGCGCCGGTACCGCGCCGCTTCGGCCATTCCGGTGTCGAAGAACACAATCGCCTCGGCGCTCATTCCGCCATTTTTCACACAGCCAAAACTCAGCGCGTCAACCGCTCCCGCAGCGTCTGCCGCGCAGCCGCCCAGAAATGCGCAGGCATTGGCAAACCGCGCGCCGTCCATATGCAGGCCCAGCCCGCGCTCTTTCGCCAATGCCGCAATCGCGGCAATTTCCTGCGGCTGGTAGACGCAGCCATATTCGCTGGCCTGCGTAATAGAAATTGCGTGCGGCTGCACCTGATGCACATCATCGCGGATCGGGTCGATCACAGCGCGGATATTGTCAGGTGTCAGTTTTGCGCTTTCCCCCTCTGCCAGCAGCAGCTTTGCACCGTGCAGATAAAACCCCGGCGCGCCGCCTTCATCCATTTCAATATGCGCTTCGCGGTGACACACGACCCCGCCATGCGGCTGCACCATGCTGGCCAGCGCCAGACAATTTGCGGCCGTGCCGGTTGCCACCCACAGCACCGCGCATTCGCGCCCGAACATTTCGCCGAATGCGGCGTCCAGCCGAGCCGAAACCGCATCACCGTCATAGGGTGCGTCAGGCGCATCGACTGCCCGCATCGCGTCCCATAATTTCGGGTGAACGGAAGCCGCATTGTCTGACAGGAATTGCATCGGAGTACTCATATAGGAACGCCCTTACGCACTGGCGCGTTAAGCGCAAGAAGGAGATTTATTGTGAGCAACGACAGAACCATCGAAGGCCTGACCATTACCCGCCACGGCGGCGGAGCAGAGGGTGAGTATCACGCCCATATTGAAGGCACCAAAGCCATCGGCAAACTCACTTGGGTAGAGCGGGATGGAGCCCGCGTTGCGGAACACACTTTGGTACCGCGCGAGATTGGCGGGCGCGGCGTAGCGGCGCATCTGGTCGACGCTCTGGTGGCGGATGCCCGCGAACACGGCTTTAAAATCGTGCCGCAATGTTCCTATGTCGAAAAGAAGTTCGATCAGAACCCGAGCTGGGCCGATCTGCGCGCCTAACCTGCCAGTTCGGAGAAATCCGTTTGCGCGATGCTGGCCATTATCGCTTCGCGCAGTTCCAGCGCACGGACTTTCGGCAGGCCTTCGATCTGCAAAGCACCGCCCGCCAGACCCAGCTTCAATGTGGCATAGCCGCGGCGACGGGAAATCGGGCCTTGCGCGATTTCGGCAGATTGCAATTTAACGCGAGAGGCAACATCCAGCTTGGGCGCAAGCCAGCCCTGTTTGACAAACAGAAAACGGCTGTCGACCGCATTATAGTCAAACCGCCAAAGGAATAGCTGACGCGCGAAAAGCAATCCGCCCAAGGCCAGAATCAAAAACGCCCACGCGGGGGAGGCAGCTTCGGAAAAGAACAAACCGGCGGCAACGCCGGCTGCGATGATTGCAAGAAACAGCAATTCGATGATCGCGCTGTCCACGCGGTATTTGCGGCTGCCGCGATGCCACTTCGTACCGGCATCAGATTCAATCGCAAAACCTGCAACCTGCGCAATCGGGCCAAGTTCGGAGATCTTTCCGAACGGCGCAACATCGTGGCTGGCCGACCCGCTATCCTGCGCTAGACTGACGAATTTCAATCCGTACCACCCGAACCAGCGGCGCAAAAAGCCGGTGCCCAGCTTGATGGCCTGAACGCGGTGAATGGGCATCACCACATCCGTTTTGGTCAGTAAGCCGCGCCTGCGGCGAAAGCCCTTTTCACTGCGTTCCAGCCGGAAGTCCCAATCGCGCAAATATGTCTTGATCAGTCCGGTAACGGAGCCCACCACAATCAGCGTCAGCAACCCTGCCAATGCGCTGATAATCTGCGCCATAGGGCCAAGATCGGCAATCCAGCTTGTCGGCCCGTCAAGCCATTCGCCCCATAAATCAGCGTCCCACAGCTCTATGCCGATAAACGTGTCAGCATATTGGGCGGCACCCGCCAGAACGGCAAAAACCGCCAGAGAGAATTCGAATATGCCAAAGGTAAACAGGCGCTTTTGATCCATCGCGAACAAGACATCCGCTTCTGGTTCGGCTTCTGCCGCAGCACTGCGTGGATCCGCGGCGGTAACGCCCTGTTTGCGGGCTTTGATCACTTCGCGTAGCCGTTCACCCTCTTCCTCGGACAGGAAACTCAGCGCCAGATCCTCTCCGCCGCCCGCGCCGGTTTCAAACTTCACCTGCACCAGACCGAAGAAGCGCGGGATCAGGCTCTGTTCCAGGCTGACATCCTGTATCCGTTCATAGGGAACCGAGCGCGCCGCACGGGACAAAATCCCGCTCTCCACGCGAATATCCTCGGCCCCGACAGTATAAGTCAGCCGCCGCCAGGTCAGATATGCCCCGCCCGCCGAAAGCGCCGCAATCAGCGCCCCGATACCCAGCGCGGCGGCAAAGGCCCATGGTTCGTCATTAGTGGCGAAATAGACCGCAATCATTGGCACGATTGCATTTTGCAGGCTGGCAACCGCGCGCACCGCAAAGCTGAGCGGGTCCGTCCGCTTAGGCTCCAGACCAGTGTCGGCTATAACCGGTTCAGGGCCGCCTGCCTGCTGCATGGAATGCTCATCCGTCACGTTGCGGCTCACATCGTATCGCGTTTGATATGCGCGCGTATTGTTTCGCGCATGGCCAGCGCATCTTCATTGGCAAGACCCGGCAGATGCACCGACGCATTATGCGTACCCGCCGTGTGCACAGTCAGCGTAGCGATATTATATGCGCGCTGAAGCGGTCCCTGATTAACATCAATATGCTGGATACGGCCAAACGGAACCACCGTGTCCGACCGGAACAAAATGCCCCGCACCACACGCAGCCGGTCCCCTGCCATGTCAAAACCGCGCGCATGATAGCGGCGCAGCGGCACACGGATAACTAGGAAAGCCGCCACCAGCACCACCGGCACCACAAATACGCCGAAAGGCAGCACATCGACCACTTCCAGCACGATGGCGCCAATCACAAATGGCAGCGCGAAAAGAAACGCGACAATCCGTGTGACTTTGACATGGTTGGGGTGGAGCGGGGTCAGCCCGTCTTCAGTATCGGTCATAGCCGCCACCCTAATATCGCGCCGGATTTTGGCAAGCTAATCCCGCCTTCGCCACCGCGCATTCAATCCTGTCAGGCAGACCTATCCGCGTTGGTTAAAACGGCGCCCGATCATGGCTGCGGTAATATTGGTTTTCTGCACATCGGTGGTCCCGCCAGCGATGCCCCATGCGAAGCCGTCACGCAGCCGCTGCTCCATCGGATATTCCTTTGAATAGCCATAGCCGCCCATCACCTGCACGCCCAATTGCGTCACTTCGCGGACAATCTCGTTGGAGAAGCATTTGGCAAGCGAGCTTTCATAGACCGTCGGCAGACCGCCATTTTCCGGTTTCATCGCATTGGAGGCTGCACGCCAGATCAGCAGGCGCGCCGCATCCACCTGCATCGCCATTTCCGCCAGCTTCATCTGCACCGCCTGAAAATCGACGATAGGTTTGCCGAAAGCCTCGCGCTCTTGCGTATATGCCAGCGCATCTTCCAGCGCAGCCGCCGCCACACCCAGCCCCATTGTGGCATTGCCGCAGCGTTCCAGCCCGAATGCGCTCATCAATTTGCCAAATCCGCCCGCGCCGACAATCAGATTGCCATGCGGAACGCGCACATCATCGAGGAACATATCCGCCGAAGGAATGCCGCGGAATCCCATTAGTTCTTCGGGCTTGCCGAAGCTGACGCCATCATCCTCTTTTTCCACCAGGACCGCGCCGACACCCTTAGCGCCCTCGATACCGTCGAACCGGCAATAGGTGATGTAATAATCCGAATGGCCCGCACCCGAACTCCACCGTTTTTGGCCGTTCAGCGTGATCGTATCGCCATCCACCTTCGCGGTGGTCGTCAGATCGGTCAGCGCAGTTCCCGCGCCCGGTTCTGACATGGCGACAGCAACGATTTTTTCGCCGCTGATGACTTCCGGCAATATCTTGGCCTTGAGCGCATCAGTGCCGAACTGCTCAATCGTGCGCACGGGGCCGGTCAGCGCCTCGAACACCGGAAAGGCGACCGCGACCGATATCTGGGCGAATTCTTCCAGCACCAGCAATGCTTCGAGATGGCCCAGCCCCATTCCGCCATATTGTTCGGGCAAATTGATACCCAGAAAGCCCAGCTCTCCGTACCGCCGGACCATGTCGTGCGGGACTGGCGTATCATCCTTCTCCAGCTGACGGGCCAGATCGGGCAATTCCGCACGCGCGAATTTCCGCGCGGCGTCCTGCAGTTCCAATTGCTGCTGGGTCAGGCTGAAATCCATCGGGCGTTCCTCAATAAGCTGTGCGTATTTGCCTATTGCCCGCGCAGAGAAAGCTGGCAAGGTCAGTATTAGGGGATCGGGAGAGATACGCTGGACACGCAAAGCCTTACGCTGACATTGGGAAGCTGCCTGTTCTTTATGGGCCTGGTAGCGTTTGTTTCGTGGCGGATGACGCGCGGCACCACGTCCAGCAGCGACGGGTATTTTCTGGCTGGCAGAGGTCTGGGCGGGATATTCATCGCTGGCTCGCTACTTCTAACCAACCTGTCCGCCGAACAGCTGATAGGGCTGAACGGCTCTGCCTACGGATATAATATGTCCAGCATGGCGTGGGAGGTAACGGCCGCCATTTCGACCATTGTGATGGCGCTGATTTTCCTGCCCCGCTATCTTGCAGGCGCATTTACCACTCTGCCCGAATTTCTGCGCGACAGGTACGATGTGCAGGTCCAGCAAATGTCGGCCATCTTGTTCCTGCTGGGATACGGACTGGTGACCATTCCGTCAGTTCTCTATTCCGGCTCCATCGCAGTCATGAAGATTTTTGACGTGCCGGAGCTGTTCGGCATCGGCGAATTCCCGGCCCTTGTGGCGATGGTGCTGGTGATCGGCCTGACCGGCGCGATCTATGCTGTGTTCGGCGGGCTGAAAGCCGTTGCAATCTCTGACACCATCAACGGCATCGGCTTGCTCGTTGTCGGCACGCTGGTGCTGGTGCTGGGCATATATGCGATGGGCGGCGGCGCGTTTCTGGACGGGTTGACACGCATCGCCAGCGACCATCCCGAGAAGCTGAACGCTATCGGCGCTGCCGACGATCCCACCCCCTTTGGCACGCTGTTTACCGGGATGATTATCGCCAATCTGTTTTACTGGTGCACCAACCAATATGTCATCCAGCGCACGCTGGCGGCAAAGTCTTTGGCCGAAGGGCAGAAGGGCGTGCTGCTATCCGGTTTCTTCAAAGTGTTGGTGCCGTTTATCATGATGATCCCCGGCATTATCGCATTTCACCTATATGGCCCCGGCCTGGCCACGATTGACCTTGCCTATCCGCAATTGGTGCGTGACTTGCTGCCCGTCTGGCTGATGGGGCTGTTCCTGGCCGTGCTGCTGGGCGCAGTATTCAGTTCGTTCAATTCGCTCATTAACAGCGCGGCGACGCTTTTCTGCCTCGACATTGTTCCCGCGATGCGCGGCGGCAAGCCATTATCCGAAAACGCGGTCGTGAAAGTAGCCAAATGGGCCAGTGCCGGCGTGGCGCTATTTTCCTTTGCCGTCGCGCCGCTACTATATTTCGCGCCGGACGGATTGTGGCAAATCATCCGCATTTTCACCGGCTTCTATAACATCCCGATTGTCACCATCGTGCTGGCCGGATTGTTCACCCGGCGCGTTCCCGCAATTGGCGCAAAGCTGGTGATTGTGTTCCATGTTATCGCTTACGGTCTGATCCGGTTTGTGTTCAGCGATGCAATAGACCTGCATTTCATCCACCTATATGGCGTGCTGTTCGTGATCGAGATGGGTATCCTGCTGGTTGCCAGCCGTCTTCGCCCGCGCACCGCAGAACCTGTCCGGCACACGGCCAAGGTTGATTTGACACCATGGCGCGGCGCGGTTCCGACAGCGGTCCTGCTGGTATCTCTGGTCATCGCGACTTATCTGCTTTTCTCCCCCATTGGCCTTGCCAGCGGAGACATTGGCATGACGTTCTGGCTGGCTATCGGCATATTGGCCGCGATCAATGCGGCCGTGTGGCTGCGGCACGGAACCGCCACACATCCGGCAAATTGATACGCTTCAATGCATAGCTTTGCATAATAGGTTACAACGCACGCCAATGATGCTTAGAGATGCATTATGGATTTGCCCGCCTTGCCGCCGCCTCCACCGCTTGCCGATTTCGGAGACGGGACGCCGCCGGCTTTGTTTCTGGATTTTGACGGGACGCTGATCGAGATCGCGGCGGGACCTGAAGACATTGCGGTGCCGCGCGATCTCGCAGATCGGCTTAAGCGTCTGGACGAGGTCTTGGAAGGTCGGCTGGCGCTGGTATCGGGACGCGGTCTGGACAATATCGAGGCGCATATCGGGCCCCTGGCCATTGCCCGTGCAGGCTCGCACGGAGCGGAGCCTGTAGATGCGGCAGGCCAAGCCTTGGGCACGGCGCCGCAGCCATTATCCGATGAAACGCTCGGCAGCTTGCGCGAAATTTCCGCGCAATATGGCGCGTTGATGGAGCGTAAACGGCACGGCGCAGCGCTGCATTACCGCAGCTGTCCGCAACACGGCCCAGCCATAATCGGCGCAGCGCAAAGCATTGCTGATGAAGCCGGCCTTGCCGCGAAATCGGGAAAATGTGTGATCGAGCTGGTCCGGCCCGGCGCCGATAAAGGCGCGGCAGTCCGGCTATTCATGCAAACCCCTGCATTTGCGGGGTCGATGCCGATATTTATCGGCGATGATGTGACCGATGAAGACGGCTTTATCGCCGCGCGGGACGCGGGCGGCTGCGGAATTGCAGTTGGTGACCGCCTTTCCGACAATGCAAAATACCGGCTCCAGAATGTGAAAGATGTCCATCAATGGTTGAACTTGTAATCCCGCCGGAACCGGCAAACAGCGCGCAGAGCGGCAGCGCTGCGGGCCAGGATCTGGACCTTTGGCCGATTGGCAATTGTCAGGTCAGCGGGCTGATTGACCGCAACGCTGGTCTGGTCTGGGGCTGCGTGCCGCGGGTGGACGGGGACCCTGTGTTCTGCGCGTTGCTCAATGGGCAAAAGCCCGATCAGGGTGTCTGGCGTTTCGAACTGGAAGGGCAGACGGGCTCCAGCCAGCATTACGAACGCAACACCGCCATTCTAGTCACTCGTCTGGAAGCACAGGACGGCAGCGCCGTAGAAATCCGCGACTTCTGCCCCCGCTTCGAAAGTTCAGGCAGAATGTACCGCCCGGTTGCCTTTATCCGGATTGTGCGGCCCGTGGCTGGCTCTCCCAGAATCAAGGTCGTGCTCCGTCCGATGCATGATTACGGAGCCGGAATTGCGGAACATACAAACGGTACCAATCACATCCGCTATCTGATGGGTGATCAGGCGATGCGGCTCAGTACCGATGCCCCGGTCGGCTATATTCTGGAAGGCCGCGCATACCGGGTGGAAAGTGACCAGCATTTCTTCCTCGGCCCTGACGAGCCGTTTGTCGGCAATTTGCGGTCCGAATTGCGGCGGATGGATCAAAGCACCATGCGCTATTGGAAGCATTGGGTGCGCGGCCTGCATCTGCCGTTGGAATGGCAGGAGGATGTAATCCGCTGCGCGATTGCGCTGAAACTGTGCCAGCATGAAGAAACCGGCGCGATTGTGGCGGCATTGACCACCTCTATTCCAGAGGCATCGGGCAGCGAACGCAATTGGGATTACCGGTACTGCTGGATACGCGATTCCTATTACACTGTGCAGGCGCTCAACCGCCTGGGCGCGCTCGACGTGCTGGAAAAATACCTCGCCTATCTGCGCAATATTATCGACGGCGCCAAAGGCGGGCAAATTCAGCCGCTTTATTCAGTGATGGGCGAAAGCGAACTGCATGAGAGCTTTGCCGACGAATTGTCCGGCTATCGCGGTATGGGTCCGGTCAGGATCGGTAACGCCGCCTACAAACAGGTCCAGCACGACTGTTACGGGCAGATAGTCTTGCCAACAGCACAGGCATTTTTTGACCACCGCCTGCTGCGCATGGCCGACGAAAGTGATTTCGCCAGTCTTGAAGAGGTTGGCGATATGGCATGGGCGATGCACGATCAGCCCGATGCCGGATTGTGGGAATTTCGCACCCGGCAAGAAGTGCACACATATTCTGCGGTCATGTGCTGGGCAGCGTGCGACCGGCTGGCCAATGTAGCCGAACATATGGGCAAGGCTGACCGTGCAACCCACTGGCGCGAGCGTGCCGAAACGATCCGCGCCAGAATCGAAAAAGAAGCCTGGGTCGAAGACGGTCAGCATTACGGCGCTAGCTTTGAAAGCGACTATCTGGATGCCAGCCTGCTGCAGATGGTCGAACTGCGTTTCCTGAAACCGGAGGATGCGCGCTTCAAAAGCACATTCGCCGCGATCGAAAAGACCCTCCGCCGCGGGGAGCATATGCTGCGTTATGCTTCGGAAGATGATTTCGGCCTGCCCGAAACGGCGTTTAACGTCTGTACCTTCTGGCTGATCGAGGCGCTGCATCTGGCCGGGCGCAACGAAGAAGCCTGCGGCATCTTCACGGCCATGCTGAGCCACCGGACCGGCTCGGGAATGCTGTCCGAAGATCTGGATTTCGAAACAGGCGAGTTATGGGGCAACTTTCCGCAGACATATTCGTTGGTAGGGGTGATCAACTGCGCAGGCCTGCTGTCGCGCAAATGGAGCGATATAAGATGAAACAGACATGAGCCGCCTCGTCATCATCTCGAACCGGGTCGCCGTGGCCAAGGCACGCGGTGCCGCAGGCGCGCAGGGCGGACTGGCCGGGGCGCTCAATTCGGCTCTGAAGAAATTCGGCGGCATCTGGTTTGGCTGGTCCGGTAACGAGGCCGAGGAAACCACCCGTCATATCGAGCTGAATAATAATGACGGTGTAACCACCGCGACCATCGATCTCAGCGCCCATGATATTGACGAATATTATAACGGCTATGCCAATTCGACCCTATGGCCGCTGTTTCACTACCGGCTGGATCTGACCGAATATGAAAACGAATTCGGCAAGGGATACGAACGGGTCAACGAACATTTCGCGCAAAGCGTTACGCCGCTGATCGAACCGGATGATTTAATCTGGGTGCATGATTATCATTTGCTGCCACTCGGCGAACGGCTGAGATCGCGCGGGCTGAAAAACCGGATCGGGTTCTTCCTGCACACTCCATGGCCGCCCGCCCGCCTGTTCGTGTCGCTGCCCTATCACGAGCGGCTGGTCCGGACGATGCTGGAATATGATGTCATCGGCTTCCAGACCGACGAATGGCTCGGCAGCTTTCTGCATTATTGCGCCAAGGAACTGGGCGCGGACGTGAATGAAGATACCGGCGAAATCCGGTTTGAGGGCCACGTGTCGCACGCGCGCGCCTATCCCATCGGGGTGGATTGGGATCATATCCAGACCCAAGGTGCGACAGCCGAGGCGGAACAGGCGGCGCAGCGTATGCTGGCAAGCACCCGCGACCGGACGGCCATGATCGGTGTTGACCGGCTTGATTATTCGAAGGGCCTACCCGAACGCATTGACGGCATTTCGCGCTTTTTTGACCAGAACCCTGACCGCGTGCGCGATCTTGTATTCATCCAGATTGCACCGCCTAGCCGCGAAGATGTTGGCAGCTATCAGCAGATCCGCGCAGAGCTGGAACAGAAGACGGGCCAGATCAATGGCGCACGGTCTGAAGTCGATATCGTCCCGATCCGCTATGTGAACCGCGGGCACAGTCTGGCCGAATTATGCGGCTTCTTCCGATCAGCGAAGATTTGCTTGGTAACGCCGCTGCGCGACGGAATGAATTTGGTCGCCAAAGAATATATTGCGGCTCAGGATCCCGAAGATCCGGGCGTATTGATCCTTTCCGAATTTGCAGGCGCCGCGCATCAGATGAAAGAGGCTATTCTGGTCAATCCGCACAGTCCGGACAATCTGGCCAGAGCAATTCGCACCGCACTTGATATGCCGCGCGAAGAACGCAAACGCCGCTATGACATCTTGGCAGACACGGTGCGCAATGACGACATCCACGGCTGGACCGAAAACTTTGTCAGCGATCTTCGCGGCGCAGCGCGACAATAAAACGCGGCCCGCCAATGGCCTGCGGCAAACTGGTACTAGGTGTGGGGGTTGATGGTGCTGCTAGGGAGAATTGAACTCCCGGCCTCGTCATTACCAATGACGCGCTCTACCACTGAGCTACAGCAGCGTACCGATCAAGGCGCGCCCTATTGTCGGCGGGCGCGGGAAAGTCAAGCCGACTTTAACTAAACGGGCTTGAGCAATTGCCACTTACCCGCAATAGGTTGCCAAATGGCTGACACACCTGAATCCGGTACGAAAAAGCTGACCCGCGAAGAGCGGCTGGCGGCGAAGCTGCGCGAGAATTTGCGCCGCCGAAAAAGCCAGGCGCGGGAAATGGATGGCACATCCGGGAATGAAAATGGCGGGAATGGCGCGGAAACGCCGTAAGAATCACTTTCCAAACGGGGCGCTGAAAGCTAGCTAATGGTGCTCTCAATTGCTGATGATCCATTGGATCACGCCCATGCAATCAAGCCCGACCGCTCAGGAGCACAAATTTGCCGACACTCATTCTCGTCCGTCATGGCCAAAGCCAATGGAATCTGGAAAACCGCTTCACCGGATGGTGGGATGTTGATCTGACCGAGAAAGGCATCGCAGAAGCCAAAGCGGCAGGCGATCTGATGGCCGCAAAAAATGTCCTGCCGACGGTTGCCTTTACATCCTTTCAAACCCGCGCAATCAAAACGCTTAATCTTGCGCTGGGAGAGGCAAACCGTTTGTGGATTCCGGTGACCAAGGACTGGCGGCTGAATGAACGCCATTATGGCGGGCTGACCGGCCTCAACAAGCAGGAAACGCGGGATAAGCATGGAGACGAACAGGTCCATATCTGGCGCCGCAGCTTCGATGTACCGCCGCCCGAAATGGAAGCGGGCAGCGAATATGATCTGGCGCAGGACCCGCGCTATGCCGGTATTGACATCCCCAATACGGAAAGCCTGAAGCTGACAATTGAACGCGTGCTTCCCTATTGGGAAAGCGATATTCTGCCAGTTCTGGCGAGCGGTGAAACGGTGATTATTTCCGCGCATGGCAATTCGTTGCGCGCTTTGGTCAAGCATCTGTCGGGCATTTCCGATGACGACATTACCGGTCTTGAAATTCCGACCGGTCAACCGATTATCTATCAGTTCGATGCGGATATGCAGCCCGGCGAACGCCATTATCTGAAGGATATGTGATTACTATGCCGGCTAAGGTAGCTATCGTAATGGGCAGCCAGTCCGACTGGCCGACCATGAAGTGCACGTCGCAAGTTCTGGAGCAGCTTGGCGTTGAAACAGATGTCCGGATTGTGTCTGCGCACCGCACACCGGACCGGATGGTGGAGTTTGCCAAAACCGCGGCCGGGGAAGGCATCAAAGTGATCGTTGCCGGCGCCGGCGGCGCAGCGCATTTGCCCGGCATGATTGCCGCGATGACGCACCTGCCCGTTCTGGGCGTGCCGGTAAAATCAAAGGCGCTTTCCGGCATGGATAGCCTGCTATCCATCGTGCAAATGCCGGCGGGCGTTCCTACGGGGACGCTGGCAATTGGCGAAGCAGGGGCGACCAATGCCGGCTTGCTGGCAGCGTCCATTCTCGCGACCAGCGACGACGAACTGGCGCAGCGGTTGATTGCGTGGCGGACAGAGCGCAGCGAAGCGGTTGCAGAGCGACCGTCTGATTGACGCGCATGAATTGGGGGGCAAGCGGCTGATGCTAAAATCAGGATCGACGATCGGCATATTGGGCGGCGGGCAGCTGGGCCGGATGATGGCCGCTTCCGCAGCGCAACTGGGCTATAAATGCATCGTTTATGCGCCGGAAAAAGACAGCGTCGCCGCGCAGGTCTGTAATGACTTCTTCGCCAACAAGTATGACGACGGTCCCGCGATTGCCGCATTTGCGCAGCAATGCGATGTTGTGACGTGGGAGTTTGAGAATGTCCCCGTCGCCCCTCTCACCCCGATTGCCGACCGCATGGCGCCGCACCCCCGCGCGCTGGAAACCGCGCAGGACCGGCTGGCTGAAAAACGCTTTGTTGAAGGGCTGGGCGGGCGGTGTGCGGCCTATCAAAAAGTCGATTCAACCCACGATCTTATTTCCGCTACAGACCGCATTGGCGCGCCCGGCATTCTGAAAACGCGGCGCGATGGGTATGACGGCAAAGGCCAGTGGCGGATCAATTCGGGCCGCGATGCCGAAGGGCTGAACGTGCCGGACGTGCCGACAATCTATGAAGGCTTTGTCGAATTTTTTGCCGAGTTCTCCGTCATTCTAGTGCGCGGCAAAGACGGAGAAATCCGTTTCTGGGATAGCGCACAGAATGTCCATACCGACGGCATTCTGGCCACCTCCACTCTGCCCGCGAGTGCGCAGGTTGCCGCCCAGCTGGACGAAGCGCGCAAGCTGGCGGGCGATGTGGCCGCCGCGCTCAATTATGTCGGCGTGCTGACGTGCGAGTTTTTTGCCACGCATGAAGGACCGATCTTCAATGAAATGGCGCCGCGCGTGCATAATTCCGGTCATTGGACGATCGAAGGTGCCGCCACCAGCCAGTTTGAAAACCATATCCGCGCAATTTGCGGCCTGCCCCTTGGTGACACCGCCACCATCGCGCCGCGTATCGTGATGGAGAATGTTATCGGCAAGGATGCAGCGAAGGCGCTGGACGCGTTGCAAGAAGCTGACGCCCACGTGCATCTTTACGGAAAGAACCAGGCGAGAGACGGGCGCAAGATGGGCCACATCACGCGGATTGGCCGCGATTGATGGACGTGACCGAAGACGGACAGACATTGGTCGTTATCTATGCGCGCGCCGCCAATGGCGCGATTGGTAAGAATGGCCGTTTGCCGTGGCACCTTCCCGCCGATTTGAAGCGGTTTAAGGCGCTGACCATGGACGCGCCGATGATCATGGGCCGCAAGACATTCGAAAGCCTGCCCGGCCTCCTTCCCGGACGCAGGCATATTGTGCTGACGCGCCGAGAACTCTGGGACAGCGAAGGGGCCGAAGTGGTCCGCTCCGTTGACGAGGCGCTGGCGGCTGCTGGCGGCGGGACTGTTTCGGTTATTGGCGGTGCGGCTATCTACGATATTTTCCTGCCACGTGCGGACAAAGTTGAGCTGACCCAAATCCACGCAGAGTATGAAGGTGACACATTCATGCCGCCGCTCGGGGCGGAATGGGAAATATCCGCGCAGGAAGATCATGACGCAAAGGATGATCGCCCGGCCTATTCCTTCATCACATTGGAACGGGTGCCGGCATGAAAAAGCTTCTGCTCAATATCCTTCTTCTGATCGTGGTGATCGGCGCGGCATTTTTTATGTTCGCGCCTGCCTATGTCGAACGCGATATGAATGTA
>JAHDBR010000003.1:88297-91934 GCA_020630295.1 Sphingomonadaceae bacterium
CGGCGCGGCATTTTTTATGTTCGCGCCTGCCTATGTCGAACGCGATATGAATGTAATTGACGGCAAGCCGCTGCCTGAAATCAGCGACGCAGCACGATCTTTGCACGCGACACTGACCATCGTAGATTTGCATTCAGATACGCTGCTGTGGAAGCGCAATATGCTGGAACGCGCGGATCGCGGCCAAATGGATTTACCACGGCTGCAACAAGGCAATGTGGCGTTGCAGGTCTTCTCCAGCGTGACCAAAACGCCCACCAATCAGAATTATGACAATAACAGCGCAGATGGCGACAATATTACCGCATTGGTGATTGGCCAGTTGCAGCCAGTGCGCACATGGAATTCGCTGCTGGAACGGTCGCTTTTTCATGCGCAGAAGCTTGATCGCGCGGTTCGCCTGTCCGACGGAGAATTGCAGCAGGTCACGACTGCCCGGAATATCGAAGCGACTTTGCAAGCGAGGGCTGGAGGGGCGCAGCAAACCGGCGCGATGCTGAGCATTGAAGGCCTTCATAATCTGGAGGGCAATCCGGACAATATTGACACGCTCTATGATGCCGGTTTCCGCATGGCAGGGCTGACGCATTTCTTCGATAATGATCTGGCCGGGTCGATGCATGGAGAAAAAAAAGGCGGACTTACCGCTTTAGGCCGCGATGTCGTCCGGCGGATGGAAGCCAAGGGGATGATCGTTGATATTGCGCATCTCAGCCATGCCGGAGTCGCGGAACTGCTGCAATTTGTGGAACGGCCTGTCGTGTCCAGTCATGGCGGAGTGCAGGCGACTTGCGATGTAAACCGCAATCTGACCGATGATGAAATTCGCGCGCTTGCGGCAACCGGCGGCATCATCGGCGTAGGTTACTGGGAAGGCGCCGTATGCGATACCTCCCCTGCGGCCATTGCCAGAGCGATGATGCATATTCGCGATCTGGTCGGGATCGAACACGTCGCGCTGGGTAGCGATTATGACGGTGCAGTGACCGTGCGGTTCGATACCGCCGGATTGGTCCATGTGACGCAGGCGCTGATGGATGCCGGTTTCTCCGAAGCGGAAATCCGTGCGGTAATGGGCGAAAATGCACTCCGCGTCATTTCCGCCGGGCTGAAGCCCGCTCCTAAATCGGATGCTGCGCAATGAGGTGGCTCGACCACCGCGACAGTGTGCCCGAAAGCCTGCGCGGCGCAATCATTGCGCTGGGTAATTTTGACGGCTTTCACAAGGGCCATCAGGCAGTAGCGGGGGAGGCGATTCGCTGGGCGCGTGAAGAAGGCCGCCCGGCAATTGTCGCGACATTCGATCCGCATCCGGTGCGCTTCTTCAAACCCGATGCCGAACCTTTCCGGCTGACCACATTGGAGCAACGGCAAGAGCTGTATCTGGAGGCTGGCGCAACCGCGATGCTGGTGTTCCATTTCGACGGCGAGTTGGCGGCAACTTCTGCAGAGGATTACATCGGCGATATTCTCGCAGGCCGGCTCGGCGCAGCTGGCGTAGTGACAGGCGAGGATTTCACCTTTGGCAAAGCGCGCGGCGGCAATGTGCAGGTTCTGGCCGATATCGGCGCGGAGCACGGCATCCGCACGCGCACGGTAGGGCCAGTTGGCGATGATGCCGATGTCATATCTTCCAGCCGGATCAGGGACGCATTGCGGCGCGGCGATCCGCAGGAAGCAGCACAATTGCTTACCCGCCCCTTTGCCATTCGCGGCATCGTACAGCACGGCGACAAGCGCGGGCGCGAAATCGGCTATCCGACTGCCAATCTTTCGGTCGAAGCATATTTGCGGCCCCGCTTCGGCATCTATGCGGTAACCGGACGCATTCTGGCCACGGGCGAGGAATTGAAAGGCGCGGCCAATATCGGCATCCGCCCGCAATTCACCCCGCCCAAGGAATTGCTGGAACCGTATTTCTTCGATTTTTCCGGCGATCTGTACGGGCAGGAGATCGAGGTCAGCTTCCATCACTTTCTGCGCCCGGAGGCGAAGTTCGATTCGCTCGATGCCCTGATGGAGCAGATGGAGCGGGATTGTAACGAAGCGCGGCGGTTGCTGGGATGAGAATTTGGGTGAAGCGGACCGGCTTTGTGCTTGCCTTGCTGTTCGTCGGTCTGACGATCTTCAATGCAAGCTGGCTCGCCGATACGCCGAAGGGCGCGGTGAAACTGGTGGCGCATCGCGGCGTGTATCAACCCTATGACAATACCGATCTGGGCCGCGATGATTGTACCGCGACACGTATCGAGCAGCCGGTCCATGACTTTCAGGAAAATACCGCCGCTTCCATCAAACGCGCTGGCGAGACGGGTGCGGTAATGATCGAAGTGGACATTGCCCCTACATCCGACGGTGAGATAGTGCTGTTCCATGACTGGACGGTAGATTGCCGCACCGAAGCGAGCGGCGACACGCGCGATTTCACACTGGCACAGCTAAAGGCGCTGGATATCGGCTATGGCTATACGGCGGATGGGGGCAAAACCTTTCCCTTTCGCGGAAAATATACCGGCGCAATTCCGACATTGGCGGAAGGCATCGCTGCCGCACCGCGCGGGCGGTTTATTTTCAACTTCAAAAGCAAGGACCCGGCAGAGGCCGATCTGCTGGCTGCAAAACTGGAAGAGGCAGGCCGCCGCGTCGACTATAATAAGGACGCGTTTTACGGCGGCGAAGGGCCTGTGCGGCGGATGAAGGAACTATATCCCGATGCATGGGCCTTCACCACGCAGGATGCCAAGAAATGCTCGCAAGATTATGCGATGCTTGGCTGGTTCGGGGTGGTTCCCGAAAGCTGCCGCGACAGCGGGACGGTCTTTATCGCGCTTGATTACCAATGGATAATGCCCGGCTGGCCCAACCGCATGATCGCGCGAATGGAAGAAGCCGGCGTGGAAATGATTATGATCGGCCCGGTGAGCGAGCCGAGCGCGCCGCGCGGCATCGATTTGCCCGAACAATTGGGTGATGTGCCTGACAGCTTCAACGGCTGGCTGTGGGTGGATGATATGTACGCCATCGGCCCTGCCCTGCGTCCCGATTTCAACACCCGCAGCGAATTGGAGGAGGAACAGCTCGCCGAGGCGCTCGACCGCAGGCGCGCAGCGCGCGAATAGGACGGTTCAATAGCTGTTCCCTTGCGCGCCGCTTTGAGTTAACGGCCTTGCGCTATGAATGACGAAACGCAGCAGCGCGATTATCGCCCGACAGTCTTCCTGCCGAAGACAGATTTCCCCATGAAAGCCGGCCTTCCGCAGAAGGAACCGGGCATTCAGGCGCGGTGGGAAGAAATCGGCCTGTATGAAAAGCTGCGCGAAAGCCGCGAAGGGCGCGAGAAATTCATCCTGCATGACGGCCCGCCTTACGCCAATGGCGATATGCATATCGGCCACGCGCTGAACCACGTATTGAAAGATACGGTCGTGCGCACGCAGAGCCTGATGGGCAAGGATGCGCCCTACGTGCCCGGCTGGGATTGCCACGGTCTGCCGATCGAATGGAAGGTGGAAGAACTCTACCGCAAGAAAAAGAAGAACAAGAAGGAAGTCCCGCCCAAGGAATTCCGCGCCGAATGCCGCGAATATGCGCAGAAATGGGTCGACGTTCAGCGCGAGCAGCTGAAACGGCTGGGCAT